>MICN01000001.1 GCA_001829875.1 Syntrophus sp. GWC2_56_31
GAGTTCGTAGGCCCTGATCTTATTGACCAGACCGATCCCGCGTCCTTCCTGATGCATGTAGACGATCACCCCTTTGCCCGCCTCCGCCACCATCTTCATGGCCTTTTGGAGTTGATCGCCGCAGTCGCACCGCTCGGAGCCGAAGACGTCGCCGGTCAGGCATTCCGAATGGACACGGACCAGGACCTCGTCCTCGGGCGTGATGTCGCCCTTGATGAGGGCGACGTGCTTCATCTCATCCACTTCATTCTCGTAGACGATCACTCTGAAATCGCCGCCGTACCGGGTGGGAATCGTGGCCGTCGCCGCCCGGCGGATCAGGGATTCGTGCTGCATCCGAAAGTCGATCAGATCCTTGATCGTGACGATCTTCAGGTGATGTTCTTCGGCAAAGGCCTCCAGGTCGGGCATACGGGCCATCGTCCCGTCGTCCTTCATGATCTCGCAGATGACGCCGGCGGGCTTCAGGCCGGCGAGTCGCGCCAGATCGACCGAACCTTCCGTCTGGCCGGTTCTCACCAGGACTCCCCCTTTTTTGGCGCGGATGGGAAAGATGTGGCCGGGGCTGACCAGGTCGTCGGGTTTCGCGTTGTCGGCCACGGCGGCAAGCACCGTCACGGCCCGGTCCGCCGCCGAAATCCCGGTGGTCACCCCCTGTTTTGCCTCGATGGAGACCGTGAAGGCGGTGCCGAAGGAGGAACGGTTGTCCCGGACCATCGGCATCAGGCGGAGCTTATCGGCGTGCTCCTCGGTCAGTGTCAGACAGATCAATCCCCGGCCGTATCTGGCCATGAAGTTGATCGCCTCGGGCGTGACGAACTGTGCCGCCATGCAGAGGTCGCCCTCGTTTTCCCGGTCCTCGTCGTCGACCAGGATGACCATCCTGCCTGCTTTGATATCGACGAGTCCTTCCTTTATTGTGCTGACGCTCATGCTCTTTCCCATTTCTATTTCAAAAAACCGTGCCGGGCAAGCAAAGTGAGATCGATGTCTCCGGCAGCGCCGGCTTTTTTTCCCCCAGTGTCTTCCTTTTCCCTCCCGCCGGGAATCAGTTTCTCCAGATACCTCGCCAGGATATCCGTTTCGATGTTGACGGTATCCGACGTTTTTTTGACTCCGAGGGTCGTCACGGCCGCCGTATGCGGAATGACATTAACATAAAACCGATCTTTTTCACAGCGGTTCACGGTCAGGCTGATCCCGTCGACCGCGATCGATCCTTTGGCTACCACATAACGACAGAGCTCCGGAGCGATCTCGAAGCAGAAGATGACCGATCGGGCGCGGACGGTTTTTTCCAGAATCCTTCCCACCCCATCCACATGGCCCAGGACGATGTGCCCTCCAAGTCGATCCCCGATTCGCAGGGCTTTCTCAAGGTTCACCGGGTCGCCCGCCTTTACGGTTTTTAGCGTCGTCGAAAAGAGGGTCTCCGCCGATACGTCCGCGGCGAATCCGCCGTCTTTCAGGGAGGTGACGGTGAGGCAGGCGCCGCTGACGGAGATGCTGTCGCCGATCCGGACGTCATCCAGCTCCAGGGAGGCGCCGACTTCCAGCAGGGCGTCTTCGCCTCGCTGCGTCAGGCGCCGCACGGATCCCATAGCAGTCACAATGCCCGTGAACACCTTCTATCCCTCCTTCTTCTTTTTTCTCTTCCCGGCCTTTCTCGTTCGGAGAAGATCCTTCAACTCCTCTACAAAGTCGCCGACGTCCCGGAACTGACGGTAAACCGACGCGAATCGGACATAGGCGACGCCGTCGAGGGTTTGGAGTTCCCGCATAATGCGCTCGCCGATCGCCGAGGAGGGGACCTCCTTGTCCTGAAATTCCTGACAGGCCTGCTCGACATTGTTCACCACTGCCTCGATGGCATCCGTGCTGATAGGGCGCTTTTCGCAGGCTTTCTTGATACCGGCGCGGATCTTCATCCGGTCGAACGGCTCCCGGCGGCCGTCCTTCTTGACGACTATCGGCAGGACCTCTTCGACGAATTCATAAGTGGTGAAGCGCCTGCCGCATTCGAGACATTCCCTCCGCCGCCTGATGGCATCGCCGTCTTTGCTGATCCGGGAGTCGATCACCTTGCTTTCGCTGTGTCCGCAAAAAGGACATTTCATCGCCTGTTCACCTCGATCTTTGCCTCCGCCAGCATCTCTTCGGCCAGAGGATCGCGGTAATCCCCCCCCACGACGATCCGGACGATGCCGGCATTGATGATCATCTTGGCGCAGATAGTGCACGGATGGTTCGTACAGTAAAAGGTTGCCCCGTTGACGCTGACCCCGTGCAGCGCCGCCTGAATGATGGCGTTTTGCTCGGCGTGGAGTCCCCGACAGAGCTCATGGCGCTCCCCGGAGGGGATGTTGTTCTGCTCCCGGAAACAGCCGATCTCCAGGCAATGGCGAAGCCCTGAGGGTGCGCCGTTGTATCCTGTAGCGAGTATTCTTCGGTCACGGACCAGGGCGGCGCCGACACATCGCCTCAGGCAGGTGGAGCGTTTGGCGACGAGTCCGACGATATCGAGGAAATAATCGTCCCACGCGGGCCGGTCGGATGCCACCCTTTTGTCCGGCTGCATACCTGTTTCAGGTTCTTCCATGTCTGACGGCATCGTAAAAAAAAAGTGAAGATTCCTTGGTTGCTACCGGTTTTCCCTTATCCTCTCCTTGTAGAGCGGGAACCGCTCGCAGAGAGATCCGACTTCTTCCCTGACCTCGATCAGGCGCTTTTCGTTATGGATATTTCGGAGCACACCGGTAATCATTCCGGCTATCTGCTTCATCTCCGCTTCTTTCATCCCCCGTGTGGTCAGGGCGGGCGTTCCGATTCGAATCCCGCTTGTGACCTGGGGGCTTTTCGTGTCGTAGGGAATCGCGTTCCTGTTGATCGTGATACCCGCCCGGTCCAGGGTGTCCTGCGCATCCTTGCCCGTGATGCCCAGATCGGTCAGATCGACGAGCATCAGGTGGTTGTCGGTACCGCCCGAAACGAGTCGGAAACCGGAAGCCAAGAGCTCATCCGCAAGGGTCTTTGCGTTTATCAGGATCTGCGCCTGATATCGTTTGAAGTCATCCGTGAGGGCCTCTTTTAGCGACACCGCCTTGGCGGCGATGATATGCATCAGGGGACCGCCTTGCATCCCCGGGAAGATCTTTGCGTCGAGGGCCTGGGCGAATCGATTTTTGCACAGGATAAGCCCTCCGCGGGGACCCCTCAGTGTCTTGTGGGTGGTCATCGTGACGAATTCGCAGACCGGGACAGGAGAAGGATGCAGACCGGCGGCGACCAAACCTCCGATATGGGCGATGTCGGCCATGATCAGCGCCCCGACTTTATCGGCGATGCCTCGGAACTTCCGATAATCGATGGTCCGGGGATAGGAACTGGCGCCGACGACGATGAGCTTCGGCCTGTGCTGTACGGCCAGGGACTCCACCTCATCGAAGTCGATGGTCTCGGTCTTTCGATCCACCCCGTAGAAAACGCCGCGATAAAACTTTCCGGAAAAACTGGCCGGGCTCCCGTGGGAGAGATGACCCCCGTGGGAGAGATTCATACCCAGGATCGTATCCCCCACCTCGAGGATCGAAAAATAGACGGCCATGTTGGCCTGAACGCCCGCATGCGCCTGGACGTTGGCATGCTCCGCCCCGAAGAGCTGTTTGCTCCGTTCGATGGCCAGCCGCTCGACGACGTCGACGAACTCGCATCCCCCATAGTAGCGGCGACCGGGATAGCCCTCGGCGTACTTGTTCGTCATCACACTCCCCTGGGCTTCCAGGACGGCCTCGCTGACGAAGTTCTCCGAGGCGATCATCTCGAGTTTTCCCGACTGTCTCCGGGTTTCCTGACGGATGGCCTCCGCGACCTCCGGGTCGGACTGCATTAGATAAGACATGTAATGGTTATTCTCCGAAATTCAAAGCGTTTATAACTTTTTACGAGTTCGTAATTTTTAGTTCGGCTTCCCTGATCTTGTCGAGGCGTATTTGATGGCGCCCCCCTTCAAACGGGGTCGCCAGCCATACCTGGGTGATCGCACGGGCCTCTCTTGTATCGGTCTTCCTCCCTGCAAGAACCAGAATATTGGCATCGTTGTGCTGCCGGCTCAAACGCGCCGTCTCTTGGTCAAGGCAGAGGGCGGCCCGGACGCCTGGGAACCTGTTGGCGGTGATCGACATCCCGATGCCGGAGCCGCAAATCAATATCCCTCTCGGGAAGAAACCGGAGGAGACCGCTTCGGCCGCTTGGGCTGCGAAGTCGGGGTAATCCGTGGGTCTATCGCTGTCTGTCCCGACGTCTGTCACGACGAATCCCATCTCCGCAAGAAAAGGTTTGAGCCCCTCTTTGAGCTGGAAGCCGGCATGATCCGCGCCGATGATGATCTTTTCCTTGGTCATACGTTATTCCTCGAACTTCTTGAAGATCAGAACGGCATTCACCCCGCCGAAGCCAAAGGTGTTTGACATCGCGGTGCGAATCGCCCTTTTCCGCGCGCGGTGGGGAACATAATCCAGATCGCAATCCGGATCCGGATAATCCAGATTGATCGTCGGAGGGAGCACTCCCTCGCCGATCGCCTTTAAACAAAAAATAGCCTCAACCGCCCCCGCCGCCCCGAGGAGGTGCCCGGTCATCGATTTGGTTGAACTGACGGCGAGGGTTCGCGCATGCTGCCCGAAGACGGTCTTGATTGCCTCCGTCTCGAAGGCGTCGTTCATTTGGGTGGCCGTTCCGTGGGCGTTGATGTAGTCGATACCGGCGGCGGTCATTCCCGCATCCCCAATGGCAGCCTGCATGCACCGTGCGGCGCCCTCATGACCGTCCGGAGGGGCGGCCATGTGAAACGCGTCGCTTGTGTTGCCATAGCCGGCGATTTCGCCGTAGATCCGTGCGCCTCGCTCCATTGCATGGGGCAAAGATTCAAGAATGACCACGCCGGATCCCTCGCCGATGACGAAGCCGTCACGGTCGCGGTCGAATGGCCGGCTCGCCTTTTCCGGTTCATCGTTACGCTTGGAAATGGCGCGCATCGCGTTGAATCCGGCGACGCACATCGGCGTCACCGCCGCATCTGCGCCGCCGGCGATCATGCAATCGGCGTGGCCTCCGGCGATGATTCGGCCGGCGTCCCCGATGGAGCAGGTGCCCGAGGCGCACGCGGTGACGCTGCAGTTGATCGGCCCTTTCGCCCCGGAACGGATCGACACGTGGCCGGCGGCGAGGTTGGCCAGCACCGACGGGATGGCGAACGGGGACATCTTCCTGGGGCCCCCCAGTGAAATCGCCTCTTTTTCCTTTTCCATCGTAGCCAGCCCACCGATGGCCGAGCCGATGATCACGCCCGTCCGTTCCGCTTCGGCTGCGCCGATGGTCAAGCCGGCATCGGCCAGGGCCATCTCGGAGGCGGCCAGGGCATAGATGATAAAGTCGTCCAACCGCCTCACTTCTTTTCTATTGACATACCGGGTCGGGTCGAAACCTTTCAGCTCGCCGGCGATTCTCGTCTCGAAGAGGGTGCAGTCGAACTTCGTTATCCCGGCAATGCCCGATTTTCCCCGGCAGATCCCCTCCCAGGTCTCCGAGATGGAGTTGCCGAGCGGCGTGACGGCGCCCAGTCCAGTGATAACCACCCTTCTTTTCAACTGCTCTCCCTTCTGCGATACACCGGGTTGCCGACCATCAGGGCCGCATCAACAAGCGAAGTCGGCCGCTATTCATTCCAGACGACACCCTTGCTCTTGAGATAATCGAGCACATTCCCGATGGTGCGGATCTTTTCGAGTTCATTGTCGGCGATCTGGACATTGAAAATTTCTTCCATCTCCATGATCAGTTCGACCAGATCGAGGGAGTCGGCTCCGAGATCGTCGATGAATGACGCTTCGATCGAGCATTCCTCGCGCGTGACATCCAACTGCTCGATGATTACAGCGATGACCTTCTCTTCCAGTGTCATGAAAGTTGCCTCCTTATGAAAATGACCCCTGCTCCGGTGGGGTGGGAATGTTGTCCGGGTTCGTGCTTCATTCAGTTGCTCAGTTCGGCAACGGTCTTCTCCAGCGATTCGCCGTCCTCCACGTTGAGGAGGCGCAATCTCCGGTCAATCCGCCTGATCAGTCCCGAGAGGGTCCTCTTCGGACCGAGTTCGACGATGGTGTCGATGCCCATTGCAGCCATCCTTTCGATCGTCTCCTTCCAACCGACGGGGGACGTGATCTGTCTGGCCAGCAGTTCCCGCATGTGTTCCCGGGAATGAAGAAGGCCCGGGTCGCAGTTGGGGATTACGGGAATCCTGCACTCCCCGAAGTCGACTTTCCTGAGCTCTGCGGTAAACCGCTCTGCCGCCCCCTGCAGCAAGGGAGAGTGGCAGGGGACGCTTATGGGGAGCTTGACCCCCCGGCCGCCCTCCTTTGTTTCTGCGGCGGCAATGATTTCATCTATAGCCGCCGTATGTCCGGAGACTACGATCTGTCCCGGGGCGTTTTCTATCGAGAGGGTCACGGTGTGCTTCTGGCGATCGATGCCCCGGCACAATGCCTCCACCGCTTCTCTCGGGAGGCCGAGAATGGCCGCCATCGCGCCTTCACCCACGGGAACTGCCTCCTGATGGAACTTGCCCCTTAGATGAACGAGAGCAAGGACATCGCGCAGATCGACGGCGCCGGCTGCATAAAGGGCAGCGTATTCTCCGAGACTATGGCCCGCCAATATTAGAGGCGCTGTGGTCATTCGCTCGGAAAAAGCCAGCCAGGCCGCGAGATCTGCGGTGAGAACCGCAATCTGTGTGTTCGCCGTCAGATCGAGGGCTTCCTGGGGACCTTCAAAGCACAGGGAAACCATATCCCGGTCGAGCACCTCCCCGGCCGTGGCAAAAAGTTCCCTGACGCTCTGATTCCCCCGGTAAAGGTCCTGACCCATGCCGGGGTATTGCGATCCCTGTCCCGGAAAGACGACGCCGAATTTAGCCATGATCGTTTCCCCGATGCATGGTTCAGGAGGTCTTTTCGATCGGGACGATTTCCCTGCCCTTATAGACGCCGCAGTTGGGGCAAACATGGTGGGGAAGCTTGGGTGCACGGCATTGCGGACATGCGGATGCCGTGACCGGTTTCAGAAAATCGTGGGCTCTTCGCATGTTTCTCCTGGATTTAGAATGTCTTTTTATCGGATTTGGCATACTATGTAACTCCTTTTCTTCTCCCTATTGTTTCTCAGGTTGAACCTTAAACTGCTTCAGGGCGGCAAGTCGTTCATCGAAGGTTTCGGCCTGACAGAGACAGCTTGCCGCGTTCAGATCGATCCCGCAATGGGGGCACAGCCCCTTGCAGGACTCCGTGCACAGAGGTTTTATCGGCATATGCAGCATGACCTGCTCGAAGATCAATGCATCCAGATTGATGGTATCCTCTTCGTAATACGCAAAATCAAGATCCTCGGCGGTCAGTTCCCATTCCTCCTTCGCCTGGGCGGGAGGCGGCGTAAACGTGTATTTGAACGACGCGTTTACCGGCTGTCGGGTCATCTCCAGACAGCGGCCGCAGAGCGCCTCTACGGTGGTTGCCGCGGTTCCCTCGATAAAGACGTTCTCCTTCATCCTCCTGACAGTGCAGGCCACATCGATCCGGTCGGGGACAAAATCAGAAGGGGCCGCCTCGGGAAGTAAACCCCGAAACCAGCTCCCGTCCCTTTCAAACCGGATATCCATCCCCCCTTCGGGGATCTTGCTGACGTTGATCTTCAAACGATCGCCCTTTCCCGAAGTGGCAAACACGATTTCCCCCTCAACGGGAGTTTCCGTGTAAAGTGCTGAAGTAAATTATAAACCGGTCGGATTGTCAAGGATAATTTACATCCCCTCCTGCTTTTCACGGCCTGTCTGATACCGAAAAGAGATTGCGACAGCGGTAATCGTATGATAATCTAAATAGATGAAAATGACAAATAAGAAGATAAGAACGCGTTTTGCCCCGTCGCCGACAGGGTTTCTCCATATCGGCGGCGCTCGTACGGCTTTGTTCAACTGGCTTTACACGCGGAGGCACGGAGGGACATTCATCCTTCGTATCGAGGATACCGATCAGGTCCGTTCGACCGAGGAATCGACCCGGGCCATACTGGATGCGATGGCCTGGCTCGGCCTGAACTGGGACGAAGGTCCCTATTTCCAGGCGGAGCGGGTGAACATCCACAGGGAGGAGGTCCGAAAACTGATCGAGACGGGCAACGCGTATTACTGCACCTGCACCCCGGAGGAGCTCGATTCGAAACGGAAGAGGGCCCTTGCCGAGGGACGAAAGCCTAAATACGACGGGACATGCCGTGATCGCGGGTTAGCCGGATGCTCGGAATCGGTGGTCCGTTTCCGCGGCCCCGAGGTAGGCACGACCGTTGTCAGCGACCTGATCAAAGGGAATATCTCCTTCAACAACGAGGAACTGGACGACCTGATCATCGAGCGCGCCGACGGCTATCCGACCTATAACTTTGCGGTCGTTGTGGACGACGCCCAGATGGGGATCACCCATGTCATCCGAGGGGATGACCATGTGAATAACACGCCCAAGCAGATCCAGATTTACGAGGCGCTGGGGTACGATGTTCCCCTTTTCGGCCATGTGCCGATGATCCTCGGCGCCGACAAGGCGCGGCTCAGCAAGCGTCACGGCGCCACGTCGGTCATGGCCTATCGGGAGATGGGGTATCTGCCCGAGGCGCTGGTCAATTACCTGGTCCGCCTCGGCTGGTCCCACGGCGACCAGGAGATCTTCACGATGGAGGAGCTCATCCGGGAGTTTTCTCTGGAGGCGGTCGGCAAATCGCCGGCCGTATTCAATCCGGAGAAACTACTCTGGCTGAACCAGCATTACATCAAGTCATATCCCGAAGAACGTCTGATAGAGGCATTTCTTCCCTTTTGGGAACAGCGGGGATTCGACGTCTCTGATCGCCGGTTCATTGCAAAGGCGATATCGGACCTCCGAACGCGGGCAAAGACCTTGCTGGAGATGGCCGAGGCGGGGATGTTTTACTTCCAGGAAGAGGTGCCGTACGATCCCGAAGCGGCGGCGAAGTTTCTGACGGAAGAATATCGCGGCCATCTGGAGGCGGTTGCGGAGAGGCTCCCCGGTCTTGCGGAATTTACGAAGGATGGTCTGGAGGCTTTCCTCCGTGCGCTTGCCGAAGAGCGGGGAACGAAGCTCAAATGGATCGCTCAGGCGCTCCGTGTTGCACTCACGGGAAAGACCGTCAGCCCCGGCATCGATGAGGTGATGGTTACCCTCGGGAAGGAGAGGGTGATCGGCAGGATCCGGCGGGCGACCGCGCAGATCAGGGCAGCCGGGTGATTTTGACCTTGACTTTTCAACTGGCATTCATTAGAAGAAAATGTTCCGCCACGGTCCCATCGTCTAGTGGTTAGGACGCTGGCCTCTCACGCCGGAAACCGGGGTTCAAGCCCCCGTGGGACTACCAAAGGAAATACTCCCGTTTATTGGCTTTCAGCCTTCCAACAGCCTAAGATATTCCTTTGCCGATTCGTAGCAGACCCCTGAAATGAAATTGATAAACGCCCCATCGTCGCCTTTGTGCGTTCTACTCAGGGTGTCCAAATAGTCCCGGCGTAATACCGGGGGAATAATCGCCACGGGGTAGCCTGCCTGCAGCATGGCAAGATTCATCAGCAACCGCGCCGCCCGCCCGTTGCCGTCAATAAACGGGTGAATAGTCACAAATTCTCTGTGGATGATAGCGGCAAATTCTACCGGGTGACGCTTCGCCTTGGTTACCGGCAACCCGGCAATAAATGACTCCATCAAAACCGGTATCCTCTCCGGCGTTGGCGGGATGAAGTCGGTCCCGGTGATGATGACCCGGCGCTTTCGATACTTTCCCGCCTGCTTCGCATCGATCCGGTAATAGAACAGCCGGTGTAGTTCTTTGATATTCGCTTCCGTGATGTCCTGGTTCTTTGCCAACCGGAAAAGAAGGTCATAGGCTTCCGAGTGGCCCAGGGCTTCAAGATGATCCCGGACGGGCTTCCCTCCAATGGTTATTCCATCCTCGATGACGATCTTCGTTTCCGTCTCAGTCAACGAGTTCCCTTCCAGGGCGTTGCTTGAATAGGCCATGCCGATCCGAAAGTACTCCCGAACCTGTTTGAGCATGTGGGTGTCAAGGGGCCTGTGGGCGTCAATCTTGGCCTTTAGGGTGTCGATCTTTTTCAATACGGATGTTGTTGTCATGTCTTTGGTCTCCTATGCCGTGACGATCTCTTTTTTGCGGTCCTCTGCCTTTGCCGCCTGTTCAAGGTAAATCCGGCCTCTCACGCCGGAAACCGGGGTTCAAGCCCCCGTGGGACTACAAAAAGAACTTCACCGAGATAAAGTGGGAAACAACTCGGGGAAGAACCATCCCGCGGCATGAATCGGAAAGCCCAGTCGAACGTTGCCTTTCGGCGTATCCGATACAAGCAACCCCTCCCCGATCAGTTGCCCCAGGAGGGTTCTCCCGGTCCGTTCTTTCAGGCCTGACGCTGCAATAACCGCTCCCCGTGCCGCTTCGCCCTTCACCAATATTTCCTGGAGCATCCGGGCCGATTCACCCCTCAACCCCTGCTGACCTACCGGGCCGGGGATCATGCCGGAGCCGCGGAGTTCGACATACCGCCTGATGCGCTCAACCAGTTCTTCTAGCCGCAGCAAGCTCCCCATATATTCCACTTGGTCGAGGCACACATTGAGAAAAAAACGGCAAAAATAAATCAGCCCTTCATTGGACAGATTCCCCCTGCCGTCTAGATCGTTCCGCCGGGGCGCATCAGCCCGGGCAAGAGCAGACTTGTAATCGACGTTCCTGCGGGCCAGCCCTCGGCTGACCGACCAGAGCCCGAAACCGTGAACCGGAATCCGGTGAAAATATGCCTCGATGAAGAGGCGCGCCACCCGCCCGTTGCCGTCGAGGAAGGGGTGAATCCACATCAGCCGATGGTGGGCTGCCGAGGCCGCAACAAG
>MICN01000002.1 GCA_001829875.1 Syntrophus sp. GWC2_56_31
CCTTTTGGAATAATCAAGAGCGAGGTCTTGTGGTGCAAGAGAGAAGTTACCCTGTATATATGCCTTTCCAAATCAGAAAGTACGCAAGAACCGTATGAACCGTAATTTATCCCTCTTACTTCGCAACACCGGTTCAAATTTATCCTCGATCAGGTGCGAAAAGACCTCATTTCAGTTTGTAATAGCCCTTCCCTTGGCAGGCGAGACACCAATCGCCCTGGCTGGCGGGATAGGCCTCGCCGCATTTGGAGCAGACCTCGATCTTTCCCTTCTTCTGTTTCCCATAGTACTGGACGACCCGCACGGGAACAAAGGAGAGCACATGCCTCCCGCCTCCTCGATACTTTTCAAAAGGATGTCGAGGGGGAGAGCCTCCTTTGACGCCAACCGCATATACCAGTTGTAAACATCGGGAAAACGCCTGCTCTTCTCGATATCGAGCCAGATCCTGATGCCTTCCAGGGTCTTCTTGTTGTAGAGTGTAAGGGCGAATTTATCCCAATCGACCACCTTCATCCATCCATTGCCGTAAGTGCATGGGGTAAAGAGCTGGATCGCATCCGGCAGACAGCGGGTGGTCTCTATGATTGCATCCGCCTCCACATCGGGGCCGATATGCTCCTGCGCCAAATCCACCATGAGACCGCCGATCACCACACCGGGAGCGATCCACCCGTGGAAGCGCTGTATCGTGCTTAAGAAATCTTCATATGGGCGGCCGCAGACGGTTAGCGGATTCTGCATAAGGTTATTCCTCTTTTTCCTTTGGTACTATTGTGTTCTGACCAGCAGGAGCGCACGACCCATCCGACGCTCCTGCCTTCGTGTCCGCTACCACGATCGCTTCCGTTTCCACAAGGGGCGGTGTATCCGCTGCCAGCGCCACCAGTGGGACAGAGGCCGGCGTGTCGGCGCAGGACAGCCATAGGGGATGCCGGTGTCTTGCATAGTCGAGACGAACGGCCCCGGTGAAGATCCCGCGGACCATCGGCCGGTTCGGTTTGAGGAGGATGGCGCCGATATGCCCTGCAAAGGCCATGATAAACAGGACAAAGAAGATGTTGTGCAGCCAGGTCGACCAGAGAATGAGCGTATGGGAGAGGTCCGGGGCGTAGACATTCTTGTACGTTTTAATCAGACCCGTAATGATGATGACGGCAAAAATGGCGGCCATCCCGAGATAGGCGAGCCGCTGTTCCGGAAGGTATTTGTCGAACGGCGGTTCCTCGCCCTTGCCGAAGAAGGTCTTGATGACGGCAATCGATGCCTTGAGATCTCCCTTTTTGGGGATCAACCCGCGGTCGTGCAGGAGACCGTGGTAGAACAGATGGAAGAACGCCGCCGCGACAAAGACCACGGATGCGACATAGTGGATCATAAGCGAGGCGATAAAGTCGCCGGACCAAGCGAAACCCGGGATCATTGTAATTTTATAGCGGGCGGCCATCGGGAGCTCGAACAGGCCCGACAGGAGGAGGACCAGACCGGAGAGTGCAAGCGCCCAGTGTTCGGCCAACTCCAGAGAGCCGTGGCGGCAGATGCGGTTTTTTTCTTCGTTGATGGATATGGACATGATCATTCCTCCTTTTTGATACGGTCTTTTCTTTTGGACACCAAGGCGAAGGCCCCTGCCACGCCGGCGGCAATACCGATGGCCGGGGCGGCGAGAACCGCCTTGCCCATCGTATCCGTTCCCGCCATCCGCCGCTTGACCGCTCCGAGCCCCGGTTCCCCAGGCCCCTTCCGGATCACCGCGTCGAGGCGATCGAACGGTACGGGAGAAACATACAGGGTGCTCGTTCCGCCGTTTTCCGACTTGCCATACAGATAACCGCCGATCCTCTTGGTCAGCTCTTCGGCCTTTGCGTAGATCTCGCTGCGGGGGCCGATGCTCATCGCCTTTTGCGGGCATGCCTCGATACAGGCGGGGGTCTTTCCTTCTTTCAAGCGGTCGCTGCAGAGGTCGCATTTAACCATGACGCCGTTTCCCATGAGCGTCGGGAGAACCTTGAGATAGACGCCGACACCCGATTGCCGCTGGGGGATCTCCCAGGGACAGACCGTTTTGCACTTTGCCCCCCCGAAGCAGGCCTCCTGATCGATAACGACGGCCCCGTTCTCGAACTTGTGGTTGGCGGCGAACGGACAGAGCGTTGCACAGGCGGGGTTGTCGCAGTGCATACACCTTCTTGGAATAAAGACGGTCTTCTTGTCGCTGCCGATATCCACCTCCGCCTTTTGGACGTAAATAAGGTTATAGGGAGTCAACCGGCTGCCGACCTCTTTCTTCTTTGACCAGTCTTCGATCTTGCGGGTGGGGAAGGGAAGGGGGATCGGATCCACAGGTTCGGGGATGCGGCCCGTCTTGATTGTCTTGCAGGCGGTGATGCAAGCCGGTCTCTCCCGGTCCACGCACCCGTTGCATTTTGTCAGGTCAATGATCGTCGCCAGTTTTCCTTCTCCGGCCTCGGCCGTACGCGGGACACTCAGCGCCCCGGCTGTTCCGATCATTGCCGCGGCCGTCACGGACTTCAGGAACCTACGGCGGGTCAAGTTGATTTTTGTTTCCATATTCATTCTCCTTCTTTCCTCAGACCATGTCGATGTAACGGGCGATGGCCTTCCGGAATTCGTCCATCTTTTGCGTTTTTTCCCTCTCCGGCTTTCCTGATGTCTCCGCCAGACATTGCTCGATGTAAACGTGGATGACCTCGGTGCCGGCCTTTTTGACAGCCGCGGTGACCGCGGACACCTGGGTCAGGATGTCGAGACAGGGCGCCTCGTTCTCTACCATTTTTTCTAGGCCGCGGATCTGCCCCTCGATCCTCCGAAAACGGTTGATGATCTTTTTTTGCGATTCGCGCTTCATATCAAAATACCCCCTGGGAGTAAATATACCCATAGGGGGTATTAATGTCAAGAAAAATTTTGTACCGAATCCGTCAGGCTTCGTGACCGGGAGCGCATCCCGCAAGCCCCGCCCTGTGGGCGGGGTTGAGGGGCGCATCGAAAAAAGAACACTTCCTTACCGGGAAGCCCCGCCCTGTGGGCGGGGAGCTTCACATCCGTGCTCGTGCAGGTTGCAGGCGATTCCCGAGTCCTTCAGGTTTCCCGCGAGCCAACCTTCGGCGACCGCCTTCACGTCGCCCGAGCACCCCCTCAGCACATCGATTCCGCAACCGTTCAATACGTTCACGGCCCCCTGTCCCATGTTGCCGGCCAACATCATGCTGACGCCCATCTGCGCAAGCGTTTGGGCGATGCTCGATTTGCAGCCGCAATTCGCCGGAGAAGAAACCCTTTCCTCCGACAGGATTTCATTGTTTTCATTAACGGTGAATACGGTGAAGTACTCACAATGGCCGAAATGCTCGTCCACTCGATTCTGACACGACGGTACAGCGATTTTCGTAACTTTTTTCATATCCTTCTCCTTTTCACAACAGTATGATTTTACGCATGCTCTCTGCAATGCGGGCAACTCATTTCATTGCGTTTACCGCAGTCAGGGCCCAATGCCCGTCGGCAACGCGGACACCGGGCCGGTTTTTCCGCCTTCATGGAAACGGAACCGCCTTCGATCTTCAGGACCTTTCCGTTGACGAGGACATCGGCGACCTTCCGTCGCGCCGCTTCGACAATCCTGCCGAAGGTCTGCCGCGAAATGTTCATCCGGGAGGCCGCCTGCTCCTGGTACAACCCTTCGAGATCGGCCAGGCGGATCGCCTCATACTCGTCGAGGGTCAAAAGAACCTCTTCGAAGGACGAAGACATCACCCCCTCCGGTTGGAAACAGGTTTTACCCGGCATGGCGCCGATCTGACGGCAGCACTTCGGTCTCGACATGGTGTCACTCCTTGATCACCATTATAAGCATATGCTCATAATATGTCAAGGCTGAACATCAGTCATATTTTTCGCTATTCAAAGGGATCGTGTCATTGCCAATAGCTCATTACTGAAATGAACAATAGACATCGAAGGATGCTTGATGTACATTCAGGTAGAAATGAACGAGCCAAATAAAGATGGTTTTCGTTACCATCCGGATATGAACGGGTGATATAGGTAAAATTCATTCAGAAAGGTTTCAACCATGAAGAAGAAATATGCTTTTCTTGCCGTCATGGCGACACTCAGCCTCGTCGTTGCCGCCACTGTCTATGCGGGTGTTATCGAAGAGTTTGCCGCTCTGGAACGTGCTTATGTTCCTGCCCTTGCGCTGACCAACCAACCCACCAGGCCGGCACATCAAGTCCAGGAGTCTTTGCGGCGTCTCGACAGGGCTTGGCAGCGTTTCGTCCAGGCCGCGGACCCACAGATTAAATCATACCCTGCCTTTGCAGAAGCCGTCACAGAGTCGAGACGAAAGATATCGGGAGCGGAGGTTCTCGTTGCTGCCGACAGGCGGTATGATGCCCATGAATCCCTTGAATACATTAGGACGGCTTTCTGGAAAGTCCGCACCGGCATGGGTATCGATTATCTACCCGACCGATTCACGGCATTCCACGACCCCATGGAGAAATTTGCCGCAGAGGTCTCAAAACCGGACTCAGATCGAAAAACGCTCAAGACCGCCCTTACCGGGCTTTCAAGCCTCTGGAGCGACGTAGAGAAATCAGGGATAGACGCTGCCCTCTTTAAATTGTCCCCCGAACGGGCGGAAACATACGCCAAGCAGGTCAGGAAAGAGCGTGAGATCTTGAATCAACTGGCAGGTCTGATCGATTCCGGCAATGTCGAGGCCCTTTCCAAGGCAGCCGTGGCAATGAAATCAAACTTCGCGCAAACCTATTTCGTTTTTGGTGATTTTTCCGGTCTTCAGTATTAACTTACTACGCCCTCAGTGGGTAAATCGGGAGGAGGATTATCCATGGGCAAGGCATTAGTCATTGTCGGCGCCGGCGCCGCGGGAGGTTCCGTAGCTGCCGAGGCAAAAAGAAGCGATCCCGGTCTTTCCGTCACCATGATCGAACAAGGTCCTCACGTAGCAACCGCGGCCTGACCCATGCCCTATTACATCGGCGATGTAATCAAGGATGAAGCGAAGTTGACGGCGCGCACCCCGGCAAAATTCCGGGAATCAGGCATTGAGGTTATTATCAATACCAAGGTCGAACAGGTTGATCCGGTCGGCCAAGTTGTCCGTCTGGATAGCGGCGCCTCCCTGCCCTACGATTTGCTTGCCCTCGGAACGGGCACAGTACCCCGCATGCCGGGCATACCCGGAGAAGACATGGAAGGGGTATTTATCCTGAAAAGACTGAGCGATGCCCTGAGGATCAAAGCCTATCTCAAGGAGACGGCTTGCCGGAAGGCCATTATCATCGGGGCCGGCTTTATCGCTATGGAAGTCTGCGAGGCCTTCGTGACCAGGGGAATCGCAACGGAGATTATCCACCGGGGTAAGCTGCCGGTCAACCGCTGGGACCCGGAATTGGGCCTAATGATTTTCGACGAACTCAAAAAGCACGATGTCGCTTTTACTGCTGATGCGAAACCTCAGTCTATTGAGAGAGGGTCTACCTACCGGTTACGCTTGAACACGAATCACGGTCCCACGGAGGGAGATACAATTCTCATAGCAGTCGGCGTCAAGCCGGATACGACCCTTGCAGAGGCGATGGGCCTGGCCATTGGCAAATCCGGCGCTATTGCCGTTAATTTCTCCCAACAAACCTCTGTAGAAAATATCTATGCCGCCGGCGACTGTTGCGAGTCCTTTCACCGGATCAGCAAGCGATGGGGGAACATCCCTTTGGGCGATATCGCCAACAAGCAAGGCCGCGTTGCAGGAAGCAACATCGGTGGCAAACCCAAGATATTCCCGGGTGTTGTCGGGGCCCAGTCTTTCCGGATTTTCAGCCTGGAGGCGGCCGCAACGGGTCTTACGGAAAGCGAGGCCCGTGTATACGGTTTTCATCCCGTCGGCTTGATCACTTGGGGAAATGCCTCCGCCAATGCCATGCCCGATGCGAAGAAGATAGGTCTCAAACTGATCGCCGACGCGGCGACGGCACGGCTTATCGGCGCCCAGGCTGTGGGTGAAGCCGGCGTCGTCAGCCGAATCAACACCCTTTCTGCCGCCATGTGGTCCGGTCTTGGCATCGAAGAAATCGGTTACATTGATCTTGCCTATGCACCGCCCTTCGGCGGCTCCTGGGATATCATTCACAACGCCGCTCAAGCACTATTGAGAAAATTATAAGGAGCAGATTAGCGGTATAAGGAGGTTCTACGTATGAAGATAAAGGCCACAATGGTCAGTGAAAATTGTGTTTTTCACCTTCCCGGGGCGCTGGCCGAACACGGCCTTTCCATATTCATGGAAACCGACCGCGGAAACTACCTGCTGGATACCGGAGCGGGAAAAACGGTGGTGAACAACGCCCTGGTGTTGGGTCTGGACCTGAGGACGATCAAGGGCATCATCATCAGCCATCACCACTGGGACCATACGGGAGGGCTCGGTCCCGTTCTCGATCTGAAGGGGGCGGTGGATGTCTATGCCCATCCTGAATTTTTCAAAGAAAGCTACAGCGTCACGGGAAATACCGTGCGTTACATCGGCGTGCCGTATCCCCGGCCGCTCCTGGTAGCCAAGGGGGCAACCTTCAAACTCAGCGATGCATTCCGTGAGATTGAACCTGGATTGTGGTTGACGGGAGAAGTGCCCCGCCGCACCGATTATGAACTTGGCGATAAGAAGCAGGTGGTAAAATCCGGCGACGGGTATGTGAAGGATGACCTCCGTGACGACCAGTCGGTTGTCGTTGAAACCGGACAGGGATTATTCATCATCCTGGGATGCTGCCATTCCGGGATAATCAACACCCTGAGTTATATCGTGGAGAAAATGGGTCAGCGCCATATCTACGCCGTGATCGGCGGTACGCATCTCGGCCCGGTCAGCGATGAGCAGAGGGAGAAAAGCATTGCCGCACTCAGGGCGTTTGACATCGAACGTCTCGGAGTTTCACATTGCACGGGACTAAAAACGGCATCCCGCCTAGCCGGAGACTTCGGGGAGCGGTTCTTTTTCTGCAACGTAGGGACGGTGGTGGAAGCATAGGATCATAAAGAATGTTCCGTAAAACCGTCATGTGGGGAAACTTATTTTTAAACTGGAAGCACGCCTGGCTGATCTTCGTTTTGCTATGCATTTCCCTCGCAGCCGGCCAGACCCGCTGCTTTCGGCAATAGAATGCTGAAAGTCGTCCCCTTGCCATCCGTGCTCTCCACGGAAATCGTCCCCATGTGAGCGTCGACGATGCTCTTCACGATGGAGAGACCCAGGCCGGTCCCGACGATCTGGCGTGTCTCCGATGTTTTTACCCGGAAGAACTTGTCAAAAATCCTCGGCAGATCGTCGCTCTTTATGCCTATGCCCGTATCGGCGACCGAAATTTCCACAAAGCCGTCCTGATCCTCCAGGCGGATCGTCACACTGCCTCCGGCGAGGGTATACTTAATGGCGTTGGAAATGAGGTTGGTAAAGATCCCTTCCATGCTGCTCCGGTCGGCCTGGATCGTGGAAATGGATGCCGGAGGCAGAAAATCGATCCGGATATTTTTCGCCTGGGCGTCGGTTTTCATCATTTCGACGACGCGGATGATCACATCGGCGAGATTCAAGGGTTCCTTGTACTGGACCATCTTCCCCGCTTCGATTTTGGAAAGATCGAGCAGATCGTTGATCAGGGTCAGGACGCCCCGCGTCCTCTCTCTGGCGCGGGTCATGAGCTGGTCCTGTTTTTCGTTCAGGTCGCCCGCCATGCCGCCGAGAACGACCGTCAGTTGCTGCTCCACGGTGGCGATCGGTGAACGGAGCTCGTGGGCCACCATGGCGATAAACTCGGACTTCATCTTGTCGAGTTCCTTTAAGTAACTGATATCCTGCAAAACGGTCACGGACCCCATCACCTCGCCCAGATCGTTGCGGACCGGGGCCGTGTGGGCGCGGAGAAACGTCTCCTGCGATTCGCCGATGATCAGCTCCTGCGATACGGATGTGTAAACGATCCCTTCCGCTTTAAGAGAGTCTTCTATGGTCTTTGATAATTCGGGGGGGAGATTGCTGTGTGATGCATAATTGCCCAAAAGCGCGGATTCGAGGATCTTGAGCATCCGGCTGGCGGCCGGGTTTGCCAGGACGATGCACCTGTCCCGGTCACAAACAAGGATCCCGTCGCCCATGCAATTGATGATGGTGTTTACCCGCGACTTTTCCGTTGCCACATCACGCAGCGAACGTTCGCGCTCGCTCCGCAGGAATTCGGCTTCCTTCTGCAGCGCTCTTCGTTCATGCGCCCTTTTCACGACGATGCGCAATTGATCGGGAGTAAAGGGTTTGGCGATGAAATCGTAGGCGCCTTTCTTCATTGCCTCTACCGCGGAGGCGACGGTGGCATAACCGGTGATGACGATGACAAGAGGAATATCGTTCAGGGCCTGGATTTTTTCCAGAACCTCCATGCCGCCTATCCCGGGCATCATGAGGTCCAGCAGAATAATATCGATCTCTTTGGGTGATTTTCTCAGTTCGGCAAGACCGGCCTCCCCATTCTCCGCGGTGACGACAGACCAGCCATTTTTTGAGAGGATTCGCGTGCATCCATCCCGCATGATCTCTTCATCATCGATAACCATGATTTTTGTTACTGGATCAGGCATAAGTCCTCCTTTAGGAGGCAAGGTTGTGTTATTGCCTGGAAAGAAGCACCTCGATCCTCTTTGCCAGTTCGGCAGGATCAACGGGCTTGTCCATGTAATCATCCGCCTCCGTCTCCATACCCATCTGGTGGCTATAGCGGGTGGTGGAAATGTGGGATACGACGGCTGTCAGCAGTAAGACCGGTATCGAGTTCAGGGCGGGATCGGCTTTAAGCTCCTTGCAGACAGTATATCCGTCCTTGTCGGGCATCATGACATCCAGGACGATAAGGTCCGGGTTTTCCGCCCTTGCCTTCTCGAGTCCTTCGACCCCCCCGTAAGCGGCAATTACATCATAGTGTCTGGACTTTAAAATCATCGATGTCGCCTCGACCAGATCCGGATCGTCGTCGATAACCAAAATTTTCTTTGCCATGGTGATCCTCCCTCGTTACATTAAATATATATTATAATAATCCTTTGTTTGACAGCAGTTTGATGGGATCGGTCACGTGTCGGCCGAGCCACTTTCCTGTCTCCTTATGCCCCATGGCCAGGCCCATCGCTTCGGTGA
>MICN01000003.1 GCA_001829875.1 Syntrophus sp. GWC2_56_31
TTACCCTATATATTGTTGACCGGTAGCCCGCGCCTTCTTGAACAAGGGATTGAAGGCGACCTGAGAGGTCGCATCAATCCTTATTGGTTATCTGTCGCCTAGAACTATCTCCTCCTCATAAGCCTTAACATCTGCTTGAGTGGAGGCTTCTCTGGGTCTCCCGTTAAATTCAGACTCGTAAAAATCTCTCTCTCGCTTTGATCATGTGGTATTTCATTTGCGGCAGGTAGATAGGGATCCAAAATTCGTTCGAAATTTATCAATGAAGAAATTATTTCGGACCGATTAGAATTCCGTACAAGATCAGCAATATCGATTTCAAGGTTGTCTATCCGTTTCATGCCCGTGTCGATTACGTCGCAGGCATTAAGGCACCGCCAAGCAATGTCATCCAATCCGAGGGCACGTGCAGCATAGGATACCATCAAGTATGGCACCCAACTTGGCGATCCTATGACGCATGATTGCATATACCAGCCTATCGCAAGTGGATTCTTCTCGTTAAGATAGATATTGGCTATCAGCTCACATAACCTATCCTTTCTATTGCAGGTTTGTAGGCCGTTTTGGATTATTTTTCTGGCTTCTCCCCACCTTTTATTCTGCATAAGAGAGTAAGCTTGCTTAACAAGCTGGTCGTCATCACGCGATGAGGGAGTATTTTGAAAGAGTGCCGTACTTAATTGCATCAGGGAGTAGTCCCCCTTTTGAATTGCTGATTTCCCGCTGGACGGTACTTCTTTTTTGTTTGGCTGGGTTGCTTGCTCAGGATACGCATTATCACTGCAATGAAAGCATCTCCAGGAGCGTGGTTGCCCCTTTTGAAGATCTTGTTTTATGCGCTGGATGTTTTCCAACGCCTTTTGTTTTTCCGCTGATGGAAGCGTTCCTTTATTGATCGCCAAGTCTGGTTTCCTCGTCTGAGTTCCGAGTATGGCCTTGCCACCTGCCTGAAAGAAGAATTCCATAGCATCCTCATCAGAAACAAGAATAGAATCCTCACCTATGACATATCGCTTGCCGCAACTACGGCAAACAAGCGTCCAAGACTGTGAAACACTTGACGGGTCAGATGGTCGCCTCTTGTTTTTGTTAAATGGCCACATACGTTTTCTCCATTCGGATAACGGGGCGAGCTGAGCCGAGTCGGTCTAGCGCCGGGAGTCGACGTATAGTCGATGACGGCGTTAGGCCGGCGAGGCTCCAGCGATTGTTCGAAAGGCCGCTTTCGGCGGCCTGAAGAACAGGCGCTGGAGCGAAGCTCAGCTCGCCCCGTTCGCGGCGCGCCGGAGGCGTGCCGCGAACGGGCTGCTCAGGGGCGGCGCGCTTTTTGCCGTCCCCTGTAGCAGCAATGTTAGGCAAACGTACTGAATTTACAAAAGAACAATTTTAATTCACTATACAAGATGTGACACCGGTCCCGTTTTTGAGTCCCTTTTTGACTATGCTTGTCAACACAAAACTAGTATGGTGTCCCCGGATTTCCGGATTTCGACGCACAAGCGTTCTACGACTCAGAGGGTGTTCGTATTTCGACGCGAACCCGCTCACTCATGAATAATCAGGGATAGAGGTTCGCACATTCACCTTACACAACGTATGTCTGCCGTCAACTTACTAGTGTAGGGCCGTGCCTCTCCCGAACTAAAATAGACGAACCACACATCATCCTCTTGACCGGCTCCTGTCTTGGTGAAGAATGCAGTACGCTGCGGATTTATCTCGAACATAGGATGCATAAAGATGCTAGCGCCCTGTATTGTGTATTTGTTATTTGCATCTATAAGGCTTTTCAATTCATCTACGGTGGGCAACCGCCAATCTGAATATCCGCCATTTCTCACTGTGCTACAATAGTTCAAAGCGTTTTGCCAGCACCAATTGCAATTTGCGTACTCGTTAGCCTGCCACATTAATCCTGTTTTCGTATCAGTGATTGTCTCATCACGATTATCAATGTATCTACCATCAGCAGACGATACTTTTAATTTTCCGTCGTTAGATATTTGGTATAAGCAAGCCAGTTTTACATCACCAATATCCGAGGTGTAATTAGTATCAATTTGAAATGTTTTTTTGCACCACTCTGGTATATTATTGTCTGCAATATTAATTTGCACAACTCCAAGTGTAAAAGGAAGAACAAAATTACCATTTAATTCGGTTGTAATATTTACTCCGCTGTTAGTTCTAATAGTTATGCCACTTGCCGGCTTATTGTTGAAGTAATTTAACTTACCTTTTATCGGCTGAACTTTAACCATATACAATGGGGAATTGATTATCACTGTATTATCTTTAGACAAACTAACATACAATCTATCGCCTGCCATCATATATCCATCTTTAACGACTGAAAGACTATAGTTATAGTTATAATGCAATCCGTTTAATTTGTATTTTCCTTTATTATCTGTTTTAGCTTTAATAACTTCATACTTCTTGTGCTCTAAGATATTGGTATTCATTGATGCGATAACTATTGTATTTGCAATAGGATTATTGGTATGTTTATCAAGTACGGTTCCTGTTGCGCCAGTATTAGCAATGCAGAGGCCATACCAGAAAAACATTCCCGCCAATACTCCCAACACCACATTGATTATTTTCCTGCGCATGTAAATATCTCCTTTCTGCAGTTACGAGTGATAAAAATATTATGCCTTGCCTTCAAAAATTGGTCATATGCACGCTAACGTGGTCATAATTGCCCTTCGCGAATTCATAAAACAAGTAAATAAATCTGTCCCCTTTTTGCGCTCTCTTTTGCGTAAATATCTATGCCCCCATCATCTCCCAAACGGCCATAGTGCCTTATATTAGCCCAAGGATGGAGGGGGAAAATCAATGCAAGGCAGAAATCCTCGAACCTTATTGGATCTAAATCCGTAAAATGCAATCTGTTCGTTGTTTTCGTGGTTTTGATAGTCATCAATCTTGCTTCTAACGGGGCGAGCTGAGCCGAGTCGGTCTAGCGCCGGGAGTCGACGTATAGTCGATGACGGCGTTAGGCCGGCGAGGCTCCAGCGATTGTTCGAAAGGCCGCTTTCGGCGGCCTGAAGAACAGGCGCTGGAGCGAAGCTCAGCTCGCCCCGTTCGCGGCGCGCCGGAGGCGTGCCGCGAACATATAGTAGACAGAAAAATTATATTGCAATAAGATAATTCTGTATAGTACAATCGTGCTGTTCTCTACTTAACATTTTGAAACAATGGTACTTTAGGGAATAGAAACATGAAATCCCCCCAAAAAGAAGAGCAACAGAAATTCTGGGAGGCATTCCGTGCATGCGCGGAGGAGAACAGGGTAAGCCCTGACCGTTCGACCTTTTATGTGCGATGGGCGCAGGCATTTGCTAGTTTTTTGCCGGAAAAACGTTTGCAGGACCGGTCGGGAAAAGATATTGAGGCATTTCTGGCAGACTTGGCGCAACGTCAAGGGGTTGCTGACTGGCAGGTCAGGCAGGCCAACCATGCCCTGAAGATTCTCTACGAGACGTTCCTGCCCCACTACACCTCTGAGAAGACACCGTATCCCTCGCCAAATGGTCGAGAGACAATTGCTAAAAGAGGCGAATTTCGTGACAGCGTGCTTCCCGGCGAGGTGGAAAGGGGGAGTCTTTCGGTGGACCCGCGAAGCGGCAAGGTGCGGCGGCACCATATCAATGAGAGTCTGATCCAGAAAGCCGTGAAAGAGGCGACATTGCGGGCGGGCATAAATAAGAGGGTCGGTTGTCATACCTTACGCCACTCCTTTGCCACGCATCTGCTTGAGGCGCGTTATGATATCCGCACGGTGCAAGAACTTCTGGGACATGCGGATGTCTCTACCACCATGATCTACACCCACGTATTAAACAGGCCGGGCCTTTCTGTCAAAAGTCCGGCAGATCTTTAGTTAACCAAAAAAAATCGATACGAGACTATAGCTTGTCATATTTTATTGTCAATAGAAAATATAGGGGGGGGCATCCATATAGGGAATGATGCGAAATCGGTCGGAGATTGATCTCAACCCCCAGTTCCGGCGGGCGCTGGCGCTGATTGAGGAAGCGAAGCAGCACGTTTTCGTTACCGGTCGGGCGGGCACGGAGAAGTCAACGCTTCTCGGCTATTTTCGGGAGCATACGGCAAAAAAAGTCGTCTTCCTGGCGCCCACGGGAGTCGCCGCCGTCAACATCTCCGGTCAGACGATTCATTCATTCTTCGGTTTCAGGCCAGATGTAACGCCCTCTGCCATCCGTAAAATCAAGGATGACAAAAAGAATCTCTACAAAATGATTACGACCATCGTTATTGATGAAGTCTCGATGGTGCGGGCCGACCTGCTTGATTGCGTGGATAAATTTCTGCGCCTCAATGGGCCCGATGGGAGCTTGCCTTTCGGCGGCGTCCAGATGATTTTTATCGGCGACCTCTACCAGCTCCCGCCTGTCGTTACAAGTCAGGAACGGGAGATTTTTCGCACCCTCTATGCCACGCCCTTTTTTTTCAGCGCCCGATGCCTCGTCGGGCTGGATATGGAATTCGTGGAACTGGAGAAGATCTATCGCCAGACGGACGACGAATTCATCCGCGTCTTAAACGCGATCCGCAATCGCACCGTAACCGACAACGATCTTGAATTGTTGAACAGGCGTGTCGATACCGCTTTTGAAGCGTCGCGTGAGGAGTATTGCATCCATCTGACGAGCACCAACGATCTGGCCGACCGCGTCAACGAGGAACATCTTGCCGAACTGCCCGGCAAAACCTGGAGGGCGCGCGGCATCATCGAGGGTGACTTCGGAAAGGAATACCTGCCGACGGCGATGGAGATCAGACTGAAGAAGGATGCACAGGTCATGCTTCTCAACAACGACTCCAATGGGCGCTGGATCAACGGAACCATCGGGCGGGTGACGGGATTTAAGCGGGACAAGGGGGGGGAGGAACTCATATCGGCCAGGCTTGAAACGGGCGAAAGAGTGGGAATATCCCCCTACACATGGGAAATATATCGTTTTTTCCTGAAAGACGGGGCGCTTGCCTCGGAAGTTGTCGGGACATTTACCCAGTACCCGCTGAGGCTGGCCTTCGCCGTTACCATCCACAAAAGTCAGGGGAAGACTTTCGAAAAGGCCGTCATCGACGTGGGTCGGGGCACCTTTGCCCACGGGCAGATGTACGTGGCGCTCTCCCGCTGTAAAACTCTAAAAGGCATCGTCCTGAAACAGCCTATCAAAAAGAGCCATATCCTGATGGACTGGCAGGTCGTGAAGTTCCTTACGGGGCTTCAGTACAACCGCGCCGGCCGGTTATATCCCCGTGAGGAAAGGATTCTGAGCATCGAAAAGGCCATCCGAAATAGGCAAGACCTGGAGATTGTCTATCTGAAAGCGAAAGACGAAAAATCGCACCGGCAGGTGCGGCCCATTTTTGTCGGCAAGATGGAATACAATGGGCGCCCTTTTACCGGTCTTAAGGCCTATTGCCTGACGAGCAAGGAAGAAAGGACTTTCAATGTGGACAGGATCCTGGAAATACGCTCCCTTCCAGGATGAGCAATTCTATGGATTCGTTCTTCCGAGGGTGGAGGATGCGAATATCTGCTTGACACATAGGGGCGCTTCTCTTATTCTTGCGCGCGTAAAATGAATCCTTGCCAGATGGACGTATTAAGGCGATCACGGATTTGATTTTTGGGGGAGAACCCATCCAAACTTTTGTTTTGAAAGGAGCTAAGAAATGGATTTTGCAGTGGACTGGACAAAGAGGATAGACTTTGATTTCCTCCGCAAAGAGCGAACAAGGTGCTTGAATGAACAAATCAAAAAACACGGGCTCGATGCAATACTTTGTTTCAAGGCGGAAAATATACGGTACATGACGGGCTACCGCCCGCTGTGGTGGCCCATCTCTTTTCTCACCCGCAATGCCGGCATCATGGCCCCGGACAAAGAGCCTCTCCTCTTCCCGACGAGCGGCTGTTATGAGCGATGCAGGGACTCGATGTATTGGATGAAGAAGGAGAATATCAGGCCCCTGGCAACCATGGAGGACCCGGGGATCGTCGAGGTGGAGATCAAGAAGAAATTCATCCCCGCCTTCGAAGAGCTGGGGATCACGAAAGGAAAGATCGGTATCGATCACGTCTCCATGTTGACCCTGCTCAAGCTCCAGGAGGCTTTTCCCAAGGCCCAATTCGTCAACGGGGACCATTGTGTCCTGGATGCCCAGGTGGTCAAGAACAGCGAAGAGATAAAATGCATGCGTGTGGCGAGTCAAATGGCGACGATCGCCATGGACAGGGCGATGAAAAAAATCGATGTGGGCGTCCGGGAGTGCGAGATTCTCGCGGAAGCGATGCACTCGCTGTACTCGAACGGGATGGAAGCGCCCCAGTGCAGCCTGATTGTGACCTCCGGAGACGGAACGGCGCCGCTGCGGCGGTTTGCCTCGGACAGGAAGATCAACTGGGACGAACTGGTCTTCATGGACCTCGGCGGCTGTTTCAACGGGTATTTTTCCGACTTCACCCGGACGGTGATCTTCGGCAAGCCCAGCGAGCAACATAAGAAAATATATAAAGCCGTCTATGGGATGATGATGGAAATCCACCGGACGATGAAACCCGGCAACACCAACGCGGACGTGAACAACGCCGCGAGGCAGGTCGTCATCGACCATGGTTTCAAAGGGCACGATTATCTGGGTCTGCTGGGACACAGCATCGGCGTCACCGGACTCACCTATCCCATCGTGGGAGAGGTCGCCGCGATCGGGAGCGAGAAGGAGGTCGTACTGAAGCCGGGCATGATCTTCAGCATGGAGCCCGGAATTTTCATTCCCGGCACCCCGGGCGGGGGGGGCGTCCGCATCGAGGATACCATTCTGATTACCGAGGACGGCAATGAAGTCCTCACGAAAACCCCTTATGATGAAAATCTACTGTCTTAGAGGAGGAAATTCGAATGAGCAATGCAGGAGAGACTCCCTGGAAGGTGCCGGGGAAATGGTCGTTGAGTCCCTATGGTTTCGAGCCCGAAGTCCGCGCGGACTGGAAGGTTCCAGCAAAAGTCACGATTCATGACGTCACGCTGCGGGACGGGGAGCAGACCCCCGGGGTCGTCTTCCGCAAGGACGAGAAACTGAAGATCGCCCACGCTCTGGAAGATATGGGCGTGCTGCGCATCGAGGGGGGCATGGTCGCCGTCTCCGACGAGGATTTCGACGCCCTCGCGACGATGGCAAGAGAAATGAAGACAGCGGAAGTCTGCGGCTTCTGCCGTGCAAGGCGGGACGACATCGACCGGGCGATCAAGGCCAAGCTGCACTGGGCGATCATGGAGATCACCGCCCTGGACCCGGTTATCAAGAGCATCTGGGGGAGCCGTGAAAAGGCCGCCGAAGACATCGTCGGCCTGACGAAGTACGCCAAGGCCAACGGACTCAAGGTGTGCTTCTTTCTGATGGAGAGCGCCCGGGCCCCCCTGGACATGATCCGGCAGCTCATCGTCCCCGTGGTGGAGGAAGGCAAGGCCGACACCGTGGCCATCGTCGACACCCGCGGCTCTTCCTATCCCCAGGGCTTCGCCTGGCAGATCGCCCAGGTGAAGAAGATGGTGAATGTGCCCATCGAGGTGCACTGCCACAACAACTGGGGCCTGTCCACCGCCAACACGCTGGCCGGGATTTCGGCCGGGGCGGAGATTGCCCACACCTGCATCAACGGCCTGGGCGGGAACGGACCGCTGGATGAAATCATCATGGGGATAGAGGCTTTCCTTCGTGCGCCGACCGGCGTCAAGACGGTAGGGTTCCGCGAGCTCTCCGCCATGGTCAAGGGATTCTCCGGACCCGCCGGCGCCGAATGGTACAAACCCTTCACCGGTTCGCTGACCTCCCAGGTCGAGGTCGGGATCGCCACCCGGCAGATGTGGGACCGCCGCAACGAGCACGGCTACGGGCGCGCGGAGCTTTTGAATTACGAGATCGTCGGCGGGAAGGCGATCGATATCGTCCTGGGGAAGAAGAGCGGCCGCTACTCCATCATGCTCAAGTCGTGGGAACTCGGTTTGGCCGAGCCCTCGGAAGCGCAGTCGACCGCGATGATGAGCCAGATCAAGCGAATCAGCGAAGACAACAAGCGATTGGTCACGGAAGAAGAGTTCCGGAAGATCTACGCAGAGGTGATGAGCAGCCAGGGTTGAGCCGTTCGTCACTCACATCGATAAGGAACGCCGCGACGGCGACGACCTTCGGACAACCAGAAGCGGGGATGATCCTCATCCCCGCTGCGGCATGACTGGATCTCCCTTCGGCAAGCTCACGCAGGGGCCCGTTTCATCCATTCAACTCCGCCCTTATCTTGATCAGTTCGGCGGCAATGCTCACGGCGATCTCGGCGGGGGTCTCCGCCTTTATGGAAAGACCTATGGGTGAATGAACCCGTTCCAGGTCCGCTCTCGTGAAGCCCTCATCGAGGAGGGCCTGGTAAGTCAGGTCCCGCTTCGTCCTGCTGCCGATCATGCCGATATAGGCGGCCTTCGTCCGCAGCGCCTGCCTGAGCACGGTCCGGTCATGGAGGTGCCCCCGGGTGATGATGACGATATAGCTCCTCTCGTCGATCGTCATTCCTTTGAACGCTTCATCGAAGGAATCGAGGCGAACGATCTCATCGGCTGAGTCGAACCTCTCCCTGTTCACAAACTCCTGCCGGTCATCGAGTATGACCGTCCTGAATTCGACGGAGGATAGGACCGGGACCAGGCTCCTGCCGACATGACCGGCGCCGAAGATCAGTGCCGTCACGCGGTTTACCGTGGGATCGATCACCGCCCGGTGCCTCTCCAGAAAAGTGAAGGCGTTACAGCCGCGGACTTCGGCAAGGAGGTCTTGCAGCCCCCCGGCAACATTTCCGGAAATGCCCGTGATCGCGCCGTCATCCCTCATCAGAAAGGTGCTCCCCGGACTGCCGGCTTCTTCGGAGGGAAGAAGGGTAACCAGCCAGGCCCGGTCGCCTCGCTCGAGGGCGGCGGCCAGCTCCCGGTATAGGGTCAGGCAGACCGGATCTCCTGAATCGACGTAATCGACCAGGACGCGCGCGTCACCACCGCAGATCATCCCCATCCCCGATGAATCCCCGGCGGTCAGATTAAAGAAGATCACCGCCGCCTTCCGGTTTTTCATAACCTCCGCGGCGATTTTCTGCACCTTCGCTTCCAGGGCGCCGCCGCCGACAGTACCGATCACGACGCCGTCCTGGGTGACAACCATCCGCGCGCCGGCACTCCGGGGAGCGGAACGGTTCTGTTCCACAACGGTGGCCAGAGCGAATCCCTGCCCCTTCTCTAAAAGCGCGATTGCTTCCTTAATGATCTCTCTCACACCGACACCTCCCGATTTCAAGTCTATCGGAGTATAGGGAAAGTCAGCGGGCCTGTCAATTCAGAACATTCGAAATCAGAACAAGCTTCGCAGGAGCATCATGTTGAGATACGCGACGATCGATCCGATCAGCACCAGCAATGCAATGAGAAGCTTCGAATTGACATACCTCCCCATCACCTTTCGCGAAGAGGTTAGATAGATCTGCAGAAAGATGGTAAACGGAAGTTGTATGCTGAGTGCCATCTGCGACAGGATCAGCCCGCGGTAGGGATCGCCGATAAGGAAGATGAGCGGGATTGTTGAACACAATGAAAAGAGAACACCCAGCCGGGTGTGACTGTCTTTGATGTCGTACGGTTCGCTGAAAATCCCGGAGAAGATGCTGCCGCCGGCCATCCCCGATGTGATGCTCGATGCCATGCCCGCAAACAGGAGTGCCGCCGCAAAGATCATCGATGCCGCACTTCCGAGCAGCGGCGTCAGCATCTGCCTTGCCTGCTGAAGTTCGGTGATCGCGATACCGCTGTGAAAGAATGTCGAAGCAGCCAGCAATATCATTGCGCTGTTGATCGCCCACCCTACGACCATCGAAAAAAGGGTATCGGCAAACTCGTATTTGAGCTGCTTCTGAATGACCGTTTCATTCTGGAGGTTCCACTGCCGGCTCTGTATGATCTCGCTGTGAAGGAAAAGATTGTGCGGCATCACCACGGCGCCCAGCACGCTCATCACCACAATAATCGAGCCTTCGGGGATAGCCGGAACAAGCCAACCCTGCACGGCTTCGGACCACCGGATCTCCACAAGCGTGAGTTCGTAGACGAACGACAGTCCGATGATGGAGACAAAACCAATAATGTATTTTTCAAGCCTGCGGTAGGAGTTGCTCAGCAGCAGCCAGACTACAACAATAAGAATGATCAACGCGCCGATCTTGACCGGTATACGAAACAGCATGTTTAATGCGATGGCGCCCCCCAGTATCTCCGCCAGTGAGGTTGAAACCGACGCCATCATCGCCGTCGCCAGCGTCGAGAGGGAAACCAGTCGGGGTGTGTGGATCGTGGCCGCTTCCGAAAGGCACAGCCCTGTGGCAATTCCCAGATGAGCGACATTATGCTGCAGAACGATAAGCATGACCGTGCTGAGGGTAACCATCCACAACAATCGATAGCCATACTCGGAGCCGGCCGCGATATTCGACGCCCAGTTTCCCGGATCGATAAAACCCACCGTCACCAGCAGTCCCGGCCCGATGTATTTCAGTATCTCAAGCGCCCCGAAGCCGGGATGATGGTCTTTGCGGTAAAGGTCTTTGAAATATTTGAACATATACCGAATTTTTTACGGCTATTTTAGCAAGAGAGGTGTGCACCGAACGATGACATGGCGTAATGGATAACACTATTTGACCGATTTTACAAATGGCATACAACCAATATTTTGTGGCTAATATTTCCTTGACATACAACCCCATTACCGCTTATCCTCCATCCGTCGAAAGCAATGCCTGATAAAAAAATCAAAAAATAGCCCGGTTTTATGAGGACACATCATGATAAGATATGACCGGATGAGTTCCCTTTTCTGTGTCGCGCTGGCGGCGGCCATTTGTGTGGAATCTATTCGACTCGGCCCCGGTTCTTTTTCGAACCCGGGTCCCGGTCTGCTCCCTCTGGGATGCGGACTTTTGCTTGGATTTATGGGCGTTGTGCAAGTCGCCGTCTCCATGAAAGGCTCCCGGTTGGGACAAGCGCTCCTTTGGAAGCCAGGGACGAGATGGAAGCATTTGATTTCTATTCCTGTCTCGCTGGTCGCCTACCCCCTGTTCTTTGATATCCTTGGATTTCACCTGGTCACTTTTTTTTGGACCGGCTTTATGTACGGGGGGGTGGGGGGAATGGGATGGCGATCGACAGTGATCGCCTCGGTGGCCACCACATTTGTCAGCTATCTTCTTTTTGAATACTTTTTGGGCCTTCGGTTTCCGAGAGGGATTTTAAATGTATGAGATGTCTGACGGGCTTTTAACCGGATTTTCGGTGGCGCTGAGTTGGGGAAATCTTTTCTATTGTTTCCTCGGCGTCCTCACCGGGACGCTGATAGGTGTGCTTCCCGGACTTGGTCCCTCTGCCACCATCTCTCTCCTGCTTCCTGCAACCTTTTATCTTCCGCCTACTCCCGCGATCATCATGCTGTCCGGCGTGTATTATGGAGCCATGTACGGAGGTTCCACAACCTCTATCCTTGTCAATATCCCGGGAGAAGCCGCTTCTGTGGTGACTTGTCTGGATGGATACCAGATGGCGCGGCAGGGAAGGGCCGGGCCGGCGCTTGGGATCTCCGCCCTCGGCTCCTTCATTGCAGGCACGATCGGTGTGCTGGGACTGATGATCGCCGCCCCCTTCCTCGCCAGGTTCGCATTAAGATTCGGCTCCCCAGAATATTTCTCATTGATTTTCATGGCGTTCTCTATGGTGATCTATCTGGCTTCGGGGTCTGTCATAAAGGCTGTGATGATCATTGTTCTGGGGGTGTTTGTGGGATCCATCGGGGTTGACTTTATTACCGGCGACCTTCGCTTCACCTTCGGGAGTTTAACCCTCTCCGACGGAGTCGGTCTGGTTCCAGTGGTTATGGGGCTGTTCGGTATCGGCGAAGTGCTGGAGAATCTCGAGGAGGAGACCGGACAGATTCAGATATTGAGAACGAAGCTCAAGGGGCTTCTCCCCACCATACAGGACTGGAAGGACAGCCTCGGCCCTATTCTCAGAGGAACGGTTCTCGGTTTTTCCCTGGGAATCCTTCCCGGAGGGGGGGCAGTCATGAGCTCCTTCGCCTCTTACGCACTGGAAAAGAGGATTTCCAAACATCCCGAACAATTTGGGAAGGGAGCGATTCAGGGAGTGGCAGGACCGGAATCCGCAAATAATGCAGGCAGCAGTTCAAATTTTATTCCCTTGTTGACCCTGGGGCTGCCGTGCAATCCCGTTATGGCCCTCTTGCTGGGCTCGCTGCTGATCCATGGCATCAGTCCCGGACCGATGCTCATCAAAGATCATCCCGAGCTCTTTTGGGGAGTGATCAGCAGCATGTATATCGGGAATGTTATGCTGGTGCTGCTGAATCTTCCCCTGATCGGGCTTTGGGTTCGTCTCCTGTCGGTTCCGTACAGCGTTCTGTTTCCCCTCATCCTCCTTTTCTGCTTGATCGGTGCGTACAGTCTTAACAACAATGTCTGGGACATCATCGTCATGGTCTTCTTTGGAATCTTCGGCTACCTGATGCGGAAATTCAATTACGAGGCGGCCCCCTTCGTCTTTGCCCTGGTTCTGAGCCCGATGTTCGAAGAATCTCTCCGACAGTCCCTTCTGATGTCGGAAGGGAGCTTCGCTATCTTCTTCACGAGGCCGATTTCATGCGTCCTGATGGTCACCGGAATCGTTCTATTCTCCGTTGCGGCATTGCCATGGTTCAAGCGGAAGCCGTTCAGGGAAAGTCAATGAAAACCAATGAAAGGAGAGAAGAGAAAATGAAGAAAGAAGGAATCGTTCTTGCGTTTGGAATAGTCATTCTTTCGGCAATGCCTGCGACAATGGTTTCGGCGCAGGGAAGCTACCCGACCCGGGCCGTGGAGGTCGTCTCCCCCAATGCAGCAGGAGGGGGACTCGATTTTGCGCTGCAACTTTTCAAACCCAGAGTGGAAAAAGTCCTGGGGAAACCCCTGATCATCAATTATAAACCAGGTGCGGGAGGCATCCAGGGAACCCTCTCTGCAAAAGATGCCAAGCCGGATGGATACACGCTCATGGCTGCAACGGTCTCGACGCTGATCTTGCCCCCATTGACGAAAAAGGGAGCAACCTACAGCCTGGATGATTTTACCCCTGTGTGCAATCTGACGTCGATTCCGCTTCTCTTTTGCGTGAAAGAGGACAGTCCTTACAAAACCATGGAGGATTTCATCCGTGCCGCCAAGACCAAAAAGATGAAGTATGCGACACCCGGCACCTATTACAATGTTCATATCCTTATGGAGGCCCTCTCGCGGATGGCGGGATTTCAGGCAATCCACGTTCCTCAAAAAGGAACGGCCGCGGGTATGGCGGCCGTCATGGGGGGGCATCTGGACATGCTGGTCGCTGCTTCTTCAGGGCAAGCCGGACCCGGAAAACTCCGGATTCTCGCCACAGCCGAAGCGAGCCGATTGGACGACTATCCCAATGTGTCAACGTTGAAAGAAATCGGCTATCCATTGGTGATTTCGGCTTCGGACTCGCTCTGGGCGCCGCGCGGGGTTCCGAAAGAGATCATCACTGTTCTTTTTGATGCGCACAGGAAGGCCTATGCGCAAAATAAAGAGGAGATGGACAGAATCGGAAAAACCGGGGAACAAATGGTATCCATTTTAACCGGTGACGAGCTGATAAAAGTCTATCGGGCCCAGTATGATTTTTTCAAGAAGATCCTGGATGAGATGGGATCCGCAAAATAATGAACGGACGACGGGCCTAATCCGTTTTTGACTCCAACCCTGCAGGATCAGGTGGAATAATCTCCACAGCCGCGACAGATAGACCAAGCGTGGGTGATCGAGGCGGCCATCTGCCAGGCTATGAATGGACTGATAACGGGGTGAACCGAATTCTCAGGTGTTTTCCCTGACCATCGTTTCTTTGATGAAAAGGCTTGCCCCAAGCGCCACTATGCCGGAAAGAAAGAGAACGAGGAAAGCCTGCTTATAGCCCGCCAAAGTAAAGGCATCGCCCATACGCCCCTGACGTTCCAGAAAAAAGCCCAACAGCGGCTGAAAAATCGCACCTCCGGTAATAGGAAAAAGATTAATCAGACCTGTCGCTGTTCCGGCGATCTGGACAGGAAACAGTTCTTTGGCGGTGGTGAAACCGATGACCACTATGGAGCTGGAAAACATTCCGAAACCCAGATAGAGCAAGTAAAGTCCCGTTGTAGACACTTGAGCCGTGTAAAACGCGAGCACTCCGGTAAGGCAGAGAACAATGATGCAGGAGAGCACAATGACGGGCTTTCTTGCCCGAAATACAACAGTGGAGAGAAAACTCAGCAAGGGGCTTCCCACGATCAGCCCCACAGCCAGCATGGAAAGGATCTTCCCGGACTCGGCTTTGCTGAGACCGTATATCTGCATGAGGTACGGCCCCCCCCACAGTCCGCCAAAGGAAAAAAATATGCCGCAGTCAAAGAAAAACCAGCCTGCCAGAGGCCAGAACCAGGGGCATGTGAGCACAGTGCGAATCCCTTCTACCAGACCTGCGCGCGGAGCCCCGGTTGATGGGGCCGATCCAGTCGGGGAAGGCCACCCCATATCTGCAGGGCGGTCCCGGACAAAAATCCGAACCAGAATCGCCAATATCAGGGTGAATATTCCCACAATCACAAAGGAGAAGCGCCATCCTATCCAGGAACTGAGCCATACCAGCGGCATGGCCGCTGAAAGCGATCCCAGACCGCCCATCGCCAGGAGGATGCCGGTCATAAATGCAAATTCCCGGATATGAAACCATTCCGCAAGAATCTTCATGGTAGGGACAAAAAGCATGGCAACGCCCAATCCAACCATTGCCCGCCCTATGATTGCCCAGAAAATGGTATCCGACATACCCAGAATGAGAGACCCGATAAAGGCCGCACAGAAGAAAAGAGCGATGGTGTTCCTGGGACCCCATGAATCGGAAAGCAGACCTGCAGGTAGCTGCATGGCTGCATAAGGATAGAAATACGCAGCCGCCATGAACCCGGTAAGTGCACCGCTGGTCTTAAGATCACGCATGATATCCAGCGCCAGCACTGCAGGGCAGAGACGATGGAAATAGACCAAAATATATCCGAAAGCCAATATCCAAAAAATAAGCCAGCGGTACCGCCGCGCTCGGGTCAAGAGATCGGGAACCATTTTGATCCTCCTTCAGCCTGTGCGACTCATCTTTTCTCAACTCCCTCTCCGGCGTTGCGTTGACGGAGTTGAACAATTGCAACCCGTCCATAGGAGTGAAGCCCACGCCATACATCGATGTGATTCTCATTTTGTATGAATTCCGAAACCTCGCTACCATATACCGGCGAATGAGTCAAAGGTCCTCATGAATCACGCTTCAGGCAACGTTATATTTTGTCAAATGAGTGCCCAGAATATAATGCCGAAATATGTATTGACACGCAAAAACAACCTCCCTATACTCCGGCTCGTCGAAATCAAAACCTTATCGAAAAAAGGCGGAATTACCGAAATGTGCTAAGAAATGGGCCTTCCGTTTGGGGAGTTTTTTACTCGTTGAAGGAGGGTCTTCCGGAGAGGACAACGTTTGATCCTCTCCACCGTGCGGATAGAGAAACGGGAGACGGATCGGCCGATAGAATATGATTTCCCCGGGTGGTTGAAAATGAGAAAGTTGAGGGAAGTAGCGGTAGCGGGAGTCGGTCTGACGCGATTTGACAGCTATGATGGGGAAAAAGGGAGACCTTACAAAGATTTCTATGAACTGGGGAACGAGGCGATCCGCCAAGCGTTGTCAGCCGCCGAGATGTTTTGGCCGGAGATCCAAGCGGCCTTCTGCGGCAGCGTCTATTGCGGAACTGCATCGGGGCACCAGACCATCGCAAGGCTCGGGCTGACGGGGATTCCAATCGTCAATGTGGAAAATGCGTGTTCGAGCGGATCCTCGGCCTTTCGCCTCGCCTACCAATCGGTAGGGGCGGAGCTCTGTGACATCGCCATCGCCGTGGGTTTTGAAAAGATGCCGAGAGGGTTCATCGCCAGCACCGCTTGGCCGGAATGGCAGAGGAAGATGGGTTTCAATGTCCAGCCGGCGGATTACGCACTGGAGACCGTTAGATACATGGAGGAGTTCGGCGTGACTATTGAGGACATCTCGATGGTCACGGTGAAGAACCGGAGAAACGGCGCCCTCAACCCTCTGGCCCGGTTTCGAACCCCTGTGAAGATAGACGATGTCCTCTCTTCACGGATGATTGCCAAACCGATGCGCCTCCTCCATGCTTGTCCTCTCGCCGACGGAGGCGCCGCGGTGATACTCTGCAGCAGGAAACGGTTAAAATCGAAGAGCCGGGCGGTTACGGTGGCGGCAGCGGTTCTCACCAGCGGCACCTATGGTCATGCCAAAGGGGGTGGCAGTGTGCGAGTGCATACTCCGAGCAATGTGGAGATCAGCGCTCAACAGGCCTGGGATGAGTCCGGTTACGGACCGCGGGATATGGATGTGGTTCAGGTTTATGATACGATGGCGTCAAGTGAACTTTGGGATTTGGAGAATATGGGATTCTGCGGAAAAGGAGAGGCGCCTCGTCTGCTGCGCGAGGGTGCTTTTGACATAGGCGGTAAGCTCCCTGTCAACACAGATGGAGGGCTCATGTCCCGCGGGCACCCGCTTGGAGCCACAGCCCTGGCACAGATTATTGAGATTTACAAACAGATCCGGGGAGAAGCCGGCCCCCGACAGGTTCCTGGAGCGATGGTTGGATTGGCACATGTCATGGGCGCAGGTTCAAACAGCGGTGTCGTCATTCTCAAGAGGTGAACCCACGGATACTCCCAAAAAAAAGATCCCCCTGCGAGAAAACTTGTGGGCCGACTCTGTAAACCGGGAGGGAGGCCCTCGGCTTATAGGAAGCCGCTGCCTGGAATGCCGGGAGATTTTCTTCCCTTCGAGAAACGATGGTTTTTGCACTCACTGTCAAGCGGAGAACTTCGAAGAGATTCAACTGAGTTCAAACGGAAAAATCTATAGTTATACCATTGTAATGCAGAGACCTCCCATTTATTACCGCGGGGACGTGCCATACGCCATAGGTTACGTGGAGCTGCCGGAAGGGGTTCGGGTCGAGACTCTTTTTTCCACAAGTGACTTTGAACAGCTGCGAATCGGGCTGGATGTTGAGCTTGTGATAGAAAGGCTCCATGAAGATGAAGAGGGGAATGAGGTACTCACATACAAATTCAGACCAGTGGTTCGGTAATAGAACACCGATGGCGGCAATACGCCATTTGAAGATGGCTTGAGATGGAGGATTTTGGAAGATGTTACCCGAAGAGGCGAATTGGCCTGAAGTATTGATCGGCTTGGATCGAAAGGATTGGACGCTTGGAAAGGTTCTTGCGGAGAAGGCCCGAAAGCATAGAGGCGAGATTTTTCTGCTTTTTGAAGACGAAAAAGTGACTTTTGACCAATTTAACGAGAATGCCAATCGGGTGGCGAACGCCCTTCTTGCCCGCGGCATTAAAAAGGGGAGCAAGATCGCCGTCATGTTGCCCAACTGTCCTGACTTCCTCTATCTATGGTTCGGCATAGCCAAAATGGGTGGAGTGATGGTACCCATCAATGTCGATTGGAAAGGCGAACTTTTACAATATATTCTCAATAACTCCGATGCAGAAATGGTTGTTGTAGGAGAATTGCTGTTTCCCCAGATTCAAGAGGTTTTGGGTGACACCCCAGGGATCCTGAATATATACGTCAGAGGAGAGGTGACGGGTACAAAGACAACTCATCCGCTGGATGAATTGTTCTGCGCTTCGAGTGAAGATCCGAAAGTAGCGCTTACCCCTGAAGATCCCTATGAGATCATGTATACTTCGGGAACAACTGGTCGGTCCAAGGGAGTCGTCAGATGGCCCGAATACGTCATCCTGCGAGGGCTCAGGACCGTGCAATATATGGGCTATACTAGTCAAGACACCCTTTACACCTGTCTCCCGCTTTTTCACGGGAATGCCCAGAATCTGACGGTGATGCCGGCATTGCTGGCGAATGCCCGTCTTGCTTTGGGTGTACGATTCAGCGCTTCCGGGTTTTGGAACGAGATTCGGCGATACGGGGCTACGGTGTTCAATTTTGTCGGGACGATAGTTTCCATCCTTTCCAAGCAGGAACCCAAGCCGGACGATGCCGACAATCCTGTTCGCCTTGCGCGGGGAGGGAATATACCGCCCAAAAAGTGGAAGGATTTCGAAAAACGATTCAATCTCTATCTTGTTGAGACCTATGGGACAACAGAAGGAGGATCCATCTGGAATACGCCGGGTGGGAAGGTAGGTTCCATGGGCCGGGCGCCGTATTTCAACGAAGCGCGAATCATCGATGAGGAGGGCCATGAATTGGCGCCGGGAAAGGTTGGGGAGTTGATTATCCGGCCCAGAGACCCGAATGAGAAATGGCTTGAATACTATAAAGATCCTGAAGCGACGAGCCAAAAGGTGCGGGAAGGCTGGTTTTACACCGGGGATCTGGTATACCGGGATGAAGAAGGATGGTTTTTCTTTGTAGGGAGAAAAAAGGACGTTATACGCCGCCGGGGCGAGAATATTTCTCCTCAGGAGGTTGAAATCGTCATCAACACCCATCCGAAGGTTCTAGAATCTGTCTGTTTTGGAGTCCCTTCAGAACTGGGGGAAGACGATGTGAAGGTTTGTGTCGTTCCGAAGTCGGGGATACAGATGGCCTTTGAGGAGATCATCTCCTTTTGTCAAGAGAGAATGGCCTATTTTATGGTTCCCAGATACGTCGAGTTTTGCGAGAGTTTGCCGAAAACCCCTACGGAACGGGTGGAGAAATTCAAGTTGCAGGCAGCCCATCCGAACGAAAATACGTGGGACCGAGAAAAAGGGATAAAACTTCAGACTCCCCACATTTGAGGATGCATACATGAATAAGACCGATGACAAGAGAAAGTTTATGACAAGCTCCGGTATCGAGGTGAAGTCCTGCTACACCCAGGGAGATTTGGAGGCCTTTGGGTTCGACCCGGATCGGGATTTGGGGTACCCTGGTCAATACCCCTACACAAGAGGGATCGACCCTGAGATGTATCGGAATAACCCCTGGGTTATGGGACAGTATGCCGGATTCGGAACGGCTGAGGCTGCCAACGAACGCTTTAAGTTCATATTGAGCCAGGGGGCGACCGGTTTTTCACTCGCCCTTGATCTGCCTACCCAGCTCGGGTACGATTCGGACCACCCTCTGAGCCAGGGAGAAGTGGGAAAAATCGGGGTAGCAATCGATTCCCTGAAAGACATGGAAATGATCTTCGACGGAATCCGCTTGGATCGTGTAAAACATATCCGCACCACGGCAAATGCAATCGGGCCTGTTGCCTTGGCGATGTTCATCGCTTTATGCGAAAAGCAGGAGGCCGATCCCGGTCAAACACAGATCATCATACAGAACGACGTCCTGAAAGAGTTCGTCGCCCGGGGAACCCAGATCTTTCCGCCCCGGCCTTCCCTTGAATTCGCTGTCGACGCGATTGAGTATTCGGCAAAGCGCTTCCCCAATTGGCAGCCCCTGATGGTTTCCGGCTATCATTATCGAGACGCAGGTGCGAACGCAGTGCAAGAGGTTGCCTTCACGTTTGCAAACGCCATTGCTTACATCGAGCTGGCTTTAAAGCGAGGGGTGGCCATAGATGACATCGCTCCGATGATCCGCGTCCACTTCGGAGCCCACATGGACCTCTTCGAGGAGGTCGCGAAATTGAGGGCGAGCCGGAGGATGTGGGCTGAAATGATGAATAATTATGGCGCAAAAAAAGCCGAATCCCTTCTCTTTCGGCATCACAGCGGGACGATTGGGGGGACACTCGTGGCACAGCAGCCCCTGCTCAATATCGCCAGGGTCACAATCGAGGCCCTTTCTGCCATCTTAGGCGGAAGTCAGTCTCTGAGAACCTCTTCCTATGATGAGGCATATGCCATACCCACGGAGGAGGCAGAGATGATCGCCATTCGGACCCAGCAGGTGATCGCTTATGAAAGCGGAATTACCAGAACCGTTGATCCGTTGGCCGGCTCTTACTATGTGGAGACATTGACGAACGAAATCGAGACGAGAGTGAAAAAATATCTCAAAAAAATCGATGAGATGGGAGGAGCAGTGGCCGCCATCGAGAATGGGTTTATCGAAAGAGAGATTGCCGATCATTCCTATCAATCCCAGATGGAGATTCAAAACGGGTCGAGGGTGGTTGTGGGACTCAACCGCTTTACTTCACGCGAAGAGGTCAAAATCCGTACATTCAAGGTCAAGGCCTCGACAGAGAAAAAACAGATCCAGAGTCTTAAACGGCTCAGGAAGGAACGGGATAACAGGGCCGTGAGGGAGCGACTGGGGGATTTGAGAAAGGCGGCTGGAGAGAAGACGAACCTGGTAGAGCCTATCCTCGCGGCTGTAAAAGCGTATGCCACCGTACAAGAAATCTGCGATGTCATCCGGGAGGTTGCAGGAGAGTACCGATCCATGCCTGGGGCGGTGTAGTTTCCGTGTCTCAGTGCTGCTTAGGCATTATGGTGAAACGTTGTGAAGGCATATGATGCATCATGTACGAGGAGGACTTATGGATCGCAGGATTCGAGTGCTGATAGGAAAACCCGGGCTGGACGGCCACGACCGCGGGGCTAAGATTATTACACGGGCTCTGAGAGACGCCGGGATGGAGGTGATCTATACGGGGATACGGCAGACCCCTGACCAAATTGCCCAGGCAGCCATTCAGGAAGCGGTCGATATCATAGGTCTCTCATCCCTCTCCGGTGCGCACGGGGTTCTTTTCCCTAAAGTCGTTGAGATACTGAGAAAAAGAGGCGCGGGAGACATCCTCGTTTTTGGTGGCGGCATCATCCCTAACGATGACATCCCGAAGCTGAAGAAAGCCGGGATCAAAGCGATCTTTCAACCCGGAACATCAACGGAGGATATTGTCACATTCATTCGTGCGAATGTGAAGAACACTTAGAGCTGGTAAGCTGAAATAGCCCCCTCGTACACAGCATCGATCACTCTGGCGGGCAACATGCAGTCGCCTACCCTGTAAATCTCAGGCACCTTCCCCTCCAGGGCTTCGGCAATTTGGTCTAACGCCCTGGCGCCCATAGCCAGGACAATTTGACCAGCTTGAATATGTTCATCGGCTCCACTGTTTATATCAACAACGGTCGCACCGTCATCTTGAATCGCGGTCACTTTCCTACCAACGAGAGATCGTATGTTCAGCTCGACAAGGCGGTCAAGCAGTGCCATTCGATTAAGCGGTTCCATTTCGCCTGCAAGGCGAGGCAGCATCTCTACAACGGTTACCTCATGGCCTTTTTCAGCCAGGTGCTCGGCAGTCTCGCAGCCGACCATGCCGCCGCCAAGAACCAATACCTGCTTCTCTTTTATCGTCTTACCTCTCAAAATATCCCATCCGCTCAAGACTTTCTCGCCGTTGGCGCCAGGAATCGGGGGCACAAGCGGTTGAGCGCCCGTTGCAACGATGACCGCATCGGGTTTAGCATCACGCACCAGTTCTTGGCCGACATCAATATTCAAAACCACCTTCACCCCGAGTTTTTTCAGCTGGGTCGCCAGATAGTTACGAAAGCCAAGCCAATTATACTTCCCCGGGGGAGCTGCCGCTAGGAGAAGACCGCCGCCAAGTTCGGTGCCTTTGTCATACAGAGTGACATCATGACCCCTTAAAGCAGCGGTCCTGGCTGCCTCCATTCCTCCAGGTCCTCCACCGATAATCATCACCCTCTTTGGTATTTTGGCGGGACGAATGTTGCCGAAATCCCGCTCCCGTCCTAAGGCCGGGTTTACGGAGCAGTGGCGCAATGTGACCCTGCCTGCCAGCCGGGACGCTCCGGGGTGACACTCGTTACACGATACGCACAGGCGAATATCTTCCACCCTGCCGTCTCGAGCCTTGTCCGGCCAGTCCGGATCGGCCAGAAATGGTCTTGCCAACCCAATAAAGTCTGTCTGCCGGTTTGCAAGCACAGTCTCGGCGAGGGAGGGGTTTTTAATATTCCCTCCGGATATGATTGGGATGGTTATGGCTTTCTTGATGGCCTCCCACATGTACACCTTCCATCCCTCCTTGCTGCGCATGACATCCCCGGTACCGAGCTTAGATTCCAGGGTGCCACAACTCACCGATATGTAGGCTGCGCCGGCTTCCTCCATCATCCTGGCCATAATGGGGGATTCCGCAATTGTGATTCCGCCCGGCCAGAACTCTTCCCCGCTCAAACGTATCCCTACCGGGTAATCCTTCCCCACTTCAAATTTAACCCTGAGTAGCAGTTCTTTTGCGAATCTCATTCGGTTTTCGAGGCTTCCGCCGAATTCATCCGTCCTTTTGTTGAGGAAGGGCGATAAAAAACTCCCGACCAAATAGCCATGAGCCCCGTGCAACTCGATAATGTCGTAACCCGCCTTCTTTGCCCTTCTTGCTGCTTGTGCCCAGCGCTCTATGATCTCGTAGATTTCAGCTTTGCTCAATGACCTTGGCTCCGGATATCGCACTTCACCCAAGTAATAGCGGGCAACAGCCGACGAGGAAACCATTTGCTTTCCTTCAACGCAGGATTGGTTCATACGACTACCGCCATGATTCAGTTGTATGGCAATCCGGGCGCCGGCGGCATGAACCGCTTCAACCAGATCTGCGTGACCGTCGATGTACCAGTCCCCATCAAATTGCAAGCCGTTGGGTATCTCTCGACCCATGAATGCGACATACCCAATGGTGACCAAGCCTGCCCCGCCTCTGGCCCTCGCCTCGTAGTGGGCAATGGTTTTATCGGTTACTTCGCCAATCGCGCTCGCATGCGCTGTCCCCATTGGTAACATCACAATACGGTTCTTCAGTCTGACTCCCCCTATCTTCCCGCTCTGGAAGAGATTGGGGAAATAAGGATTGGATAGTGTTTTGTCTGCTTGCATGTCGTTGCCTCCGTCCGTTGACCTTTTAGACCTTTTTCCCCTTACCGGAAGTCTTTGCCAATTTAGGTTTTTGACCAACCCTTGTAAAATATTCCTCGGGGATCAACTCCGGCTTCTTATAATAGAGATGGACACATGGATCTGAAGGCGTATCCCCTATGAGGTTAATCCTTACCGGAAACCCGCGTAGTTCAATCGGAAGAATCTCCCACATCACACTGCAATGAACACAGTAATAGGGGACACCGCTCTTCCCCCATGCCCAGGGGTAGGCCTTCTTTGTTTTCCCCACATCTTTCGTTCTCCTGAGCTGGCCGCCACTGCCGCACGGGTCGCACGTGACAACATACCTGTCCGGCTCTTCAACGATCGCGGTATGCCCGCCGTGCCCCCTCTGGAACTCAACGGCCCTCTCGAGCGACTCCTTCAATCCGGGTGTATCGGCCAACCAGCGACGCATGACCGGCTCGTATCTGTTTCTCAGAACCTTATAGATCTCCTCCTCGCCGAAGGCGGCAAGGTGAGTGAAAGTTTGCTCCACAAATGAACACATGCTATCGTGCATCATCTTCGCTTCGGTGTAACCGTAATCCAGATAGGCGAGTGCTTCATCAACATTGCCTGCGCGAATGGCATTGCGAACCACTGTCCAGGTGGGTGTGACGAGTTCTTCCGGATTGTCCTGGCGGATGATCCTACCCAATACTTTTGATTTTTCCAACTTTTTCATTGTCTTCTCCCTCCGAGATGATTTTTTCAATTTTCTCCCTTTTCTTTCTTAACCCGGGAATCAGTGATGAACCCAACATGAAGATGGCGCCCAGTATGATAACGGCTGAAATAGGACGTTGAAAAAAGATGAAGGGACTTCCACCTGAAATAAGCAGGGAACGGCGAAGCGACTCTTCCATCATTGTTCCCAAGACAAGGGCCAGTACCAATGGAGGAGCATCGTATCTGTATTTCCTCATCAAATAGCCAATGACTCCGAAAATGATCATGACAAATATATCCGATACATTGTTTTTCATTGTGTATGAACCGATTAAGCAAAAAAGCAAAATCAAAGGGAAGAGTATGGTATAAGGAACCCGCAACACCCTTACCCAGAGGCCGATGAGGGGAAGATTCAAAACCAGCAGCATGGCATTTCCGACGTACATACTAATGACCACGCCCCAAAATAAATTAGGGTGCTGGGAAATGAGCATGGGGCCGGGTTGAATTCCATGGATCATCAAAGCCCCCATCAAAATCGCCATCACTGCATTGGGAGGAATCCCGAGCGTCAGCAGAGGGATGAAGGCGCCGACCGCGGCTGAATTATTGGCTGCTTCCGGACCGGCTACTCCTGCGATCATTCCGGTGCCAAATTTCTCAGGTGTCTTGGAGCATCTCTTCTCAATGGCGTATGATGCGAAGGAAGCGATGATGGCACCCCCCCCGGGGAGTATCCCCAAGAAAAAGCCGATAAGGGTTCCTCGCGTAATAGCCCCTTTGGACTGTATCCAGTCCTGGTGTGTCGGGAGTAAGTGGCTGATCTTTGTTACATGAATGTCCCGTTTGATAGCGAGTTCCAAATTTTGTAGAACTTCCCCCACCCCAAAAATTCCCATCACCACGGGGACAAGGCCAACGCCATCCATCAGGACGGGAATATCAAAAGTAAATCGGGTTGTTCCTGTCAAGCTATCCACCCCTATGGTCCCTAAAAAAAGGCCGACTCCTGCCATCAGCAACGCCTTGCTCATTGGGCCCGATGAGAGATACGTTAATAGGGTCAATCCCAAAACCATCAGTGAAAAATATTCGGGTGGTCCAAATCTAAGGGCCATCTTTGCAAGGGGCGGCGCCATGAACATTAAAACGATAGTGCTGAATGTCGCGGCGATGAAACTTCCAAAGGCGCTGATGCCCAACGCCGGGCCCGCCCGCCCCTGTCGAGCCATTTTATACCCATCGATGCAGGTGACCACGGAGGCGGCTTCTCCTGGAATGTTTACCAAGATGGATGTGGTGGATCCGCCATACATGGCTCCATAATAGATCCCCGATAACATAATGATTGCAGAAACAGGGTCCATGTGAAAAGTGACCGGCAGCAAAAGAGATATCGAAGCAACCGGTCCCAGTCCAGGTAAAACACCGACGAGGGTTCCCATCAGAACCCCGATAAAACAGAATAAGAGATTCAGCGGCTGGAACGCCACATTAAATCCCATGAATATTTGATCGAGAAGACTCATACTAAAATCCAAGCACCCCTTTGGGAAGTTGCGCCTTAAGGAATATTTCGAACAAGAGATACGAGATGATCGAACTCAACGCCGCACATAAAATACTTTTCCCCCATTGCTGAGAACCCGAGTACCGGCAGAGAAGCAGAATCAGAAAGAACGAATCCATAATAAAACCGATCGATTCTAAAAGGATCGCATATAATACAAGCATGATGACCGAGAAAATGAGTCGCCGAAACTGCACGGTAGCCCAAATTTTTTCGACCCGATTCGATTTGTTGAAAAAGGCATAAAGGAATGTTAAGCCCGCGAATCCACAGATCAATAGACCCGAAAAAAAAGGCATGAAGCCGGAGCCTGGCCTCTTCATACTCCCGAGTTCAAATTGAGGTGAATTGAGAACAATAAATAAGCCGATGCAGAAAAAGATCGTACTGGTGATCAAGTCATGACGTTTAATTGCGTCTTTCCTTTCAGATCGGGGAGGAGCAAGACCCGACCATCTCCCCTCCCCGCGTTATTTCATTCACGTGAAGAGGGTATCCCCCTGACTCAGGTTACCCCGACATGATGATGGGGGATGAACGACTGTCCGAAAAACCTTCGTCGGGGGAATACCCACCCCTTTCCGTCATTTCTTTTTGATTTTTGCTACGGCTTTGCCGCTGCTCTCATACAGCTCTTCTATATATTTACCAAGCTCTTGAGGATTTCTGTGGGCGAAGGTCATATTGAGGTTTTTCAAGACCTCTTTATATTTGGGCAGCTCCATCCCTTTATAAAAAGCATCATGAATCATTTGAACTCTGTCCTTCGGAATCCCTTTGGGACCAACAACACTGTACAGGCTGGGGGCAACGATATCGTAACCCTGCTCGATGAGGGTCGGACCCTGCTGATAACGCTCTATCCTCTTCTCCATGAAAGACGCGAGCAGTCGAAGCTGCCCCGAATCGACATACGGTCCCCACTCCGTGGCCTGCGCGGCAGCCGTGACATGCCCTCCCAGAAGGGCTGTGATAGCCGGGACTCCACCCCCCATAGGGACATCCGTCCATTCAACCCCTGCAGCTTCCCCTAACCGGATCATCACCAGATGTTGTGGGGTGCCGGCACCGGCATGGCTGTAGGTCACCTTTCCGGGGTTCGCTTTTGCATAAGCGATAAAATCTTTTAAAGTCTTGAAAGGCGAATCGCTCCGTACCACCAGCCCGTAGGGACTCGACCCGTGTTGAATAATTGGCTCGAGGTCTGCGATCGGGTGATAGGGAATTTTCCGCATATTGGCACTTATGACCCCGCCGGTGGACAAGAAGCATATGGTGTAACCGTCGGGCTTTGAGTTCTTGAGCTCGCCCAGTGCGACGGTTCCCCCGCCGCCTTCCTTATTAATCACAACAACAGGTTGGCCGAGAATCTTAGAGGCAGAGTCAGCCAAAAATCTAAGCGGCAGGTCTCCGGTACCTCCGGCAGCAAAACCCACGAGCAATGTGATGGGCTTGGTTGGAAATTTTTCCTGAGCCATACAAGGGGCAGCTGCCATCCATGCAGTAAAGAAACTTCCCAAAATGAGCCCTGTTAGAAAAATTTTCTTCATTCGAATCCCTCCCTTTCTTGCGCCTACTCAGGTAGCTCCACCATGGAGCCACGATTGACCGGCGAGCTGTCGATTTGTAGATCCTCCCCTCCTCCGCGAATGCACGCAAATAATAAACCGCCTAAGCCGACACCGCCGCAGGGCTATACGGTTCTGCGCCTTTTCCATATGATCGAAACCAGGAAGATCAATACCGCAAAACCCAAACTCACGGCGGAAATAGGTCGTGATATAAATACAGAAAAATCCCCTCTCGATGCAATTAAGAGTCTGGCGTAAAAAGTTCTCGATAATAGGCCCAAGTATAAACGCAAGGACTAAAGGGGCGGGTTCGTATGCGCCCTTATTAAGGAAGTAACCCATTCCAGAATCCCGAACGTAAATCTGCCTTGGGTTGTGATCGCATCCTACCCGATTTGGCTTAAACAAAACCCGAAAGCGATCATGATCATGGCTTTAACGGCTGAACCATGGGCAAGATAGACCGACATGGTCAAGGCCAGAATCATCAGGGAAAAGAATTCCGCCGGACCGAACTTAAGAGCAACTTCGGTCAAAGGTTGGGCTACAAACATCAAGGCGATATAGAATTCCACATCGCCCATTCATGAAGCTGGTGCTGATGAACTTCCTATGATCCCTCTACTTCCTCGCTTTTGCCTCTTCAGCTTTGAGGACCTTCATTATTTCACCCGTTGGCTTGTACATGTCATTAATATATTTGTTCATTTGTGCCATGTTCATATAGACAACCGGCGTATAAAGTCGCTTCATTGTACTGACGAAATCAGGATCCTTTACCGCTTTGGCAAAGGCATCCTCCAGTTTTTTCAATACATTGTCGGGGAGCCCCTTGGGGGTAAAAATGCCCAACAAGTTGGGGATGCCGAATCCGTACATATCCTGTAACGACGGGATATTCTCATAGCCCGGCAGCTTCTCGTTACTCAAATACGATAGAATTCGCAGTTTGCCTTCTTTTATATAGACGTTATTCACAGCATCTGCGGTGGATCCATACATGGTCACATGGCCGCCAAGCGTGGCGTTGAGTATATCGGCGCTCGATGTCATGGGGATATAGGTAAATTCCACCTGTTCTTTTTGCTCAAGTTGCCATAAGACAAGACCCTGAGAGGCAACCGATCTCGCGCCGGTGATAGCTATCTTCGCAGCCCTCGGGTTCTTTTTGGCCCATTCTATAAATTCTTTCCAGTTTTTCCAGGGAGCGTCACTCTTCACCAGCAGGGGATAGATATAATTCGCATAGTTGGCGACGAAGGTAAAACGAGAAAGATCTCTATAAGGCGATGCATCCGAAAAAGGGGCTACAAGGACATTCGAAGGCGTGCATGTGCCCATGGTATAGCCGTCCGGTTTGGCACTGGCGACCGCCATGGCTGTAAGGGTACCTCCAGCCCCCGCTTTGTTGACGTAGACAAACGGTTGTCCCAAAATCTTGCCGGCAGCTTCACCAAAGGCGCGAGCGGTCAAGTCGGTGGTGCCTCCCGCCCCGAAGGCGATTATTAAAGTAATTGGTTTTGTCGGGTAGTCTGGATCCGCCGCTCCAGCCAAATCGATATCCTGAAGCGGAAAGGTCAGCAATCCGATACCTGCAATGAACAACAGAACACCTTTTGCTACTTTTCTCATAACATACCCCCTCATTTTTTTTGACTGAACACTTGGGCAGCTCCTCCATGGAGCCACAATTGACTGGCGAGTATAATATCCTACCTTCCCTCTACGAATGCAAGTAAAAAAGTATAGAATCGTGCTCATCCTGTAAATCCTATCAGCGAAGGACCTGATGAGTTACTGTTTCATCGAACAAAGCGATAGCGCCTCTCTGGCCTCGGCAACGGAGGCAACATCCCTATTCAGACTCCGAATGATCTGGATCGCCTGTCTTACTAGCTCGGCATTGCTTTTGGCCAATTGCCCCTTTCTCAGGTATAGGTTGTCCTCAAATCCCACGCGCACATGACCATTAAGCAAAACCCCCATTGCCACCATGGGGAACTGTGCCATCCCAACCCCGAAGATTGACCAGGTGACCCCGGGAGGAAGCGCCTCCGAAAGTGTGACGGCCATCTTGGGGGTGGCGGGTACGCCCATCTTTGTACCCATGCACAACTGAAAATGGGCATTCTTCTCGATCAGGCCCAATTTGATCAAACGCTGTGCGATCTGGATATTTCCGAAGTCAAAGATTTCCACTTCGGGTTTTACTCCACTTTTCTTGATCAATTCGGCCATTTTATCGACTACCGGCTCGCAATTGATGGCCACGCCTGAACGGGTATTTAAGCTGCCTATGTCGAGTGAGCATAAATCCGGTTTGAGTTGAAGAACGTGCTCGACCCGCTTCTCGGGGCTTGCCATCAGAGAGTTACCCATATCGGGCTGATTGTCGAGCCCCAAGGCCAACTGTCCTCCCACGCCCGTGGTCAAGTTGATGATCATGGGGCACCTGGCCCGCAACCGTTCCATGACACGGGCATAAAGCTGCGTATCCATCGAGCGTTTATAAGTTTTCAGATCCCGTACGTGGACATGAACGATACTGGCGCCCTCGTTGAAACACTCGTAGGCGGAATCGGCAATCTCTTCAGGGGTCAATGGGATATGGGGATTCTGCTCCCTGCTGGGTCTTGAACCGATGACAGCCACGGTTACGATGATTTTATTCACTTATCTCTCCTCCACGCTGCTTTGCCGGCATGTACGAGACCACTAAAAGCGGGGGTTCCTTCCATTTTTACGCCCTCGACATCACCGAAAATTTGCCTTGCTCCTTTGGCATATATTGTATAGGCGGCGCCAAGGCTGATAAATTTCACAAAGAATCTTGAGTCCATCGTTGTTTCTACAGCGCCCCCTCCGGACGTATCCCCGCTTGGCGAAGAGCCGTCCGTATGCGCTCCACTTCCTTGGCGCTAACCCGGACCCAGGGCAGCCTGCAGGCCGCGGAAGGTATCCTCCCTAACAGGACAAGGGCTTCTTTCATCCGATTGTGCATGTCCAGGAGCGGGTCACTATAAAAAATTGAAGACAGCGGGTAAATACGATCATTGATGCAACGCGCTTGCTTCAAATCATTGTTCTGAACGGCCTGCCAGAGAGCCACCTGAAGGTCTGCGATGATGCTCCCCGAACCGGAAAGCAGCCCGTTACACCCCAGGACCAGAGAGGACATCAGCCAGGCGCTGTGGGTTGTAAGCACATTGACCGGCCGCGAGAGATTTTGCAACACCCGGATATGACGCTCATGGAGAACCGGACTATTGCTGCGATCTTTGATGGCAGCAAACGTCGGAATTTCCTCAGCCAGTCGGATAATCGTTTCCAGGGGATATCCCTGGCCGGTGGACATTTCGTACTGGAAGGCAATCATCGGGAGATCCGTGACATCGGCGACACTTTTAAAGTGCGCGATAGCCATTTCGGGTCTTAGCTGGGAACCTCGTACAAAAGGAGCCGGAGGAAAAATGAGCAGGCCGGACGCCCCTTCGTCTTCTGCCATGCGGGCCAATCGTCCGGCATCCCTGCCGCAATCCGTATATACCCCTGGAACCACCGGCAGTCGATCCCCAACTTCTTCCATGGTTATCGCGATGACACGCTTCTGTTCCTCAAAAGTGAGCGCCGACGCCTCCTGGGACTGGCCTGTTATCATGACCGTTGAAATGCCTTTCGTCGAGCCGACAAAGCGAACGTGCTCTCGATAAGCCTCCTCATCGATACTCAGGTCGCTCTCTTTGAAAGGCAATATCAGAGCTGGGATGACTCCATGAGGAATATAATTTTTAAATCTGGCCACCGTCCTTCTCCTTTCTGGCTTTTGGTTTCACTGTTTTCGTATGCTCATTTTTCGATTCTTCCATAGCTTTTAAGAGCATCCTCATCGATCTCGACTCCCAGGCCAGGCCCTTCGGGTACCACCAATTCTCCCCCGCAGATTGACAACGGCGACTTCAGCAAGTCCCCCTGCATGCGAAGATGGTAAGATACTTCGGCCGGAAACAGGATATTGCGAAACGCAACAGCGACATGAGCGCTTGCCGCCGCTCCGATAGACGAATCCCCCTGGCTGCCAATCATGCAGGGGATTCCCGCTTCTTGGCAAAGGTAAATAATCTTCTTGGTTTTATAAAACCCCGTGCGGGCAATCTTTACCAAAACGATCCCGAGCGCACCTAACGCCAGTTCCTGGGCAACACTGGTCGGCGTCATACAGCTCTCATCTCCCATCATCGGAACGGAAATGGCACGCGAAGCTTCTAAACGGTCTCGCTTATTCTCCACTGGAAAGGGCTCTTCGACCCAGGCCAGGCCACTTTCTTCGAGTTGTCGGATAAACCTTACCGCTTTTTTTGTCGATTTATATCCCTGGTTCGCGTCGATATAGAGGAGCGCATCCGTCCCGAGTTCTTGGCGAATTGCCTTGAATTTTTCGAGGTCCCCCGCAAAATCCAGACCGGCCTTTATCTTAAACGCCCTGATCCCCATCTCCCAAAATCTTCGACATTCTTCTACCATCTTTGCCGTGGAATTGATGCCCACCATCCACGAGAGAGGGATGGAATCTCTACTCTTCCCGCCCAAAAGTTGATGAACGGGAACGTTTAAG
>MICN01000004.1 GCA_001829875.1 Syntrophus sp. GWC2_56_31
AGTTCCAGAAAAGTGAGCAGGGCCATTATAATAAAGAATATCTTGGCAGTAAGCCGGACGGTCGTCCACGCCCAGTGGCGGATCATCTCCATGAAGGCCGGATGGACCGTCGGGAGGTCGCCCGCAGGAAGGGGCATGGTGGTGGAACTTCCCACCCAGGGCGCCATCAGCAGGAGCGTGACGGCGGCGGCTCCAACGCGGACCAATGACGCCTTCAGGGGGTGGATGCCCGAATTTCCCTGGATGATCCCCTCCTGTATCAATGCGTGTGCCATCAGGATGAAGACGGCGATCAGCGTCATCTGTCCCGTGCTGAAGGGGAGGACGACCATAGCGGCGATCCCTCCATAAACCGAACTCAGCATGCCGATGATCAGCGGCAGCGCAGCGGTCGGCGGTAGGCTCAAAAAACCCATCAGGGGTTTGAGGAGAAAATCGAGGTGGTGCAGAAAGCCGCTCCAGTCGAGCATGGCGGTGAAGAGCGAAATCGGGATAATAATCTTCATCATCCACACAAAGCCGCTCCATCCCCGTTTCAGCCCGGCTCTGATCCCCGCTTTGAGCAACATTCGATAATCCCTGTTCGCTGTCATCCCGTTGGTCTCCGATAGATACAGTGTTTTGTTCCGACGACCCGCTTGGGGGAGGGGTGCGGGGATTTAGCTGTTTATCAGATCGGAGCCGGAAAAGGGAAGGGTTATTTCTGAAATCTTCTTTGCGCAAAAGAGGTCGGATGTGCTACAAATCCCATTCATTGGGAACCTCGGGCGTTTCAAGGTATCGGGATGAAATTGACAATTTACCGGAAACTGTTTCTGAGCTATCTCGCGATGGCCCTGCTCACCGTGCTCGCCAGCGCTTATGCCATTTACAGCCTCCGGCAGCTCAACGACCTTGCCTACCGGATCATCAACGAGGATGTCGCCATCGTCGACGTCAGCAAGAAGCTTCTGGATACCCTCATTGCCTGGGAGAGCGCCGAAAAGCGCTACCTCATCCTCAGGGACTCCTCCATCGAGGAGATCTTTCGATCGCGGAGCCGGGAATTCGCAGAGGGTCTCAGCGGGCTCGGGAAAAGCCATTTTCCCGGTGTCGGACCGATACTCGACCGGGTCTCGCTTCTCCACAAGCTGTATGAAGAATTATTCTCGCAGGAGGCTACCCTGGTCCGGGAAAATCGGCTCGAAGAGGCCCGGACGATTTCTGAAAAAATGGGGAGAATGGCTATTGATGAGATCGCATTGCTCATCCGAGGCTTGCAGAAGCGTGCAGAACAAGACATCGATGCCCGAATGAACGCGATCAAGGAGCAGGGGCTGAGCGCTTCCCGGATGACCGTTCTTTTGAGCCTGGTCAGCCTTGCAGTGGCGATGCTTATCGTGATGCTCGTCACCTACAACATCTCCCGGCCGCTCAGGAGGCTTGAGAAGGCGACCGCCCTGATTGCCGAGGGGAAATTCGACTATGATTTCCGCCTGAACCGACGGGACGAAATCGGGAGTCTATCGAGTGCCTTTGTGACCATGGCGCAGCGTCTCAAACTGCTTGAAGAACGCAACCTCGACGCGAGCCCTCTCACAGGGCTTCCGGGAAACCGGGCCATCGAGCAGGAGATCGAAAAGCGGCTGAGGACGAAAAAAGAATTTTCCCTGTGTCATGTAGATCTGGACAATTTCAAGCCGTTTGTAGATAAATATGGCTACGCTTGGGGGAGCGAGGTGATCAAAGAGGTTGCCCGGATGCTCGACGAAAGTCTCAAAGCGAAGGAAGATCGGAATGATTTTTTGGGGCATATCGGTGGCGACGATTTCGTAATCATCTCCGCGCCACTGCAGGCGGAAAGGATCTGCCGGGAGCTTGTCTCCGGATTCGAGGGACGGATTCAGAATTTCTATACGCAACAGGATCGGGAGCATGGGTTTTTCATCGGTCTGGATCGGAAAGGGGTGCAGCAGAAATTTCCCCTGATCAGTGTGACGATCGCCATCGTGACCGATGACGGGACCCGTTTCCGGAACCCCCTCGATATGGCCGAGGCGGCGGCTCAGCTCAAGGAATACGCGAAAACCCTTCCCGGGAGCAACTACGTGACGGAAAAGGACGTTCAGAGAACATGAGGTGTTTACCGATAGCCCACGCTGGAATTTTTACGCTGCTTCTCCTCGCGGGATGCGCTACTGCACCAACGGTCGAAAAGAAGACCGAGATCAGGAGCGAACCGGTGGAGAAACAGGTGGAAAAAAAAGTGGCGTCGCCTCTCACTGTCGAGGACTTCGATCTCTTATACGAAGGGGTTGCCCTCCTGGGCCGTCCAGACCGGTCGGATCCGACGAAGGCCCGTTCGGTTTTCGCTTCGCTGCTCCAGCACTACCCCAAGAGCCGATGGCGGTCCGCTGCGGAGACCTTCATCCGCCTGATCGATGAGACCGAGGCCTCTCGGGAGAAGAGCCGGCATGATCATCTCCTGCTGGACAAGGCCCAGGAGGAACGGGCCAAAGCGCTCCGGGAGAACGACCATTTGAGAAAGACGATCCGTGATCTGACGGAAAAACACCAGGCGGAGAAGACCGTTCTTACCCAGGAAAATGAGCTGCTTAAAAATGATCTCCAGCGCCTGAAGGCCTTGGAGATCGAACTACAGAAGCGTGAGCGAATGCTCCGTTGACCGGGATCGGGTCACACCTCCCGTCTATTTTCTTCTTCGAGGAATTCTCTGGCCATCTGAATCCCGAGCGCTGTTTTGACGTCGATGATCTGCTTCTCTCGGATCATCCGGCGGGCCTCGTCGAACGAGGCCGTCATTACCCGGATATACTCGTCATCGTCGGCCGGCAATGCCGCCGGGCGGAGGTCGAGGGCGAGGTAAAAATGCATGTACTCGTTGCAGTATCCCGGGACCAGATACCCCTCGAACAGCTTGACAAGCCGTCCTGCCTGAAAACCGATCTCTTCAGCCAGCTCCCGCTGGACACAGGCCTCGACGGCCTCATTTTCCCGGTCCATGTTTCCGGCGGGGATTTCCATGAGCATTCCACCCGTCGCATGCCGGTATTGGCGGATCAGTACCAGTTTACCCTCGGTATTCACAGGGACGACGGCGATGCAAGGCCGGTGATCGATCCAACTCTGTCTGCAACGCCGACCGTCGGGGAGAAGGATGTCGCCCTCGAAGACATCGAAGACGCGGCAGCGGTACATGAGATTCCGGGTCGGTTCGTTGGTTTCAGACATTGTCGTCGAGATTTCCTTTCTTGCATGGGTGTTTGTTGTACGGTAGATTTGAAAGCCGCTTGCGAAGCTCGGCCTGCAACTCCCCTGCTTAGTTGGTTTTCATTATGGCGAGGAGGTGCTGTTCGATGGTTTCCTTCGGCAGGGCGCCCACCAAAGTGTTGACCAGCGTTCCGTCCTTGAAAAGGAGCAGTGTAGGAATATTCCGGACTTCGTAACGCGACGCCGTCAAGGGATTTTCATCCACGTTGAGCTTGGCGATCCGGACTCCACCGGCGTATTTGGAGGCCAGTTCGTCGAGGATCGGCGCCACCGTGCGGCAGGGACCGCACCAGGGGGCCCAGCAGTCGACGAGGACCGATCCGGGGGCGGAGAGGACCTCCCGGCTGAAGGTGCCGTCGGTGACTTCGACAGGGCGCCCCTGATCGCTTGTAACGACCAGCGTGGCGCGGCATTTGCCGCAGCGCGGCAAGTCATTGAGGCGGTTTTCGGGCATCCGGTTCTTTGTACCGCACTTCAGACAGCGGATGATCATCTCGTCCAGAATGGCGCGGCACTTGCCGCAGCGCGGCTGGTCGTGAAGCCGCTCTTTCGGGATGCGATTTTTCGTGCCGCAGTTGAGGCAGCGGATCACCATCTCTTTTTCACTCATATGGCCACCGTTGCCATAGTATACTCATGAAACGCTCGAAGGTCAATGCCCCTTATGTCATATCCTGTCTGTGTGCAGGTCAATTGCCGTCTGTCATCCGTTCCGTCTTCGGATGATTTTGCCCGGAAGCGCTGGAAAGGGTCTTGACAAGGTCGGCGCTTTTTGTCTATCTTCCGCCTCTATTTTGGAGAAAATCGGGGCCGACCGGCGCCGGTCGCCCTGCCATATGTGGAGGTGTGCCATTTCCATCATTTATCTAACACGTCACGGCGAGACGGATTGGAATCAAGACAAGCGTATCCAGGGCCATACCGATGTTCCCCTGAATGTTCGGGGAAGACTTCAAGCGGAGGCGCTGGCCGGACGCTTGGCTTCAATTCCCCTGGATGTGATCTATACGAGCGACCTCAGCCGGACGCGTGAGACGGCGGAGATTATTGCTGCACGGCAGCCGGCAGAAATCCCTGTCGTGATGACGCCGGACCTCCGTGAATGCAACTACGGTCTGTGGGAGGGACTGACCCGTGCGGAAGTAGCCATCCGATTTGCAGAGGATTGGGATAATTGGAACAAGAGAGGATTAACCGAAAGCCCCACGGGAGGTGAAGATTTCTTATCTCTGGCCAGGCGCGCGGGCCGCGCCTTCGATGCGGCTGTGCAGGACGGGAAAACGGTTCTGATCTCCACCCACCGCGGAACGCTCCGAGCGATCCTCTGCCATGCCTTGCGACTCGATCCGGCCGACCGTGACCGCTTCCCGGTGATGAACTGTTCGCTCTCTGCGCTGGAGTGCCTGCCGAGGCGCCTACCGCGGTTGATCCTACTCGATGATGCCTCTCATCTGGATGCTGTTTCGCTTGGCGCCTTATCCGGAACTGGATTGATCGGATAGTCAGGTAAGAAGAAGGGCTAAGCCTGCTGAGGCTCGGCGCTTTCCTCTTTTTTCTTTTTCTTCTTCGGTTTGGTCTCGGGGGGCGGGTCGGCAGCTTTCTTCGCTTTGGGCGTCTCTTCCTTTGGTTTTGCCAGGCGCTCCGCCTTTATTGCGGCGAGCTCCCCTGTCCGCTTCTCCGTAGCGTCGATCGCCCGCAAACGGACGTGCGATTCCTTTATTTTGGCCTTCAATTCTTTGGTGAGTGCATCACGCGCGATCTTTTTCTCGTCAAACCCTTTTTCTCCAAGAAACGCCAGGCGCTTCTGCAGCTTTACTTCCCATTCGGCCAACTGTTTCCGCCGGGTTTCTCTGCTTTGGGATCCCATAGATTTCTCCTTTTCGGTTATTCCTTTTCGGGTCGCTACACCGTTTCCTTCTCGTCACAACCAGAGACGAACGCGCCCTCTTACCAGGAATTCACCCGGAAATCCAGTTAATTTGACGGCTACATAAAAATGCCGGATGCTGCGTTGCGCTTCATCCTTCGTCATTACGGCGTACGCAACAGTACGCCTCACTCCTCAGGATTCGCGCGCCTTGCCTGCGGCCTTTTTACGAAGCCGTCTCGTTTTCACAACTTTTAAGACTTTTATGAGGTCGTCAACTCGGCCGCTCCTGGGGGCGCAGCAGGTGTCGCAAGGAGGGCGCGGATCTCCTCGCCGTCCAGCTTCTCCTTCTCCAAAAGCAGGCGGGCGCCGCGAATCAGGATCTCCCTCTTCTCCCGGAGGATCGCCAGCGCCCGTTCATACTCCCGACGGATACTCTCCCGTATCTCCAGGTCGATGATCTCGGCCGTTGCTTCGCTGTAGTCGCCGGCTTCACGAGGGGTGACACCCAGAAACAGGTTTTTCTTGTCACCCGCGAGATAGACCTGTCCAAGCTTTCCGCTCATGCCGTACTCACGTATCATGCTCCGTGTGATATCGGTGGCCCGGGCAAGATCATTGTGGGCGCCCGTAGAGATGTCGCCGAAAATAATCTCTTCCGCGGCCCGTCCCCCCAGGAGCGATGCGACCTTGTTCTCCAGCTCCGTTTTTCTCATGAGGAACCGGTCCTCCGTGGGGACCTGCATCGTGTAACCCAGGGCGGCGACCCCCCGGGGGATGATGGAGATCTTCTTGACCGGATCGGTCCCGGGGAGCGACAGAGCGATCAACGCATGCCCCATTTCGTGGTAGGCGACGGTCTCGCGTTCGCTCGCGTTGATCAGGCGGTTCTTTTTCTCCAGACCGCCGATGATTCGCTCAATGGCCTCCTCGAATTCCGGCATCCCCACCTCGGTCTTGTCCCGGCGGACGGCAAGGAGCGCGGCCTCGTTGACGAGGTTGGCCAGATCCGCCCCCACCATGCCCGGTGTCATATTGGCCAATGTCTCCAGATTCAGATCGGGGACCGTCTTGATCTTCTTTATGTGGACCTGGAGGATCTGCTGGCGCCCGAGTTTGTCCGGCCTATCGACCAGGACATGGCGGTCGAAGCGGCCCGGTCTGAGGAGCGCCGGATCGAGGATCTCCGGCCGGTTCGTCGCCGCCATGAGGATCACCCCCACCTTCGGATCGAAGCCGTCCATCTCGACAAGAAGCTGATTTAACGTTTGTTCCCGTTCGTCGTGTCCGCCCATGGCGCTGAAACCGCGGGCCTTCCCCAGGGCGTCGAGCTCGTCGATGAAGATGATGCAGGGGGCCTTCTCTTTGGCCTGGACGAAGAGGTCCCGGACGCGGGCCGCCCCGAGGCCCACAAACATTTCGACGAATTCCGAACCGGAGAGGCTGAAGAAGGGGACGCCGCTTTCGCCGGCAACGGCCTTGGCGAGAAGGGTCTTGCCGGCCCCCGGCGGTCCCACAAGAAGGATGCCTTTGGGGATCCTGCCCCCAATCTCGGTGAACCTGCTCGGCGTCTTCAGGAATTCGATCACTTCGACCAGTTCCTGCTTCGCCTCGTCGACGCCCGCCACGTCCGCGAAGGTGACGTTAAGCTCGTTTTCCATGTAGATCTTCGCTTTATTCTTGCCCAAGGTCATGAAGCCGGCCTGCTGGCCGCCCATCTTTTTCATGAGGAAGTACCAGACGCCGACGAACAGCAGCAGAGGGAAGACCCAGGAGAAGAGGTCGCGTATAAAGGTCGATTCGATCTCTCCCTTGAAAGTGACAGGATACTGCTCCAGCACTTTGGAGAGGTCAGGATCGACGCGAATCGTTTTAAAAGGTTTAAAGTCTTCGGGGGCCCCGTCAACCCTCATCTTTCCCTGGATTTGATTGGCGGAGACGGCGATCTCGGTGATCTTGCCTGCTTTGAGAAGACTGAGGAATTGGCTGTAAGGGATGATTTGGGCGGCGTACATCGAGGCGATGTAGTTCTGGACAATCAGGACCACCCAGATCCCCAGAACAACGTACCAGAGAGAAAACTTGTAATGTTTCTGCATAATTTCCCCCTCAAAGGATTAAAACCAATACTCCGGATATCTTCTGTTCCGTGAAAGGTTGTTGATCAGCACGGCAACGACTACAAGAATGAATGCCCCCAATCCGGCGGGCACAAACGCATAAAGGAAGCCGAGTGCGTGTATCTTCGGCCCGCCGATTACGGCGATCAAAGCGGTTGCCCCTCCGGGGGGATGCAAGGTTTTTGTTGCCATCATTGCGATCATGGCAAAAGCAACGGCGAGCCCCGAGGCCAGCCATAGGGTGCCGCCAAAAAGCTGATAACAGACTACGCCGACAAGCCCCGATACGATATGGCCGCCGACAAGGTTTCTCGGTTGTGAAAAGGGACTCTTGACTGCGCCATACACAAGGATCGCCGATGCGCCTAAAGACCCGATGACAAGCGTCAAATCTCTCGGCTCAAAATACTCTGCCGAGAGGTACTCGCAGAGGCATATACCGATCGCGGAGCCGATCAGTGCCCACAGCATCTCCTGCAGTCCTATGCCGGGCGGGCTTATTGCCCCGCCCTTCATCTTTGAAAGATAGTCACGGAATTTCATTTTGTCCCGATGGCCCTTACGATGTCCGCCCTGGATATTACCCCGATCAACCTGCGCTGTTCATCCACGACGGGGAGTCTTTTTATCCTCTTTTCGTCAAGCGTCAAAGCGATTTCTCTGATATCCGCCTCGGGCCCGGTTGTGATTGCCGGTGAGGTCATGACATCCCGTAGATGCTTGCTTTGTTTCGGACCGGAGAGCGGTTCTCCAAGGAGATGTCTGATGACATCTTTAAACGCATGTCTCTTGTTCATTCCCGCCATAGTCAGGACATCCGCTTCCGTAATTATGCCGATGACATGGTCCTGACCATCCACAACCGGCAGACCGCTGATCCTGTTTTCGGAAAGGAGAGTCGTCACCTCGTTGATATCCGCGTCCTCTCTGACTTTTATCACGTTTTTGGTCATCACGTCGCGGACAGAAATCCGTCGGGAGATCCGTTGTTCGGCGTGCCGCAATGCAATCGTATAAATCCTCTTCAGGTCATCCTCCGTGATGTCCATATATGTCTTCATCTCTTTCAGGGCCGCCCGCAAATCCTCATCAGAGATCTGACAATTTTTTGTCATTTCGCCCATACTTTCTTCCCCCGGTTCGGCTTTTTCAAGCCCGATAAGAGACTGCTTTACGACTGTCTTACGACAGGTCTGAACGATCACATCGCTATACTATCACAGAATGAATGAATTTCCGATAGAAAACGTGAGGGATCGGCAGTTCGGGTTGACATTCGGCGAGAGATTGTGTAATCAAAACTTATGTCCGAAACCGTCAAAATCGTTTTGATGGTCCTGCTCACCATCGGGGCCTTTATTTTTTCTCGCTGGATTACCGGCTGGCAGATGAATAAAGCCGGCGAGTCCATTATCCGGGATCTGGAGAAAAAGAAGGCGTTCGATCCGGAATCGGCGGTGGAGCTTCCCTACTGCAGAAAGCGGATGTTTCGCCTCGGGATGAAGGACTACCGGCCGCGGGTGATGGAGCAGCTTGTCAAGCACGATGTGGTCCGGATGCAGGCGGGAGAGAAGTATTACCTGTGCGAGGGCCGCAAACCGAGCGATAGCTGACAGAAAAGACCCGTTCCGGCCAGGCGTCCGGTAGATAAGAGGTTCGGAGTAAAGAAGTGGATTTCAATCCCTGCACGAAACATAAAGTGGTCCGCAAAGCGGTGCGCATGTTTGCCGAGACCGAATTGGGTCCGATCGCCCGCGACATCGACCGGGATGCCCGTTTCCCGTGGGAGGTCGTCGAGAAGATGCGACCTCTCCATTTCTTCGGCCTCCAGGCGCCGAAGGCGTTCGGCGGTGCGGAGATGGACAGTATCAGCTACGCGATCACCATCGAGGAGATTTCTCGCGTCAGTGCCGCGGTGGGCCTCTGCCTGACCGTCCACAACAGCGTGGGGATTTACCCCATCGAGAGGTTCGGCACCGAGGAACAGAAACGCCGCTTTTTGCCGTCGATGACCCGGGGGGAGCGGATCGGCGCCTTCTGTCTGACCGAGGCCAATGCCGGCTCCGATGCGGGCGGTGTAGAAACGATCGCCGTCCGGGACGGCAATGACTATATCATCAACGGCACGAAGATCTTCGTGACCAATGGCGGCATTTGCGGCACATCGCTGATATTCGCCATTACCGATCCGCAGAATCCCCAGCGGAGCGCCGGGGTTTTCATTGTGGATAAGGACACCCCCGGTTTTGCCGTCGGGGAGATCGAGGACCTTTGCGGGATGAGGGCAAATCCTGTTTCCTCTCTCTTTCTCGAGGATTGCCGCGTACCGGAAACGAACCTTCTCTGCCGTCCCGGCGACGGGCTCAAGATCGGCCTCGTCACCCTCGATACAGGCCGCCTCGGCATAGCCGCGCAGGCCCTGGGGCTTGCCCAGGCCGCTTTCGAGGACGCGGTCCGTTACTCCAAAGAACGTCAGCAGTTTCGGAAACCCATCTCGTCGTTCCAGACAATCCAGAATTATCTCGCCGATATGGCAACGGAGATCAGTGCAGCACGATTGTTACTCTACCGGGCCTGCGCGGTGAAGGATTCGGGGGGGCTTTTCAGCGCGGAGGCCGCGATGGCCAAACTCTTCTGCAGCGCCACGGCGACCCGCGTGACGAACCTGGCCGTCCAGATCCACGGAGGGTATGGCTACAGTAAGGAATACGATGTGGAACGCTATTTCCGTGATGCGAAAGTGACGGAAATCTATGAGGGGACGAGCGAGGTCCAGCGAATGGTGATCGCACGCGATGTGCTCGCCCAGAGGACGTAATACAGCCGATGTTGAATATCGTCGTTTGCCTCAAACAGGTGCCGATGGTCTCCGAACTCCCGTGGGACCCGGCGACGGGGACCCTCCGGCGGGAGCTGGCCGAAGGGATGATGAACCCCGCCTGCCGCGCAGCCCTGGAAGCCGCCCTCCGGATCCGGGAAGCCCAAGGAGGTGAAATCACGGCGATCACAATGGGGCCTAAGATGGCCGAGGAGGTCCTTCGCGAGGCCATCGCCCTCGGGGCGGACCGCGGGGTGCTGCTCAACGATCGCAAGATGGCAGGTGCGGACACCTCGGTGACCTCCTTCACCCTTGCCCGGGCGATCGAGAAGACCTGTCCGGAATTTGATCTCGTCCTGTGCGGATTTGCCACGAGCGACAGCGAGACTGCCCAGGTCGGCCCCCAACTGGCCGAGGAGCTCGATATCCCCGGTGTAGGCTATGTCGATCAGATCGCCGTCTCCGGGCGCACGGTC
>MICN01000005.1 GCA_001829875.1 Syntrophus sp. GWC2_56_31
TGGATGCTGTTGAGCAATGCCGGGTATTGAACCGGCGTGATCCGAACATTGCCGATCATCAGGGCGAACACCATCAGCGCCAGGCCCATGCTGAGCATCTGGCCTAAAAGACGCATGGTGCTTACCATGGCCGATGCCACCCCGTAAAACCGCTTTTCGACGGACCCCATGATGGCGATGGTGTTGGGGGACGAGAAAAAGCCGAACCCCATCCCGACGACTACCAGACCGACGCTGACCACTGCGGTACTGGTTTGGGCCGTGATAAACGTCAGGATGAAAAGGCCCGTCGTGCACAGGGCCATCCCCAGGGAGGCCAGCTTTTGGGCAGGAAACCTGTCCGAAAGCCTCCCTGCGATGGGGGAGAAGACGGCCATGACGACGGGCTGCGCCACGAGGATCAGCCCCGCGGATTGCGGGTCGAGCCCCTTGATGAACTGGAGGTATAGACTCAGCAGAAAGCCGACGGTAAAGTTTGCGCTGTAGTTGATGAAGGCTGCCAGGTTGGAAAAGGCAAAGGTCCGGTTTTTAAAAAGCCGGATATTGAGCAGCGGACTTTCCACCCTCGCTTCGAACATCACGAATCCCGCAAATCCTACAATCCCGAAACCCACCAGAGCGATCCCCCTGAGGGTAGGGAGACGGGAAAACCCGTACAAGAGCATGACCAGGCAGATACTGTAAAGCAAGGAGCCTTTCAGGTCGAATTTCTCCCCCCTGCTGGCCGCCCATTCACTGTCCAGCTTCCACCAGGTGATGGTCAGGATGGTGATGCCCAGGGGGATCATGGCGAAAAACAGGCTCCTCCACCCCAGGTACTGGGTCATGACCCCCCCCAGGACCGGCCCGAGCGAAAGGGCGATGTAAACGGTGGCGATGTTGATGCCGATGGCCCTGCCCCTCTCGTGGGGCGGGTACACCGACGTGATGATGGCCAGGCCGGTGACGAAGATGATTCCGCCGGCCATACCCTGAAAGGCCCTGAAGATGATAAGCGAGAGGGCAGAAGGGGAAATCGCGGACAGGAATGATGCCGCGGTAAACAGGATGACTCCGTAGCTGAAGATCCTCTTCATGCCGTAGATGTCGGATATCCTGCCGAAGGGAACGGCAACCATGGCGGCAGCCAGCAGGAATGCCGTCGGGATCCAGCTCAGGACGATAGCGTCGGCGGCAAATTCCGCTCCAATCACGGGGAGCGCGAGATTCACCGATGAACCCATGAAGGGCGTTAGAAAGTTGGCCAATGTGGCCACGAGGAGCGCCGGTATCCTCCCCGAACGGTCAATACGATCCTGTCCCACCAATTCATGTTTCCTATCTGTGTATTGAAGTCGGCAAGAGAGGCTATTGCGTTCCTATAGCATCTTTGTACCCGTAATGGAGATGGATGTGAGATGTCCAGGCATTGGAGGTCATCCCGTTTCCGGAGAGGGATTGTGGATGACGGTGTGCGCCGGAGAAAGTGCGTTTTCCTTTCCGCTCATGGATTCTATGACAATCCTCACGACAGCGGTCTTCTCGATGTTCTGGCTTTTCATAGGGGGAAAAGCGTAACTGGAGGGCACATATTTTTGCACCATCTTTTTCAGGATTCTTCGCTTCTCTACCTGCCCTTCCACAAATTCGGCTTTTCCAAAACAGACAACGCTCTTGTAAACCTGGCTGATCCCGCACCCCTGTTCCCAAAGCACCTGAGGCCCTATCTCATCTACTATGAAGCAGACGCGAGGATCTGTCCGCAGCGCCTCCATTTTACGGCCCGACAATCCGCTATGGAAGTAGATGTTCCCCTCAAAAAAAAAGTAGTTCACAGCAACGATGTATGGACCCTCTTCGGTTGTTACGGCCAATCGGCCGACTCGCATACGTTCCAGCAGAAGCTCCATTTCCCGTGGGGTCTTCATTGCCCGGTCCTTGCGCCGAAGCTCGGTTTTCATTCGTCTCCTTTCGTTAATCTCATCAGTCAAACGACCCTCGACTTATAGTCGAGGGTCGTTTGGTTTAAGTGGAGCCATGTGGTCGACTGCGTGTGTGCAAAATGGACTTTAACCCGTTCCTACGTTCTGCATTTTATGCACTGCGGTACAGCTTCGTCAGCACAAATTCGTCGTGGCGCAGCGCCTCGGCAGAGGTCAGCCGTCCGTTGATGGTGTGGTTCAATACATCCATCGCCTTGTCGGCGGCCTGATCGAGGTTCATCTCGACGCGCAGCATGCCGGTGAGGTCGACGTCGATGTGCTCCGACATGGTCTGCACCGTCAGAGGGTTGGCGGATAACTTGATGACCGGCATGATGGGGTTGCCGATGACATTTCCCTGGCCGGTGGGGAAGTAATGCACCACGGAGCCGGCGGCCGCGCACAGCGTCACCATTTCGGCGGCGGCGCTTGAGGAATCCATGAAGTGCAGGCCGGGACCTTTCGGCTCCGCCGCCGGCGCCAGCACCGATTGGACGGTACAGCGCCCCATCTTCTGGATGTTGCCCATGGCCTTCTCGTCGATGGTCGTCAGACCGCCCCGTATGTTGCCTTCCGTCGGCTGCGACCCCATCAAATCCACGCCCTGGCTCTTGATGAGCGCCTGGTAATTGTCGAAGACGCGCTTGAACTCGGCGGCGACCTGCGGGGTGGCGCACTGCTCGATAATGATGTCTTCACCGCCGGTCACTTCGGTGGTCTCGCCGAAGAACAGCGTCGCGCCGGCCGCGGCCAGCCGCTCGAACACGCGCCCCACCGTCGGGTTGGCGGCCAGGCCGGAGGTGGTGTCCGATTCGCCGCACTTGGTGCTCATCCACAAGTCCTTGACCGAGAAGGGTTCGCGCTGCAGCTCGCCCGCCCACTGGACGAATTCCTTGGCCTTGCGTGCGGCGGCTTCGATGGTCCTGAGATCGCCATGGCGCTCGATGCTGAACGCGGCAACCGGCTTACCCGTTTCGGCAATCGCGTCGGCTATCCGCTTCGCCCAGTTCGGTTCGATGCAAATCACGACGACGGCGGCCACGTTGGGGTTTCGGCCAGTGCCTTCCAAAGTGCGGAATGTCAATTCAAAATCCTCGCCGAATTGCAGGCGGCCATAGGGGTGCGGGAGGGCCATGGCGCCTTTGATCAGTTTGGCCACACCCTCGGCGGCGGCGTTGGAAATATCATCCACCGGCAGGATGATGACATGGTTGCGGACGCCATAGCGACCGTTTTCGCGGCGATATCCGAGCAGTTTCATTTCTTCGGGTTTCATCTTTACCACCTCAGTGTCTTGAGATTATGGGTGTGGACATGCGCGCCGGCGGCAATGGCCTGGTAAGCCTTGCCGATGGGGCGCTTGTACTTTAGAACTTTGTGGCCTTCGGGCATAGCGCGCATGGCGATTTTGTGCCCGAGAGGAATAGGTTCCAGTACCTTGACGGTTCCGACCGGCTTGCCTTCGAGCGTCACCGCGCTGGCCTCTTGGCCGGGTTGGAGATCGACGACGGCCACAGCGACGTCGTCCTGCTCCTCGTGCATGAGAACATTGTGGGGCATAGTGTTTTCTCCTTGTAATGAAATGAGTGGTTCTGTCTTCTGTAAAAAATATATGAAGGATGGTCTCGTTTGTCAATTAAATTTTGTGGCTGCCGCAAGCGCGTTTCCGCTTTGGACTGCCCACCCCGGATGTACACCCCCGTTTGGGGCCCGTTTGCCTGACGTTTGGGGCGCATGCCGCTGTCCCGCTCCTGGCTCAGAATGGCATCTCCGGCAGAGGGACCAGGAAGACGATGTCGAAGATCACGTAGAAACCGGTGACGATGGCCACGCAGACCAGCGCATAGGTCAGGGCGCGCTTCAGGGTCCAGGGCTCGAACATGGCGAGGACCATCAATGTGGCGAAAACGCCGATGCCCGCCGGCAGGAAGCCTACATAGGGCATGATGAAGGCGCTGACCAGCATCAGCGCCACCAACCCGATCCGCCGGGGGGTCGATCCCATCACGGGGGTCGCTTCCTTGTCCGGGTGCGGTTTGAGCAGATTCCACACGATGAACCCGATGGAGAGGCCGATCATCAGGGTGCAGATCGCCGCCGGGAACACATAAGAATCGGAGTCCACCAGGGTTCGCGAGTCGTTCAGGAAGATTCCGGCGATCAGAATGAAGATGGCGGCCAGAATGATGCCTGGCGCATCGTATTCACGTTTCGCGGGCATTTTGCGGTTCCTCTTTCAGTTTCCAGCGCCGGGCAATGATCGGGTAGAACATAGAGACGCAGATGAAGGCGATGATTCCCAGGGAAATGGGCCGGGCAAAGAATTCGGCAACGACATTGCCCCGTGCCTTGCCGATGGTCCAGCCCTGGACAAATCCCTGTTCGGCGATGCGGCTGAGGATCAGGCCGAGGACGATCGGTGACGGCTTGAAGCCGTAGCGGTCGAGGATCCAGCCGATAGCGCCCAGCAGGATCATGATGACCACGTCGGACATGTTGTTGCGGATGGCATAGGTGCCGATGATCGTCATGAAGGCGACGGTTGGAACCAGGACCGCCTTGGGCACGTTGATGATGAAGCGATAGGCGTAGCGGCCGATGAGCAGGCCTGTCGGCAGCATCAGCAGCGTGGCGACAAACAGGCCGGCGATGAAGACGTAGACGATCGAGCTTTCATCGCCGACGAACAAATTCGGGCCGGTACGTATGCCCTGGACAAGAAGGGCGCCGAGAATGACTGCGTCGGGCGGCGTTCCCGGAATGCCCAGTACCAGCGTTGGGATAAAGCCGCCGCCGACGGTCGCGTTGTTAGCCGATTCGCTGGCCATGACTCCCTCGGGTTCGCCGGTACCGAAATAGTCGGTCCGCCGGGAAGAGCGTCGGGCCTCGGAATAGGCGACCAGGCCGGCGATCGATCCGCCAGCGCCCGGCAGGATGCCGACGATGGTGCCGATCACCGAACTGCGAATGAGGTTGAACTTGTGGCGCCAGCTCAGGGCCAGGGCTTCGCGCAGCCGGAAGCCCCGGCTCTCGCTGCTGACCTTGAGATGGCGGGCCGGTGTCGCCACCAGGTCGATGAGCACCGGAATGCAATAAAGGCCGATCAGCGCGGACACCGGTTCGATTCCGCCGATCAGGGTCTGGCTGCCGAAGGTGTAGCGGATGTCGGCGCTCACCTCGGCGACCCCGATGGTGGTCAGCAACATGCCGAAGCATCCGCCGATCAACCCTTTCACCATGTGCCCTTCCGACAGGGCCGAAATCAGGCTCAGGCCGAAGATCGCCAGCCAGAAATACTCGACCGGACCGAAGGCCAATGCAATCTTCGCCAGGGGTGGGGCGAGTCCGAGCAGGAAGCCGGCGCCGATCAGGCCGCCGAGCACCGACGAGGTGCAGGCCAGCGTCACCGCCAAATCGCCGTCCCCGCGTTTGGCCATGGGGTAGCCGTCGAACGTGGTGGCGATCGCCGAAGGCGTCCCGGGCGTCTTCAACAGAATGGCCGAATAGGCGCCGCCGTAAATGGCACCGGTGTAGATGGCCCCCATCAGAATCAGCGCCGAGGCCGGCTTCATGGAAAAGGTGAGGGGAACCAACACCGCGATCGCCATGGTTGCGGTGAGACCCGGCAGGGCTCCGATGACCGTTCCCGCGGCAACACCGGCAAGCGCGATGCTGATGTGATAGAAGCTTATCGCCTCCAGGACGTAGTCAATCCCATGCATGATGATACCCCATGAGGCCCCCTCTTGTCAGGCGTGTGCTCCGACGCCGGTGTCCGGCGGGGAGCGTCCGAGACAGTTCGGTTATCGTTGCTCCGGTGTCTATTTGATGATGCCGGCTTCCTTGGCGGAGGTGATGATATCTTTTTTAATCTTGGCCATGAACTTGTCGAGTTCGGGGCCATAGGGCGCGTTGAGCATGGCGAATCCGTTGTCTTCCATCTGCTTGATGAAGGCCGGGTCGTGGTTGATCTCGTCGATCATCTTGGCCAGTTTCTTGCGGATGGCTTCGGGCGTCGATTTGGGCACGGCGATGCCGCGGTAGGCGCCGCTGACCAAGTCGAAGCCCAGTTCCTTGAAGGTCGGCACGTCGCGGAATTTCGGGTGACGCTTTTCCATGGCCACGGCCAACATGCGGGTGCCCGGGTAGGACGGTGGCACGGTGGTGTATCCCCAGCTGGCAACGACCTGTCCGCCGAGGACAGCGGTGGTGGAAGGCGCGGTACCGGCAAAGGCGACATAGGCGGTCTTGATGCCGGCCAGACGATCAAAGGTGACTTGGGCCAGATGGTTGGCCGTCCCCTTGCCCGAACCCGAGAACGTTACCTTGCCGGGATTCTTCTTGGCATAGTCGATCAGGTCCTTGACCGTCTTGAAGGGGCTGTCGTCCTTCACCACGATGGCGTCGGGCGTGTAGTGAAACATGTAGACGTTGGTGATGTCGCCGGTGGTATAGCCGACGGCTTTCTGCGCCGGCTGGATCACGATGTGGGGCAGGTTGGTGCCCATGATGGTGTAGCCGTCACCCGATATGGTGTTGAGCTGCGCCCAGGCGACCGCGCCGCCGCCGCCATCCTTGTAGGACATCACCAGATCCTGGCCGAATTTTTTCTTGAAAAAGGGCTGCTGGAAGCGGCCAGTTATGTCGGATTCGCCACCCGGCTTGAAGGCAATGACGTAGTTGATGGCCTTCTCCGGAAATTCCGCCACGGCGGTTGCAGTCAACCCGAAAGTCACTGCAACCACTGCGGCAGCCGCCGTAAGCACGATCTTGCCGAAAGTTTTCATTGTAGGCCTCCTCTTGGTTAAATGTTCGTCTGCGTACATTCCCAAAAATGGCTCTGGCTGCTGCCAAGATGATAAGGTATAACTTTCAATGAATTGGCGAAAGTGTAACGGGAATCTCTTTGATTGTCAATGAATATTTGGACATTCCTGTGTAAGTTGCCGCTCACATCGGACGATCTTCGGCTCGGGCAGCTTGCGGGCTGTGGGCCGCGGAAGCTTTGCGGATGCTTCGCTCGTCGGGCAGTTGCCAGGTGATGAACAGCGAGCAGATGGCCACCGCTCCCAGCACCAGCAGGGCAAAATCGAAGCCGGCTGCCTTGACCGCCGGCCCAAGAGCCCAGACGGCCATCGAACTCACGCCGAAGGAAACAGCCACGCGCATCCCGCTTACGCGAGAGCGAATGCTGTCATCGACGAAACGCGCAATGATCGCATCGGTGAAAGGAATCGAGCCGAACACCAACGCCATGAAGACGACCATGGCCAGATACAGCTTCCATCCCGGACTGAAGGCGGCCAGCAGGAAAACGGGGCCCTGGCAGGCGATGATGCCCAGCATGACGTTGCGAAGCGGAAAGCGATCGATCAGGCGCCCCACCGCCAGTTGGGATAGCGACGACAGCCCGTAGACGACCGCAAGCAGCATCCCGAGCAGGGCCGGCTGTTCCACGAGAATCGGCAACCGCGCCTTGAGCAGCTCGCCGTTGCCGTTGGTGGTGAAGTTGAACAGGATGCTGATGGTGATGGCGAGCATGGTCATCACCAGAAAAACCTTGTTTCGGGTGGCCGGAGGAAGTTCGATCTGCGTGACGGTTCGTTTCGCGGGCGCGCCGTTCTCGACGGGGGCGAATTTCATGAACAGCAGGCCGCAGGCAATCGATATGATGCCCGGCACGATGAAAGCGATCCTCCATTCGGCATACTGGATGAAAAAGCCCGTCGATATGGCGGCCGCAGCAATGCCCAGATTGCCTGCCATGCCGTTGACCCCGATGGTGATGCCAGGCTTGCTGGTGTGGCGCAGCAGCATCGGGATACCCACCGGATGGTAGATCGATGCAAAAGCGCCCATCACCCCTAGCGCCAGTGACAGATGCCACGCGTTCTGGGCGAGGGAAATCAGCAGGGTCGAGCCGCCCATGCCGAAGAAAAATACGAGCATCATCGCGCGGCGGCCCCATAGGTCCCCCAGCCGCCCCGAAGGCAATGATCCGATGCCGAACATCACGAAGGCGCCCGTGGTGTAAGGCATGAGATCTTCCCAGCGCCCGATGCCAAATTCGCGGGCGATGGTTGCCACTGCCGTTGCGAAAACAAGCAGCATCAGGTGATCGATCGCGTGGGCGATGTTCAGCAAAAGCGAGGTGATACGCAAGTTCATCCGTTATCCGTCGTCCCTATTGATGCGGGATATATAAGATGAACGGTCTGGCGTGTCAAGAATAAGCGCGAAATCGCCCTGTTCCGCACCGTTCTGGCCTCCGGTATGGTCGGAGTCGTCTTCGAGCCAAATCCCAATAAGAAAGGAGATTGATCCCCACCGGCGAGATATGATAATGATCCCGTGCAACCCATGCAAAATGAAAGGAGATAGTGTGATCCGAAAACTCGAACCATTTTTTGAACCGCGCAGCGTGGCGGTCATCGGCGCGACTGCGGCCCGCCACAAACCGGGGAACGATATCCTTCTGAATATCATCGCCAACGGCTATACGGGCGAACTGTACCTCGTCAATCCCAAGGGTGGCCAGATTTTGGGGAAGAAGGTCT
>MICN01000006.1 GCA_001829875.1 Syntrophus sp. GWC2_56_31
CCTTTGCCGCCGGCGCATCCTCAAAGCTGACCAGGAACAGACCGGCGGCGGTTGCCTCCGGCCGGCCCTTCTCCCCAACCGGCCCTAAGCCTGTCGCAGGATCGAAGGGGCCTGCGGTCAGCGGCCGGACCATCAGATGGACGTTGATGAAATCACCGTTGGTTTTGACCCGCAGATCCGGGTAGCGCACCGTCTCTTTGCGGGCCGCCGCTTTGCGCAGGGCCGCGGCCAGCTCCAGCCGCAATCCCTCCCGGGCCATTTTCGTGATGTTCATCCCGGCGTCACCGGGGGCCGGTTCCAGGTATTTCCCCGTCCGGCCGTGGACATAGAGGATATCGCCGCTCTCGTTGACGACCACGCTGGCCGGGGTGTATTCGTTGATCAGGGCCTGCTCGGCAAGCTCGCGCAGGGGGACCTTGCTCGCTTCGCTGCGCTCTGCTTTTGCCGGCCTCGGGGCAGCCCCGTCCGCTGTCAGGGGCGGGATAAACCTTCCCAGCGCCGGGCGGTGCGCGCCCTGGGCCTCTCCTTTGCGCTGATAGAGCTTCAATTTGTGATCCAGCGGGTGAAAGAGGTCCAGAAATTCCCCCACCGTCTCGGAGGTTCCCAGAAAAAGGGCGCCTCCGGGGTTCAAGGCATAGTGGAACAGAGGGATGATCTTCTTCTGCAACTCAGCGCCCATATAGATCATCAGGTTCCGGCAACTGATCAGGTCGAGCTTGGAAAAAGGCGGGTCTTTGATCAAGTCCTGTTCGGAAACGACCAGCAGTTCGCGGATGCCTTTCTGGATGCGGTAAACGCCAACCTCCGGGTCATGGGAAAAAAAGCGTGCGAGTCTCTCCGGCGTGACGTCGGCGGCGATGCCGGCAGGGTAAACGCCGGCCCGGGCCACATCGATGGCCCGACCATCAATGTCCGTGGCGAACACCTGCACCGTGAAGGTCTGTTTCAGCGCCTCCAAGCGCTCCTGGAGGAGAATGGCGAGGGAATAGGCCTCCTCGCCGGTGGAGCATCCCGGCGACCAGACGCGGATCGCTGCGCCTGCGGACTTGCCGGCAAAGAGCTGCGGAATCACCTTTTCCTCGAGGGCCGTAAAGGCTTCGGGGTCCCGGAAAAAACCGGTGACGCCGATCAGAAGATCGCGAAAGAGGGCTTCCCCCTCCGCCGGATTTTTCTGCAGGTAGCGCACGTACCCGTCCAGCCGGTCGATCTGATGGACGGCCATGCGCCGCTCCACGCGACGGACCATGGTCTTCTGCTTGTAGAGGGAAAAGTCATGGCCCGTCTGGTCGCGCAGCAGGACACAGATCTTTTTCAGCGCATCTTCCGCCTTGGGGGCCGGGGGAGAGAACGTGCGGGGCCTTTTGCCAAAGATGTTGGCGACGTAGGCGATGAGCTGGGCGGGCATCTCCGCCACCGGCAGGATATAGTCCGTAAGGCCCGTGGCGATGGCGCTCCGGGGCATGCCGTCGTATTCCGCGGATTCGGGGTTCTGCACCATGATCATGCCCCCCTCGCCCTTGATCGCCCGGATGCCCTGCGTGCCGTCGCTGCCGGTGCCGGAGAACACAATGCAGATGGCCCGCTCGCGCTGGTCCTGGGCCAGGGAACGGAAGAAAAAGTCAATGGGCAGGCGCATGCCGCGGGGAGAGGTCTGTTCCAACAACTGCAGGGCGCCGTTCAGGAAGGCCATGTCCCGGTTGGGCGGGATGATGTAGGCGCAGTTGGGCCGGACTGCCATCCCGTCCTCGACCTCGTAAACCTGCATCCGCGTGTAACGTCTTACCAGGTCGGTAAGGATGCTCTTGTGATCCGGGGCCAGGTGCTGCACCAGCACAAAGGCCATGCCGGGATCGGCGTCGGCGGGCATGGCGGAAAAGAACGCCTCGAACGCCGCCAGCCCCCCGGCCGAGGCGCCGATGCCGACGATGGGGAAGCCCGCCTGCTCGTGGCTGAATGTGTCCGCCGCCGGGAGCGCGTCTGATTTTACCGGATCGGCCTCCTCTATTAAATCTGTCCCCAATAACTCTGAAATCTGTCCCCCCACGGACTTGTCCGCCGGGGTCGAAACCGACATATCCTCCGGATCGGCTTCCGCCATAGACGGTGGCGGCTCGATAAGCTCGGCGAGCGGCGCCTGAACCTTCTTCTGAATCTCTTTTTTCTTCCTGGTCATGGCGGGCCTCCCCTACATGAATGATGACTTATCTCGATGCGATGCTTAGCCGATGTAAAAACTGGGTTGCACAAACCCTCTCGACAGCTTGCATATCTCCGGAACTTCAATGGACAACCCTTTGAGAATCGTGGCTATTATCGGGGATATTCCCGTTGAAATCAAGGAATATCGAGGCCATTGTATGGCCTTACACCCGCGTTGATGATGACCACTTGCAATCGGCAGGGTTTTCAGCTTCTGCCCCCCTATTTCGACACAATATACTACCGACAAAATCTTCTTGACAAACAGGCCGGTCTGTCGTATCAATCCGCCACAAAAAAATTCTTGGTGTGCCAAGCATTGGTTTCTATGCGTTTTGATGCTACGAAGAGCGGCAAAGCGCATGAATCAAGACATCTATTACAGATGGCTAACGGTGAGTACAAAAAGCCTATAGTATTGGTTAAACAACGATGGAACGTCATAATTCCTTTCTTACGAAGAGAAACCTAAGAGGAAAATCTAGTAAGTAACATAAAAAGGAGGGACAAATGGAGGACACCGGTATTTGCCCGTACTGTGAAAAGGTGTTTGCGGTTTTACAATACGGATATGGCCTTACTTGTCCGAAATGCAAGAAACGTATTGATATATTCCCCGACACCGACCTTTGGGTTGAGACGAAGTGGGGGAAAATAGGGGTGTCAGGAAATATTCTGGCGTCCCTGGGTAAAGTAATGTAAAAAACTTTCAAAAATACGCCCCTGCTGATTCCTAATTACCGTCAATCACTTATAATGAATGCCATTTTGAAGGTTGTGCTTCCGTCCAAATTAAGACCAGAAGACGAGAGCCGCCTATGCCGTCTTGTCTGTCAACTGGAGTCTATCATTTAAGATCTGGTCTATGAGGGTGATAATCACCACGAAGACTCTGTGATTCTCTATTTGTTGACATCCGGTTGAATAGACTCAATACGCACATCGCAGCATCTCGTATTTTATAAAATGGTGTTGCTCATCATCGCTATCAAAGGGTATGTCACAGATCGACACCCCTCAAATAAGATCCTACAACTTGCGAACATTCTCTGCGGTTGGATCTTTATACCGTAGACTCACAACTGCACGATACATGCCAGTAATCAGCGAATACAGTGACAGGTTATAACATCATGAATACACAACTTCTTATTTCATACGGGTGGGAAGTGTTTTATTTTTCGCTGCGTGTTATGGAGGAGCGGCTATGGAACCTGTTCCATTAATCTATGGAAGTCTTTCCTTGCACGTCTGGTTCGGTCATGAATTTTGGCATTGCTTTCGCTCTATTTATGGGTCTGGCAGATGGGTGCGGGGCAACCTATGGGATTCTCTATACGCAGGGCCGTGTTGACGGAAAATGTCCGCCACCTCAAAGCCGCCATATGTATAATACCCTAGATCAAAAAGTTGTAAATCGAGTATTTTTACTTACCGAGAATTTTTAATCGGATGTTCAGCGCGGCAGAGAATTGCTCAAGCGGGAATGTATGCGTCACGAGATCCGAATGAGCTTTGAGGCAGCCCTCAACCATTTCATCGATCGCTGCCTATGACGCACTGATCTTCTTCTTTCCTTTTCCCGCAAATCATCCCAGATATGCTCCACGGGGTTGAGCTCCGGGGAATATGGCGGAAGGCTGAGCAGGCGGATATTATCAGGAATCATGAGCGTTTTTCCCTGGCGATGGTAGCCTTGATTTCCTTTTTCTCACTGCGCCACACGTCAGCCGGTGATATCGCCCCGCCGCTTTTTCACAGACGGCATCATCATAACGACAAGGATCAGGACCGAAACGACGATGAACGCGAGGCTGATCGGCCGCGTGATTAACACTGTGGGATCTCCGTTCGAGACCTGCAGAGCCCGCCGCAGGTTTTCCTCCATCATCGGCCCCAGCACAAACCCGAGCAGCATCGGAACCGGGCTGCACCCGAACATCCTCCAGGCGATCCCGAGGACGCCGAAGAGCGCCGCAAGATAGACATCGAACGAGGCGTTGTTCGTGCTGTAGATGCCGATGGCGGAAAACACCATGATGGCGGGGAAGAGAAGGCGATAGGGCACCTTCAGCAGGCTTACCCACATGCCGATCAGCGGCAGGTTGAGGATGACAAGCATCAGGTTGCCGATCCACATGCTCGCGATCATCCCCCAGAACAGATCCGGTTTGCTGGTCATCACCCCCGGGCCGGGCGTGATGCCGTGGATCATGAGCGCGCCGAGCATCAGCGCCATCGTCCCGCTCGCGGGAATCCCCAGCGTGAGCATCGGGATGAACTTGCACTGCGCGTCCGCGTTATTGGCAGCTTCGGGCGCTGCCACCCCCTCGATCGCGCCGTGGCCGAAGCGCGACGGGTCCTTGGCGACCTTTTTCTCGATCATGTAAGCCGCGAACGTGGCGATCGACGGCGTGGTACCCGGCAGAATGCCGAGGAACGCGCCGAGCCCCGTCCCTCTCAGGATCGGGGCGATGGATTGCTTGATGTCTTTCAGCGTCGGGTAGAGACTCCCCACCTTGGAGGTGAAGACCACACGCTCCTCCGGATCGCTGAGGTTGCTGATGATTTCGCCCACCGCAAACACCCCCACGGCGATGATCACAAAACCGATACCGTCCGCCAGTTCAAATGCGCCGAAGCAGAAACGCTTGATGCCGGAATCGACGTCGGAGCCGACAATGCCCAGCAACAAACCCAGCACCACCATGGCGAGCGACTTGAGCATGTCGCCCTGGGCGAGCACCGCCGCAGTCACCAACCCCATCAGCATCAACGAAAAGTATTCCGGCGAACCGAACTTCAGCGCCATATTCGCGAGCGGCGGACCGAACATGGCGACGATCAGCGTGCATATCGTGCCGGCGAAGAAAGACCCGATAGCCGCAATTGCAAGCGCCACACCCGCGCGTCCCTGTCGCGCCATCTGGTAGCCGTCGATGCAGGTGATCACCGACGCGGTCTCGCCCGGGAGGTTCACCAGGATCGAGGTGGTCGAGCCGCCGTACATGGCGCCGTAATAAATACCGGCCAGCATGATCATCGCCGCGACCGGCGGGACGTTGTAGGTCAGAGGCAGCAGCATCGCGATCGTCGCCATCGGCCCGATGCCGGGAAGAACGCCGATCAAAGTACCCACCAGCACACCGATGAAGCAGTACAACAGGTTCTGAAGCGACAGCGCAACGCCGAACCCGAAAGCAAGATTGTGAAACAGTTCCATGACGATCTCCTTGCGAAGCCTCCCTCCCGTAGGGCAGGGCTTCCCGGTAACGATGTGGCCGGTGTATTGCACCCCGTTGACCCCGGCCTGTGGGCGGGGTCAACGGGGTGCTCTCCCGGTTAGAATCCCTTGATCAGCGGGTATGGCAGTCCGAGGCCCCAGATGAACAGGGCCGTCGAGGCCAATGTCAGCAGCACAGTGAGCGAAAGCACCTCCCCCCACTTGAACTCCTTGCCTGCCGCCGCCGATACAAAGATCAGGGCTGTCAGGGCCGGTATAAAGCCCGCCAGTTCCTGCAGGATGCCGAACAGAACCAGGGAGAGGGGCAGCAGGAGCAAGGCGCGGAGCGATACATTGCCCTGGATCTTCTCGCCGCTTCGCAGTCCCACGGCCGTGATGCAGACGCCGAAGACGATCAGGATTCCGCTCAGAATGGTCGGGAAGAAACCCGGTCCCATTCGCAGAGCGGAGCCGAATTGATAATTACGGGAAATGAACATCGCCCCGACCCCGATCGCGATCATCATCATTCCAGCCCAGAAATTTTTATTCTTTCGCAAATCAAGCATCGTCATGAGCTCCGTCTACTTTACTTTGATATTGGCCTCTTTGACGACCTTAGCCCATTTGGTCATCTCTCCGGCAATAAATGGACCGAACTCGGCCGCTCCTATATAATCCACATCCGCCCCATTTTTCTGGAACAGCTTCTTGACTTCATCCGAAGCCAGGAGGGTCTTGATCTCTTTGTTCAATCTTTCGACGACCGGAGCCGGCGTGCCGGCAGGCGCGAGTATCCCCCACCAGTTGGTCGCTTCATACCCGGGAACGCCCGCCTCCGCAATGGTCGGCACATTGGGCAGTATACTGCTGCGCTTCGCCCCGCCGGTGCCCAGAATCCTGAATTTTCCGGACTGAACATGGGGTATCGTCTGAATGAGCGAGCCGAGCGAGAAGTGGCTGTGACCTCCAAGCTGATCGGTCATCGCCGGACCACCCCCCTTGAACTGCACGATCTTGAAATCGATGCCCGCCATCATCTTGAAGAGCTCCACCCCCATATGCTGAAAGCTGCCGACGCCCGCACATGCGCAGATCAGTTCACCAGGTTTTTGTTTCGCGAGATCTATAAGCTCCTTGACCGTCTTGGCCGGTACGCTCGGATGGACGGTAAGCGAGTTCGGTCCGCTCCCCAGCTTCGCGATCGGGGTAAATGCCTTCGCCGGATCGAACGGCAGCTTATAGAGCGAGGGATTATAGGCGTATGCAGCGGAAACAATCAACAGCGTATATCCGTCCGGCTCCGCCTTTGCGGCCATTTCCGTGCCGATAACGCCCCCCGCGCCGCCGCGGTTGTCGACGACCACCTGCTTACCGAGGTTTTCAGACAATTTGGTGGCGATCAGGCGCCCGACGATATCGTTGCTCCCGCCCGGCGGGAACGGAATGATGAGCCGTAGCGGTTTACTCGGGTAGGAGTCAGCCGCAAAGACGGATGCCGTCGCAAAGACGGCGATCGCTGCACATAGTGCAATCAGTGTTCGGAAGATCCTGGAGTGCGCTGATTTCATGTTCGACATAAGTATCTCCTTTCTTATGGGGCTTGTGTTTATTGTCAGTCAACCCTTCATCGAGGCCCTTCTCCTCATTTTTCGCTACAACTCCCTTACTGCGTCAAACTGCTGCGGATAGCACGAAGGGTCTATCCTCGCCTCGATCAGTTTCGGCAAACCATCGTTGGAATTGAACGCGGCGATCAGAGCCCCCCTCAACTCCTCGTCGGTATCCGCGCTCCAGGTCGGGATGCCGAAGCTCCTGCCCAGATCGCAATAATTCGGCCGTGTAAAATCCGTCCCCCGCGGCACGGGATAACCCTTCTTGAGCTCCTTGACGTCGATGAGACTCAACCTGCCGTCCGAAAATACGACGATCACGATGGGCAACCGGTATCGCATCGCCGTCGCCAATTCGGGAAGTCGCATCATGAACCCTCCGTCTCCGCAAAGCGACACGACCTTTCTGTCGGGGTGAAGCAACTGCAGCGCCAATGCGGCCGGAAGGGCGTATCCCATCGTCGCCAGTCCGTTGGACATGAAGAAACTCCCGGGCATATAGGCATCCCAGAGCTCGATGACCAAAAGCTTGTTCGCGCCGACATCGATCGTCAAGAGCGCCTCCTCCGGGGTCAGCTCGCGGGCCGTGCGAATGACCTGGAGCGCCGAAAGACCGTCAACCTTGAAAACGAGCGACTCCTTGGTATTTTCCCTGTATGCGCTGATCTCTTCGCTCTGCCAATCGGATTCCCCATCAACACCTTCGTCATTGAGCCTCTGCAGAGTGGAACCGATCTCTCCGACCAGTTCGATATCGGCATGATAGGTTTCTTCGGTGTTGGGAACCATATCCATATAAACGATCGGCTGCCGGTAACTCCATTTTTTCGGAAGCAATTCCACCGGATCCAATCCGATGACGATTAAAAGATCGCTCTTCTCGATCAACGGCTGCTCGAGGTTCCCCCCCATGAACACCCCGAGCGACCAGGTATGGTTGTCCGGGAGCGAACCCTTTACTTTTGCCGTTTTAAACGTCGGGATATGAAACCTCTCCACAAATCGTCTCAAATGCCCGTATACTTCCGCCTTCGCCGCAGTGATACCCAGCCCGACGATGAGAACCGGTCTTTTTGCCCTGCGAATCCTTTCCAAACCTGATTTTAAATGCTTTTCATTGACCTCCGGCCAGAATTCCTCCGGACCTACGGCATTTGCCGAACCGGATACCGCGGACTGCGACAGATCGTTCGGAAAATCGATATGCACCGAACCTTTTCTCGGCATGTTCGCCACCCGAAATCCCCGGGCCAGCATTTCAGACCAGTTGGTTTTCGTCAGTCCTACCGACAGTTTCGTGAAAGGTTTGAAGAGATCGCCATGAACTATCTTTTGCCTGTAGGCCAGATCGACCAACTCGGACCCGTACCGATCCGTAAAGGCAACCACAGGGGACCTGTCCAGGAAGGCTTGAGCCAACCCATTGCAGAGATTCAAAGCGCCCGGTCCCAAGGTGGAAACACAGACGCCCGGAACTCCGGTCACATCCCCGACCACACCCGCCATAATCGCAGCGGCCGTTTCATGCTGCGTCAAGATAAATGGTATTCCTTCATCTTCAGAAGTGTTGATCAGATCGGCCGAGCTCCCGCCTCCCGGTATGCCGAACATGAATTTCACACCGGAACCCTTCAGCATTTTACTGACAGCCTGAGACATGTTCATATGGATATTCACTCCCCGCGACCTTTGCACAACCTGGAAATCATGTCATGGAAGCACGCATTGGAGATTTGGGGGAGGGGGCTGATTTGAAATCTGTCCCCTTGCCTCTGCCCCCGCAGCGCAGCACCTTCACGGAAAATGGAAAATGGGGACAGCTCCCTATTTTCAACGAAAAATAGGGAGCTGTCCCTCATTTTCCCGGATCTGATCGGCCGTCGCCCGTACCGCCTGACCGAACCGGCTGGGAAGACTCGCCAATATACCTAATCGTATGGAATCGGCCATTTGGTAGCATCACACGATAAGGCGTGTCAAGAGAATATTCCGGTCCGGCAACAGGACCCCGTAATGCCTCTAAAACCGATCCACTCCAGCTAAGTGCGGAGAAACGCGACTCTTTACGAATCCATCAGCGAAAGGGGATAAACTTTTTTCTGAAAATTATCTTGACACACAAACGAGATCTTTACTATATACTCCCCGCGCTTTACAGCAAGCTCATCGTACACGGGGCCGTCATGGATATATTGAACCAATTTTCCCCTGTTTTGCTATTCGCGGTTGTCGCCGTCCTGTTCACGCTCATCCCCATCTTCATTGCCTATATCCTGGCGCCGAGGACGAAGGGCGCAAACACGCTCGCCACGTACGAGTGCGGGATCGCGCCTTACGGCAGCTCCTGGATTCGTTACAGTATAGCCTATTATATTTATGCCCTGATTTTTATCGCCTTTGACGTGGATATTCTCTACCTCTTCCCCGTGGCGCTGAGTTACACGCGCGGGGGAGCGATGTCCGAATTCTACGCCCTGCTGGCTTTTGTTCTTATACTTGCTCTTGCCGTCATTTATGCATGGGGGAAAGGGGTTTTCACCTGGAAAAGGAAATTATCCCGGTAAAATTCGCCTTGGTAGAAAAAGTCCTCGACCTGGCGAGGGCGAACTCGCTCTGGCCGGTGACCTTCGGCCTGGCCTGTTGCGCGATCGAGATGATGGCTGCCGCCATGTCCCGTTTCGACCTGGACAGGTTCGGGGCGGGTGTCTTTAGAGCCTCGCCGCGCCAGGGGGATTTGATGATTGTCACCGGGACGGTCACCAAGAAGATGGCCCCGGTCCTTACCACCCTCTATGAACAGATGCCTTCTCCGAAATGGGTCATCGCGATGGGCAACTGCGCCATTTCGGGGGGGCCCTTCGTTTTTGAAGGGCAGTACAATCTTGTGGAGGGAGTTGATCTTCTTGTCCCGGTCGATGTGTATGTTCCGGGATGTCCGCCGAGACCGGAAGCGCTTCTGGAAGGTTTCCTGAAGCTGGAAGAAAAAATAACGGGGACTCGAAGATTCCCCCGGGTCGAGAGTGCGTGGTGAACGGTCTTATTGAAGAGATCAAAGCGCGTGTCATGGGCGCCGAGCCGGTCGAAGTCTCCTATACTGAGAAAGGGTATCACTGCGCCCTGGAGACAAGTCCGGATAAGCTGTCGGGTGTGGTCGGCTTTTTTGACGAAAAGCGATTTTACCTGGAATGCCTGCTCTGCACGGATTATACCGATTATCTCGAACTGGTCTACTTATTCAACACACATCTGGCGCCCTGCCGCGTGAAGGTCGCCCTGAAGATCGATCCGGAGCATCCCGTCGCCCCGAGCATCGCAGCCCAATACGCCTCCGCATACTGGTACGAACGGGAAATCCATGAATTTTATGGCGTCCTCTTTACGGGACACCCCAACATGGCGTATCTCTTCCTCCACAACGGCATCGATCACTATCCGATGCGGAAGACCAAGGTTCCTGTCCCTTCCGAAGACCAGGCGCGGCTCGATTCCTTCAAGCCCGGGGAAGAGGAAGATACCTTCTTTATCAATCTGGGCCCCCAGCATCCCAGCACCCACGGCGTTTTACGGGTGGTGCTGAAGATGGACGGGGAATATATCGAGCGGGCCGAACCGGTACTCGGCTATCTGCACCGCATGCACGAAAAAATGGCGGAGAACAGGACCTACCAGCAGTTCCTGCCCAATACCGGCCGGATGGATTACCTGGGGGCCATGTCCTTCAACCTGGGATATGTGTTGGCCGTGGAAAGGTTATGCGCCATCCCCGTTCCGGACCGGGCCAAGTTCGTGCGGATCATTGCCACGGAGCTCAACAGGATCTGCAGTCACCTTTTGTGGGTCGGCGCCTATCTGGCCGACCTGGGGGCGCTCACCCCCTTCCTGTTCGTTTTCGATGACAGGGAGCAGATCCTCGATGTGCTGGAAGGGGTCGCTGGATCGAGGCTGACCTACTGCTATTTCCGGTTCGGCGGACTTTACAACGACGTGGACGACGAGTTTATCGCGGGGACCAGGGCCTTCGTGAAACGGATGTGGAGCCGCTTTTCACTCTATGAAAAGCTCGTCACGGGAAACGTCATCTTCATCAACCGGACCAGAGGGATCGGAACCATCGCCAAGGAGCAGGCCAGGAAGTACGGCGTGTCCGGTCCGGTCCTCCGCTCCGCCGGAATCGCGTGCGATTTGAGGAAAATCGAATCCTACTCGGCATACGATGGACTGGAATTCGATATCCCCGTCGGAGGGCATGGCGATGTCCTTGACACGTACAAGATACGCATTGCCGAGATGGAAAACAGCCTTCGGATCATCGAGCAGGCGCTTGCCAAACTGCCCGGCGGCCCGTTCATGGCGGAAAAGGTGCCAAAAAAACTCAAACCGCCGCGGGGTGATGTCTACCAGGTTGTGGAAACACCGCGCGGGGAGCTGGGGATATATATCGTGAGCGACGAAAGCGACGGACCCTTCCGGATGAAGTGGCGCGTTCCCTCTTTTTCCAATCTGATGATCTTCCCGGAACTGGCCCAGGGGGTGCTCCTGGCGGACGCCGTTGCCATCCTGGGGAGTCTCGATCTTGTGATACCGGAAATAGACAGGTGAGTCAGGGAATGGTAAATGATCTGCTAAAATTGGCGGGGTCGGATGCAGGCAAGATGGTGATCGGTCTTGTCGGGGTGCTGCTGTTTGTGGTCGTCAATGCCCTCCTGCTGACCTGGGCGGAAAGGAAGATCGCCGGGCACATGCAGCGGCGGATCGGTCCCAAGGAGGTGGGGCCCTTCGGTCTCATCCAGCCCATTGCCGACGCGCTCAAGCTCCTGGGGAAGGAAATCCTGACCCCTGCGAAGGTGGATAAGCCGCTATACTACCTCGCCCCCACGCTGATCTTCGTCCCCGTGCTCGTCTCCTTTATCGTGATCCCCTTTGACGCCTCACTGCAGGTCGCGGACATCAATGTGGGGATCCTGGTGATCCTCGCCTTTTCATCGATCACCATCCTTTCCATTCTCATGGCGGGATGGGGTTCCGAAAACAAGTACTCGCTGATCGGCGCCATCAGGAGCGTGGCCCAGAATATCGCTTACGAAATCCCCATGCTTCTGGCGCTTCTGCCGGTGGTCATGCTGGCCAATTCGCTGTCCCTCAGGGAGATCGTGGAAAAACAGCAGGGCTTGTGGTTTGTCGTCATCCAGCCGCTGGCCTTTATCATCTATTTTATCGCCGGGGTAGCCGAGACCAACCGGACGCCATTCGATCTTCCCGAAGCGGAGAGCGAACTGGTCGCCGGTTACCATACGGAATATTCGGGGATGCGATTTGCCCTGTTCTTCCTGGCCGAGTACACAAACATCTTCATCGTGAGCGCCATCGCGGCGACTTTTTTTCTCGGGGGCTACCAGGGACCGGTACTGCCGGGCATCGTGTGGTTTCTCCTGAAGTCCTATCTGCTGGTGTTTGTGATCATATGGCTTCGGTGGACCTATCCCCGGGTGCGCTTTGACCAGCTCCTGAATTTTGCATGGAAGGGGCTTATCCCCCTGGCCTTCTTAAACCTACTCATTACCGGAGGACTCCTGAAGATATGATTTACGGATTCATCCAGGGCGCCGCCTCCCTTATCGCCGGCCTCGGCGTGACGATCCGGGCCTTTTTCCAGCCGGTCGTCACCTGTCAATACCCGCGGGAGGTATTGACGATAAGCCCCCGCTTTCGCGGGCATACCAAGCTGCTCGCCGACGCCGAGAACCCCGAGAAAAACAAGTGCACCGCCTGCGGAATATGCGTAAAAGGCTGCCCGTCCGGATCGATCAAGAAAGTGGAGGGAGAGAAGCGGGAAGGGGAAAAGCGAAAGACCGCCACCGAGTATCTCCTGGATTATACGACCTGCAGCCAGTGCGGCATCTGTGTGGAGGTCTGCCCCTTCGACGCGCTGGGGTTTTCTCACGACTATAACGGCGCCGGCTACAAACGAGAAGATTTCCATTTCGATCTGGTCAAGCAGCTCAAGAGGAGCAAGGTTCAATGACTCCCGGAGAATGGATTTTCATAGCGGTGATGGCAACGACACTGGCGGGGTCGCTCGCAGCGGTTTTATCGGGTTCCCTCATCTACGCCCTGTTCGGTCTGGTCACGGCGATGTTCGGCATCGCGGGCATCTATATCTACCTCAATGCCCCCTTCCTGGCCATGATGCAGATTCTCATTTACGTGGGCGCCATTTCCATCCTTATTGCGTTTGCCGTCATGCTGGCGGGGCCCATGTACCTGAGGCCCAAGGAATGGACCTCCCCGAAAAAATTTGTTGCGGCGCTGGCTGTTGTCCTTCTCTCTCTGCTGGTGCTGGTAGGGATCATCATGGGGAGCTTCCGCGCCGCAAGCGGCGCCAAACCTCTTATCGTGACCACGCAGGAACTGGGCAGGGTATTTCTGGACAAGCTGACGCTGCCTTTTGAATTGATCTCCCTGCTCATTGTCGTGAGCATCATCGGCGCGATTATGCTGGCGCTGTTCTCGAAGGAGAGAAAATGACGGTTACGGCTTCGGAAAAAGCCCATATGCTGCGTTGCGCTTCCCCCGTCGTCGTTGCGGCGTACGCCAAAGTACGCCTCACTCCTCCGGAGTCGCGCGCCTTGCCTCTGGAGCTTTTTGCGAAGCCGTTACAGATGTATCTAATATCCGATATAATTGCGGGAAAATTGAAATGACGGGAAATCTTTTGTACAACAATCTTCATCTTTACCTCTTTATAGCCCTGTTTCTTTTGGGGTGCGGGCTTCTGGGCGTCATGTACCGGCGCACCCTGATCGGGATGCTCATCTCGATGGAGCTGATCATGAACGGGGCCGGCCTGAACCTTGTGGCACTGAACAGTTTCAGCGCGCAGGGAAACGCTTACGGGATCGCTTTCACGTTGTTCATCATGGGGATCGCCGCAGCGGAAGCGGCCATCGCCCTGGGAATCATCATCGCCGTATTTCGACGGTTCGGCCATATCGAAGGCGGTCAGATCAAGGAGATGAAAGGCTGACCTATGGTCATTGAAACTGCACAGCCTCTTTTGCCGATAGCGATCGTTCTGGTCGTTTCGGTACTGATTCTCCTTTCAAGGGAAAGGCCGAACGTCCGAGAATTCTGGTCCATTGCCGGCGCCGTTCTGACATTCGCCTCCGTGGCCATGATGGTTCCCGCCGTCTGGCAGGGCCACCGGCTCGTATATACGCTTTCCTCCATAGCGCCCGGCATCTCACTGAATTTCCGGGTGGACGCCCTGTCGCTCGTCTTCGGGATCGTCTCCTCGTTCCTGTGGATCTTTGCCTCCGTCTATAACATCGGCTACATGCGGACGTTGAAAGAGCACGCGCAGACGCGCTATTATCTGTGCTTTGCCGTCGCGATTTTGGGCGCCCAGGGCGTCTCCTATTCGGGGGGTCTTTTCTCCCTCTACCTGTTCTATGAAATCATCACCCTCTTCACCTATCCGCTGGTCGCTCATCACCAGGATGCGGAGGGCTATGCCGGCGGAAAGAAGTACCTTGTCTATCTCATGGGAACGTCGAAGGGGCTGCTGCTGCCTGCGGTCATCCTGACCTACGTCATGACCGGAACGCTCGACTTCTCCGATACGATCACCTCGGGAGTTTTTTCCGGAGGGGCCGATAGCTTCTGGGTCACCGTGACCTACGTGCTCTTCATCTTCGGCTTTGGCAAGGCGGCCATCATGCCTTTCCACAACTGGCTCCCTTCGGCCATGGTGGCGCCCACGCCGGTGAGCGCCCTGCTGCACGCCGTCGCCGTCGTGAAGGCGGGCGTTTTCTGCATTTCGCGGGTGATGCTCTCCACCTTCGGGACGGCGCTCCTCCAGGACTCCGGTCTCGGCCTGCTGACGGCCTATTTCGTATCCTTCACTATCCTTGCCGCTTCCATCATCGCCCTTACGAAGGACGACCTGAAGGCAAGGCTCGCCTATTCGACGGTCAGCCAGCTCTCCTATATCATCCTGGGAGTGGCCCTGCTCGATAAGAGCGGGGTTCTGGGCGGCATTCTCCATATCGTCAACCACGGGTTCAGCAAGATCACCCTGTTCTTTTGCGCCGGCGCCATCTTTGTTGCGAGCCACCGGAAAAAAATCAGCGACATGGCGGGGATCGGCTACGCCATGCCCTTCACCATGGGGGCGTTCGCGATTGCATCGCTGAGCATGATCGGGGTGCCGCCCGTGGCGGGCTTCGTGACCAAGTGGTATCTGCTCAACGGCGCGCTGGAGATCGGCAATCTGCCGATTGTGATCGTTCTGATGGCCAGCACGATCCTGAATGCCGGGTACTTTGTCCCCATCACCTTCAAGGCCTTCTTCACCGGGAACGCCAAGAAATGGCAGCAGGAGGGAATCGGCGAGGCGCCGCGCACCATGGTCATCCCCCTCGTGATCGCGGCGCTCATCTCCGTGGGACTGGGGCTCTTTCCCGATGTATTCAGCACTCTTATCGGGAGGTTGTTCGGATGAAACTGGCGGAGTTGATCGGGACGCTCAGAGAAAACCTCAAGACCTTGAGGATCGTGATGATCGTGTATCTGGCGGTCCTTGTCGTCTTTGATGTTTTTCTGTCGCGGGAAGACGCCCATTATATCATCGACAAGATCTATGCCTACTGGGCCATATTCGGAACGATCGGTTGCTTCGTGCTGATCAAATTCAGCAAGGGGATCGCCCATATGTTTTTGTCCAAGAACGAGGACTACTATGAATGACGGCTACGTAAAAAGCCCGGATGCTGCGTTGCGCTTCATCCTTCGTCACTGCGGCGTACAAAACAGTACGCCTCATTCCTCAGGATTCGCGCGCCTTGCCTGCGGCCTTTTTACGAAGCCGTCCCATTTTCACGACCTTTCAGACTTTGTTAAGAGGTCTTTATGAGTAGCTGGCTGCATCCGGCGCTTTTCTTTTTCCTGGGGAGTCTGCTGCTGCCCTTCTTCCAGGGGAAGGCCAGGAAGGCGCTCCTCCTCCTTATCCCGGCCCTTGCGATTATCGCCGTTGCCATGGCCGAGCAGGGGATCTATGGTCAGTACCGCTTTTTGAATGTCGACGGCGTCTTCGGACGGGTGGATAAACTCAGCCTGATATTCGCCTGGGTATTCACCATCATGGCCTTTCTCGGCGCCCTTTATTCGCTCCATAGGGAGGAAAGCGGGCACCACATCGCCGGATTCCTGTATGTGGGAAGTTCGCTGGGGGCCATTTTTGCCGGCGATTATTTCACCTTGTTCATCTTCTGGGAGATCATGGCCTTTTCCTCCGTCTTCCTGATCTGGTACCGGAGGACGAAAAATGCACTGGACGCCGGTTTCCGCTACCTCCTCGTTCATGTCTTCGGCGGGCTTTTGTTTTTTACCGGCATGATGCTCACCTATTATAAAACGGGCAGCTTCGCCTTCAACAGCATCGCTCCGGGAAACGCGGGTCTCGCCGAATATCTGATCCTCTGGGGTTTTGCCCTGAATGCCGCCGTACTGCCGCTGCACGCCTGGCTTCCCGACGCCTATCCCGAAGCCACCGTCGAGGGCGCCGTATTCCTCTGCGCCTTTACGACGAAAACGGCCGTATATGTCCTGGCGCGCGGGTTCGCCGGGTTCGAGGTGCTGGCCATTATGGGCACTGCCATGACGGTCTTCGGGGTCTGCTACGCCGTGATCGAAAACGACATCCGGCGGGTGCTCGCCTATCACATCATCAGCCAGGTGGGATACATGGTCGCCGGTATAGGCATCGGGACGCACCTGGCGCTGAACGGGGCGGCGGCCCACGCCTTCGCCCACATCCTCTACAAGGCGCTCCTCTTCATGGGGGCCGGCGCCGTCCTGTTTATGACGGGAACGGCGAAGCTGACCCAGTTGGGGGGTCTCTACAGAACCATGCCGCTGACGATGATCTTTTATATCGTCGGGGCGGTCTCCATCGCGGGATTCCCCCTGTTCAGCGGCTTCGTGAGCAAATCCATGATCGTGGCCGCGGCCCATCAGGAGGGGAGGCTTTGGCTGATGAACTTCCTCAACCTGGCGGGAATAGGGACGTTCCTCTCCGTCGGATTGAAGGTGACCTACTTCGCCTTCTTCGGAAAGGGAGAGCCGGTGGCGGCAAAGGAACCGCCGGCAAACATGCTCTGGGCCATGGGGATCACTTCCCTGTTGTGCCTGGTCATCGGCGTCTATCCCGACGCGCTCTATGTCCTGCTGCCTTTTGCCTCGGATTACCGCCCCTACAATCTGCACCACCTCTCCGAGGCGCTGCAGATCCTCTCCTTTACGGGCCTGGTCTTTTTCCTGCTTTTGGCCAAACTTTCTCCGGAAGAAAAGATCAATCTCGACGTGGACTACTTCTACCGAAAGGCCGTCTGGCATTTCCTGAGATTCGACGACAAGGTGATCGCCGTTTTCGACAACCTCTGGGGGGAATTGTACCGGACACTGGGACTCCGGGCGCTTTTCAAAAGCGCGGATTTGTCTTACGGATTCGACCGGCAGGTGATCGACGGCATCGTGGACGGTTCGGCGGCATCCACCATGGACCTCGGTTCAACGGTGAGGAGACTTCAGACGGGCAGGATACAAACGTACATCGCTTTATCGCTCATCATTTTCTTCGTGGTGGTGTTGTTGTTTGCGGTCATATAGGCCGTGAAAAACGAGTTTTAAGGAATGGGACGCATGGAAAAGTACCTGATAATGAATCCTCTCGATTTTCCCATACTGTCGACGATCATTTTTCTTCCGCTTTTGGGAATCGCGCTGATTCTTTTTATGAGAGGGGAAGGGGCTATCAAGGTCACGGCGCTGATCACGAGCATCGCCACCCTCTTTCTGTCCCTGGCGCTTTACGCCCATTTCGACCCGCAGACGCCCCTCTTCCAATTCGGGGAATCGCTTTCCTGGATACCGAGGTATCGGATAAGCTATACCCTGGGTATCGACGGTATAACGATCCTTCTCATCGTCCTGACCGCCCTGATCACCCCGGCCTGCGTCCTGTGCTCCTGGACGGCGATTACGGATCGGGTCAAGGAATTCATGATCTGCGTCCTGCTCATGGAAACCGCCATGATCGGGGTGTTCTGTTCGCTCGATTTCATCCTGTTCTACGTCTTCTGGGAAGCGATGCTTATCCCCATGTATCTCCTCATCGCCGTATGGGGCGGACCGAAAAGGGATTACGCCTCCATAAAGTTCTTCATCTACACCCTGTTCGGGAGCGTATTTCTGCTGGTCGCCATCATCGCCCTGTACCTTGTCAACGGCACGTTCAGCATCCCCGAGGCGATGTTCAGGAATTACACCTTTAATTTCCAGGTCTGGGTCTTCTTGGCCTTCGCCATCGCCTTTGCCATCAAGGTCCCCATGTTTCCGTTCCACACATGGCTCCCGGCGGCGCATACGGAGGCGCCCACTGCGGGCAGCGTACTTCTGGCCAGTATCCTCCTGAAGATGGGCACATACGGATTTCTCAGATTCGCTCTCCCCATCACCCCGGCGGCGAGTTTCACCTTCGCCCCTTACGTCGTTGCCCTCTCCGTCATCGCCATCGTCTACGGCGGTTTTGTCTGTCTGAGCCAGACCGACATGAAGAAGCTGATCGCTTATTCCAGCGTGGCCCACATGGGATTCGTCACGCTGGGAATATTTACATTTACCCAACTCGGCTTCGAAGGGGCGATGCTCCAGATGATCAACCACGGCATCACCACGGGGGCGCTTTTCCTCTCCGTGGGCATTGTGTACGAGAGGACCCACAGCCGCGAGATATACGATAACTCGGGCCTGGGCAGGATCATGCCCGTCTATGTCGGATTTTTCGGGTTGTTTGCCATATCCTCCTTCGGGTTTCCCGGTACCAACAACTTCGTGGGCGAACTCTATGTCCTCGTGAGCGCGTTTGCCTGGAGTCGGACGGCGGGATTCCTGGCGGTGGTGGGCGCTGTCCTGGCGGCCGCCTACATGCTCCGGTTACTCAAGGCGATCGCCTGGGGCAGGGAGGATAAAAGAGCGCTGCGGGACATGAATCTCCGGGAGATTATCTATCTGTTGCCCTTGGGCGTCTTCGTGCTCTGGGTCGGGATCTTTCCCCGTCCCCTGGTCCGGATGATGGAAAACACGCTTGGCCATCTGCTCAGGCAACTGCAAGGTTTTTCGCATTAAAGGGGTTAGCTTATGATGTTGTTGCTCCCTGAATCGGCAATGCTTTTATTTTCGGTTGTTTTTCTGTTCCTGTCGCTTGCCGGCAGGAAGGAAACGCATTTTTTCTGGGCTCGAGCGATGGCCCTCGCGGGATTCGTCCTTTCCCTGCTTGGGGTTTCAGGGGAAGGAAATTTGTTTTTCGGCGCCTACCACGTGGATCTTTTTTCGCAGATCTTCAAGGCGCTCCTGTCCGCCGGCTTCGCCTTCGTGGTTTTCATGTTCGGCAGCGATGAGGAAGTGGACAGCGCTTATTTGCCGGACTTCTTCATGTTTTTATCTTTTTCCACGCTGGGCCTGATGATGATGGCCAGCGCCGTAGAGCTGATCTCTATCGTGATCAGCCTGGAAATCTCCTCCTTCAGTCTCTATGCCATTGTCCCCCTGCGCAAGTCGCAGACGAAACTACAGCTGGAAGCATCGGTGAAATATCTCTTCTTCGGCGCCGTATCCACGGGCGTCATGCTCTTCGGGATGGGTTACCTGTACGGGATGGCCGGATCCACCTTTCTGGCCGACATCATCCGGGCGCTTCCGGAGTTCATTTTTCAGCCGGTGGGCGTTCTTGCTCTGACGCTCACCATGATCGGTTTTTTCTTCAAGCTTTCGCTCTTCCCGATGCATTTCTGGGCGCCCGACATATACGAGGGCGCCTCGAACACGACGACGACATTCATCGCCACGGTTCCCAAGATTGCCGCGGTGGCCCTGCTGATCAGGATCGCCATGCTGACGCCTTCCCTTCCCCCCCAACTTACCGGCATCCTGATCATCCTTGCGGCCCTGTCGATGACCGCAGGAAACCTTGCCGGCCTGGTTCAAAAGGACGTCAAACGGCTCCTCGCCTATTCCGGCATCGCCCACGCGGGTTACCTGATGCTGGGCATCATCTCGCTGAACAGCGGCGGCGGCGCGGCGGCGATCTTTTATATCACCATCTATCTGTTCATGAACCTGGGCGGTTTCTATGTGATCACCCTGCTGTCGAAAAACGGCGACAATGTCCTGGTGGAGGATCTCGCGGGGCTTTCAAAAAGGTCGCCTCTTCTCGCTGTCACCCTTGCCGTCTCCGCTTTCTCGCTGGCGGGCATCCCCCCAACGGGCGGCTTTACCGGGAAGTTTTTCCTTTTCGTCAGCGCCTTCAAAGAGGGGTATCTCGCCATCGTCATCATCGGCGCGGTCAACACCGTGATCTCCATATTCTATTACCTGAACCTGGTGCGGATGAGTTACTCCAAAGAACCGGGCGCCTTCCCGCCAATCCAGATGTTGTTCCACGAAAAAGCCCTCTGCTACGCCCTGATATTCATGATCCTCTACATGGGTCTCGTGCCTTTTGGATTGCTGGAAAGATTTAATGGCGCGTTCTAAAGCCCGACATCCGGGACGTTCATGAGCGAAGCCCTTATAACCCTTTTATTCCCGTTAGTTACAATTATTCCTTGAACTTGTAGAGAAAAGCGGATATAGAGCCCCTGCTTCGCAAAATCGAAGGAGAACGGCCGTAATGGATAAGATACTTAAAGACTCATTGCAGAACATACAGACGTATAAGAACATCAACCCCCACTACAGGGAGTTGTTGGAAATTCTTGAAGAGATCCTGATCCTCAGGGAAGAGCACCGCCACCGGATGAAAAGAGAGATCTTCCCTGTCGAGGAAAGACTGGTTGCCGCCAAAATGGCCGGCGGCCTTCCGCTTGTTGACTTTTCCTCGGTCGCCTACGATCTCACCGAATCCAAGGACTATTTCTTGGCCCTACTCGAGATCGCAGAAAAACGGTCGCCCGGCGAAACGCGAGAAATGGCGAGAAAAATTCGTGAGGACGAGATCGACTTCAACGACCTGATCTACGAATCATTCAACCCCCTGCCTGTGGAAGAAAATGCGGCCGCGGACGAGGAGGATGAGGAGGAGAATTCCTACGATCTGGTGGAACTCTTCATCGAAGAGAGCCTGAGACCTGCCCTGGAGAATGTTGTTCAGGCTTACGGCGACGTCGTCAGGAAGTCGGATTGGTCCGAGGGCTACTGTCCCATCTGCGGCCGGGAACCCAAGATCGGCGAGATCCGGGATGATGAGGGAACCCGCTACCTCTACTGCAACCAGTGCGGATTCGAGTGGGATTATCGGCGGATCAAATGCCCCTTCTGCGGTAATGAGGAGCAACAAACCCTCGCCTATTTTACTATCGAAGAGGACAGCCGTTACCGCGTCGACGTCTGCAATGAGTGCAAACGGTACATCAAGATCGTCGATTTCCGCGATACCAAGGAAAAGGCGAACATGGACGTGGAGGATATCGCCACGCTCCACTTGGACATGCTGGCCAACGACGAAGGTTACGATTGACGGCATCGTAAAAAACCCGGATGCTGCGTTGCGCTTCATCCTTCGTCATTGAGGCGTACGCAACAGTACGCCTCATTCCTCAGGACTCGTGCGCCTTGCCTGCGGGCTTTTTACGACGCCGTTACGGTTAATCGTGTGAATTTGAAGGACGCCTATGGATGACCGCCATATGGCGGAGATCGTCCGCCTCCTTGAAAGCGAGCTCGAAAACCGCGCCCTCCCCATCGTCTCCCGGCTCGCCGATGAGAAGCGCGACCCCTTTGAGATACTGATCTCCACACTCCTGAGCCTCCGGACGAAGGACGAGGTGACGGAGGCGGCCGCCGAAAGGCTCTTCGCCCTGGCCGCCACACCGGAGGAGATGATCGGGCTTTCCTCGGAGGAGATCCGGAGGGCGATCTACCCCGTCGGATTCTACCGGAACAAGGCCGAGACGATTCTCCATGTCTGCCGTGAGCTGATCGACCGTTTTCATTCCCGCGTCCCGGACACCCTCGATGCACTCCTCACACTCAAAGGGGTGGGCCGAAAGACGGCGAACCTTGTCGTCGCTCTCGGGTTCGGAGGGGCCGGACTCTGCGTGGATACCCATGTCCACAGGATCTCCAACCGCCTCGGCTATGTCCGGACGAAAACCCCCGAGGAGACTGAGTTTGCCCTCCGGGCGAAGCTCCCCGCCGAATACTGGCTGCGATACAATACCCTACTTGTCGCATTCGGGAGGAACACCTGCCGTCCGATTTCACCCCTTTGCAGCGGCTGCCCGGTGGCGGATTACTGCGACCGGACCGGTGTAAAGATAAGCCGCTGAAAAATATTGACTAAAATGGGCCGACTGATTATGATTCGCTATCGATTTTAAAATCTGCTTTCCCAAGGAGGTCGGTCATGGCAATCAGGGTCGCGATCAACGGTTTCGGCAGAGTGGGCAGATATATTGTCAAGGCGTGTCTCGGCTACGACGAGATCGATATCGTGGCGATCAATTCCCGGGCGAAACCCGACAATCTGGCCCATCTGCTCAAGTACGACTCGGTTCACGGAAAGTTCGGAGCCGATGTGGGGGTGCAGGACGGCTATCTCGTAGTGAACGGGAAGAAGATTCTGATCACGACGGTGACCTCGCCGCTTTCGGATCTCCCCTGGAAAAAGCTGGATATCGACATCGTTCTCGATTCGACGGGAAAGTTTCGGAAGAAAGACGACCTGACCGGCCATCTCGCGGCCGGTGCGAAGAAGGTGATCCTGGCGGTCCCCGGCAAGGGGGTCGACGGGACGTTCGTCATGGGGGTGAATGAAGAGACCTTCGACCCGCAGAAGCACCATATCATTTCCAACGCCTCCTGCACGACAAACTGTCTTGCCCCGGTGGCCAAGGTCCTTCACGATGAGTTCGTCATCCGCAGGGGGATGATCACGACGGTCCACTCCTACACCATGGACCAGCGGCTCCTAGACGGCTCCCACAAGGACCTTAGAAGAGGCCGGGCGGCGGCCCTCTCTATCGTGCCGACCTCTACCGGCGCGGCCAAGGCGGTCGCCGAGGTGATACCGGCTCTCAAGGGCAAGCTCGACGGAGTCGCGCTGCGCGTTCCGACACCCAATGTATCCATCGTCGATCTGGCGGTGGAGGTCGAACGGAACGTCACTATCGGCGAGGTCAACGGAGCGCTGAAAACCGCGGCAGGGGGCAAAATGAAGGGGATCATCGACGTCACCGAGGAGGAACTGGTCTCCATCGATTTCACGGGCAGCCCGTTTTCGGCGATCGTGGATGCCCCCCTGACGGCGGTGATCGACGGCAATTTCCTCAAGGTCTTCGCCTGGTACGACAACGAAAGCGGCTATGCGTGCCGGATGAGGGATTTGGCCCTGTATGTCGGCCGCCGGTCATTCGGAGCCTGACATGATTCGACCGGTCATCGCGGGAAACTGGAAGATGAACAAGACCGTCGCGGAGTCGGTCGCATTCGCCGTGCGCCTCCTGGCGGCATACGACACCGCCCCCGGGCCCGAAGTGATCATCGCCCCTCCCTTCACGGCGCTCCAGGCAGTGGCGGAGGCCATCCGGGGATCCTTCATCGCTCTGTGCGCCCAGAATCTCCATGAGGCTGAAAAGGGCGCCTATACCGGCGAGATTTCCGGCGGGATGCTCCGCGAGGCAGGCTGCACCGCGGTCATCATCGGCCATTCGGAGCGACGCACCCTCTTCGGCGAAGGCGACGACCGTATCAACCGCAAGCTCCAGGCCGCCCTCACCACAGGCCTGAAACCGATCTTCTGTATCGGGGAGTCGCTCCGACAGCGGGAAGAAGACGAGACGGAAACGGTCATCGCACATCAGCTAAAAGAGGGATTGAATAATTTGACCGCCGATGATATAGTTCGCCTTGCAATTGCCTACGAACCGGTATGGGCAATCGGCACGGGCAAAACGGCGAGCCCCGAGCAGGCCGAGAGGGTTCATCGGTTCATCCGGGAATGGATCGCCGGCCGATACGGCCCGGAATGTGCGGCAACGCTGGCGATTCTTTACGGAGGCAGTGTCACGCCGGCGAACATCGCCGGACTGATGGCGCAACCGGACATCAACGGGGGTTTGATCGGCGGAGCGAGCCTGGACGTCGATTCCTTCATCCGGATCATAGGAAATTAGGGGCTCCGTCCCTAATTTCCTAATTTCAAAGGGGTATAAAAAAGTGCAAATTATCATCACCATCGTACATGTCACCGTCTGTATCGTCCTGATCCTCGTCGTGCTGCTGCAGGCGGGCAAGGGCGCCAACATGGGCGCTGTTTTCGGAGGCTCCAGCCAGACGATCTTCGGGAGCAGCGGCCCAGGAACATTTCTCGGGAAGATGACGACCATCGTCGCCGTCATCTTCATGCTGACCTCATTCAGCCTCTCCTATACGGCCTCCCGCAAAGGGAGTTCGCTTATGGAGGGAGCCGCACGGCCTTCAGCGCAGACAAAAATACCCGCAGCGCCCGCGGGGCAACCGGCAGCGGCCCCGGCCGCACCTCAGACGGCAAAATAGACCTCGTTACCGGAGGGCGGATGCCGGCTCTTTTGATATTGACAAAGTCTTCCCAAACGGGTAGGTTCGCGACGGAAGTGAAACACCCGCCCCCGGGGCGGGGCATCCGGGTTGTCCTCCCGGTCAACTCCGGACAAAAGGGAAACCGCTTCCGGAGACAATGGGAATGCCGAAGTGGTGGAATCTGGTAGACACGCTATCTTGAGGGGGTAGTGGGCAAAACCCGTCCGGGTTCAAGTCCCGGCTTCGGCACCATACGAGAAAACAGGGGGTTAGCCGATACATCGGTTAACCCTCTTTTGCTTTTAAGGGCACTTGGTCAACGGTTTGCTCAACACTTTTCAGAAAGCCTTCCATTTGGTCAACGGCTTTCCGGGTATCCTTCGCATCAACGGTGTCATATCGGAGAAACATTTCCCTTGTGGAAAGACCCGCGATTTGCATGATTACCGATTCCGGGACGGACGCCTGACCTTCTCCCGTTTCCAATGAAGCGGATCGGAAAACGCGGGGAAGGCCGTTGGCAAAGGATCCCCTGGGATGAGACGCTGGATACGGCAGCCGAACGATTCAAGGGGATTGATCGGGCGGAGGTCGAAACCTCCGCCCGATTTCCCATTCCTATCACTACAATCCAATCGATCTCAGATCACTATCCATCTGTGAGTGATGTATAAAGAAGGCGTATGCTCCTGGCCATCTTGAGACCTCTTAGGCGCCGGTTAGAGCGGCGGATCCCGGCGCGGCGGCAGCGGATTTTCCCTCGGTGTAGAGGGATTTCCGGCAGGCTCCAGGCACGCAGTCAAGTCGCTTGCCGGCGTGTAACGGTACTGAATGACGATTCCCAAAACCATCAGGACAGTTCCAACCGTGATTGCCCACGTATTGAGAGAGTAAAGGAGGGCCGCAGCTGCCAGGAAAATCACGCGCTCGGGGACCATGAGCTTGCGGCGCAGGAACCCCTCCAGCCCTGCAGCGCTGCAGTAGAAGCCCATGAAGCCCGTCACCCAACACACAATGATCGCGGTCCAGGAAGCTTCCTTGTTCATGAGGATGGGCTGATAGGCCATAAGGAAAGGGACGATGTAGAGCGCCCAGGCCAGACGCACGGCGGTGAAGCCGGTCTTCATGGGATCACAGCCCGCAATCCCCGCTGCGACGAAGGCCCCGAGTGCGAAAGGGGGAGTGAGCGGCGCGGTGATGGTGAACCAGAAGGTGAGCATGTGCGCGTTCAGGAGGGGCACTCCAAGTTGGATCAAGGCGGGGACAGCCAGGACGGAGAGAAGGACGTAAGCCGCCGAGGCCGTCATCCCCATTCCCATCACATAGGCCGCCGCCCCGATAAGGATAATGGCCATCCACAGCTCCGATCCTGTCCAACCGAACAGGTCCACGAAGACGGTCGAGTAGCCAATGACGATGGAAGGGAACTTTAACCCAAGGCCGGGGACCGAGATTCCCCCCAGCATGACCCCCACGACGCCCGCAGTGACGCCGATGACGAGGGAGTTCATGGCCCCTCTTTCAAAGGTCTCAAGGATCCTTGGCGAGGAGAGAACCATTGCCGAGGCAATGCCCCAGAAGAGGGAAAAGCCCAAGCCGAAGCCTGCCACCAGAAGCACTGCAAAGAGCCCCGCTCCTGCCCCGAGCATCCAGTTCTCCCTAAAGAACCCGCTCGGGGGTGCAGCCATTGCCTCATCGACAATCCTTCGGTATTCGGCATCGATCTCCTCGGTCGGGCGATTCGCCTTAATCAGGTTCCCCCTTACACACTCCGCACGCACCCTTGCCCGGTCGACATCGGTGCGCCATGCCGGGACCCTCAAGGCGCGGGCGATCATCGGCGGAAGCCCCATCATGCGGGTGTCCTCGCGAAAGAATCCAAGAAAGATGGCCGAGACGATGGCCCACAGGGCGGCGTCGAAGGGAGAGCGGCCGATGACGAGGCGAAGGACGAGAATGAGGACGGGAAGGAGAAGGTATCCCTCTTCTTTGAGCACGGTGCCGAGCCGGGGGAGCTCCTCTCTCGGTATTCCGTGAATGCCCCGCAGCCCCGCCCGGTGGTGCACCGACATGTAGGCCTGGAAGTAGTACATCACGGCCGGCACAAACGCGACCAGGGCGATGTAGTTGTAGTCGATCTCGGTGAAGGCCGCCATGAGGAAGGCCGCCGAGCCCATGACCGGCGGCATAAGGATGCCGCCGATTGAGGCGACAGCCTCCACCGCCGCGGCGAAGTGGGGCAAGAAGCCTGCCCGCTTCATCATGGGGATGGTAAAGGTGCCCGTGATGACGATATTTGGGACTCCGCTCCCGCAGATCATGCCCACCAGGCCGCTGGAGATGACGGCCGCCTTCGCGGGCCCACCCCGCAAATGGCCCACGAGGGCGAAGGACAGCTTTACGAAGACGTCCCCCACCTTGGTCATCTCAAGAAAGACGCCAAACACGATGAAAAGAAAGACGTAGCTTGCATACACGCCGGCGACGACACCGAAGACGCCTTCCGACCCGAAGAGGAAGGCCATAACCTCGTTGAAGGAGAAGCCCGCGTGCTGCAACCGGCCCGGCATAAGATGGCCGTAAACGGCGTAAAAGCAGAAGAGGATGCCAAGTATGGGGAGCACCCAGCCGATCATGCGACGGCACATCTCGATGGAGATCACAAGGGCGAGGAACCCCATGATGACGTCGTGCCATTCGACAATGCCCGCCCTCTCCCCACGGTCGGCGAAATTCAGGACGTAGTTGAAGAGTATGATGAGAGCAATGACGAAAAGGAGGATATCCACCGAGGAAGGCCGGTGGCGGGGCGAACCCTCCCGGGCGGGATAGCAGAGGAACGTGAGGATGGCGGTGAAGAAGATATAGAGGCTAAGGTAGTAGTGGAACGCATAGAACTCCAGGGAAGGGAACTTGACCGAATCCGACAGCCAGGTGATCACCCCTTTCGCTCCGGCGGGAAGCAACGGGCTGAGGAAATAGTTAAGGACCCCCCCCAAACCGAAGAGAAGGTCTACCGGGCCCCCGTTGGCCGCTCCATAAATGAAATAGGCGCCGAAGGCGATGGCAGAGAGTCGGATGGCGACCTTTGGGAAAAGACAGACCCCGGTCACATAGAAGAAAAAGATGGGAAAGGTCCAGATGTCCAGGAGGGGCAACGAGAGCTCCTGCCAATTCCAGGTGACGACGTCCGGGAGAAACAGGGTGTAAGTCCTCCCTCCTATCAGGAGCTGGTACGCGAGGAGAAGGGCTGTCAGGACCCCCCAGAGGGGAAGGCCCTCCTTCTGGAAACCCGGAGCGAAGTCCCGCCTGGGCTTGGTCTCCGGGGAGATAGCCATCTTCAAGAATCTGAATATTAAACTCTCACTCCCTTTTGCACCCATTCTATTTGCTCCTTTCCCTACCCCACCCGGTCAGAAAGTAGCGCGGCCCCGACAGCGTTTGGCGCCCGTAATGCTGAAATGAATGGTTGCCCCCGGATAGTTGTACGGCTCGCCGGGGGCGCCGCTCCGCCTTTCACTGAATATCGATCGACGGCTCGACGTCAATCTACCTTGAATCCCTTCTCCTTCCAGTACCGGGCCGCTCCCGGATGAAGCTTCACTCCGGCAGCCTTCAATCGTCCGAGCCACTCCGGGTTTTTCGCCCGCGCCAGCCCTTCTTCCCAGCCCTTGGCAATGTTCACCATCAGGTCGTGGTTCTTCGGATCGTAGGTATGACGGACCATCTCGTAGACGATGTCGTCCGGAACGTCCTTGTGAGCGACAAGCATAATCATGTAGGCTACGGACATGAAGCTCTGGTTCTCCATTCCCTTATAAAGGTTCCTGCAATTGGCAGCCTCTTTGTGATAGCCGGGACTGAACTCGATGAACTTGTCGATCACCTGATCGGGGAGATCGAGGATCCGTATGGGCGCGCTGTAGGAGGCCTGAAGGATGGCAGGCCCCGGCAGGGGGTTGGGAATCCCGAAGGCATCGAGCTTGCGATCCACCATGTAGGTCGCCCCATCGTTCCAGTTGAGGCTGTCCTGACGCACCGTGTCAAGGATGCCGGCTGCCTTCAGGGCGAACCCGATCATCCAGAAGGAGTTGCTCCCTTTCGGCCCCAGGCTGACGCGTTTGCCCTTGAGGTCCATGAAGGTCTTGATATTGCTCTCCTTCAATACCGCAATGTGGAGAAAGGACACACTCGACGGCCCCACCCCGCGGATCGTGTCCCGAGGACCCGTGTCTCGCACAAAGGGGTCCTTTTTCGTCTGCCAGCTATCGACAAATGGACCATTCGTCATGGCGACCTGAACCCGATTCGTCCCGACGAGCCGCGTTCCCTCGACGAACCCCCCCGACTCGCGGTTCGTCACCTGGATCGTCTTGCTGTTTCGGTTCACCACCTCTGTGACTGCGGCCATGCCGACATAGGCCCATGCGCCCTTGCCCGCCCCCGTGACAGTGACCTGGGTGGCTTGCGCGCTGAGCTCCGCCGTCGCGAAGAAGCTCGTGGCGAGAAGCGTCATACCGGCCAAAATCATACTTTTCTCACGGAAACTCTTCTTCATGGGTTTTCCCTCCTTTTATTCTGAAATGTTAATCCACCTTGAACCCTTTCTCCTTCCAGTACCGGGCAGCGCCCGGATGGAGTTTCATTCCACAGAGTTTCATAATCTCGATGAATTTCGCATCCTTTGCCTGTTCCAGGCCGCTCTTCCAGCCGACTGCGATGTTCACCATGGTATCGCGGTTCTTCGGGTCGTAACTATGCCGCGTCACCTCATAGATCACGTCGTCGGGGACGTCCTTATTCGCAACGAGCATGGACATGTAGACAACGGTCGTGAAGGTCTGGTTCTCCATTCCTTTGTATAGCGTTCCCGGGTTGAGGGTGTCCTTGTAATAGCCGGGGCTGAAATCCACGAACTTCTGGATCACCGCATCGGGCAGAGTGAGGATCCGGATGGGTGCGCTGTAGGAGGCCTGGAGAATAGCGGGCGCCCCGATGGGGTTGGGGATGCCGAACGCATCGAGCTTGTGATCAATCATGTAGGTGGCGGCATCGTTCCAGTTCAGGCTGTCCTTACGGACCGTATCCAGTATGCCCGCCTGCTTGAGAGCGAACTCGATCATCCAGTAGGAGTTGCTCCCCTTGGGACCCAGGTTCACACGTTTGCCCTTGAGGTCCATGAAGGTCTTAATGTCGCTGTCCTTCAGCACCGCGATCTGGAGAATGGAGTCGCCCGAAGGGCCCACACCGCGCAGGCTGTCCCGGGGTATGGTGTCTCGTTCGAAGGGGGTCAGCTTTCGCTGCCAGAAGTCCGCGAAAGGACCGCTCGACATAGCGACCTGAACCCTGTTGCCGGCTACAAGCCGGGTGCCCTCCACGAACCCCCCCGATTCACGATTCGTAGCCTGCACCGTCTTGCTGTTCTTGTTGACCACTTCGGCGACCGCCGCGAGCGCGCGGTAAGCATTTGCCCCCTTGCCCGCCCCGGTGACAGTGATCTGGGTTACACCGGCTGCTTGGAGCTCCACCGCAACGAACAAACTCACGACGAACGTCGCAACCCCGGCCAAATACGCGCTCTGCTTTCTGAAATTCATCTTCATTTCTTTTCCTCCTTTAGCCACTGATTTAAGGTACGGTTCTTTTGTGGTACGGTTCTTTTGTGGTAGGACCCGCGAGGGTATTGCATCCATGCTACGAGAGTATAGAAAGAAGGATCGTGTGTGTCAAGAGGATTTTGACAGCCTGTCAAGAGTAAATAGAATTGTCCGGTTTTGTAGCACATGAGTTGTCCGCTTTTTCTGTTCATCAAAAG
>MICN01000007.1 GCA_001829875.1 Syntrophus sp. GWC2_56_31
AATCTTTACACAGGCCATCCTGATCTCCTTGTTTCTGGATTTATATCCCTTTTGCAGAAGCTTCAAGATCTGATTTTTGGGGAAATTGTGGAGATTCTGATAGAGTACGACCTTCATCCGGGAAAAATATTTCGGGGATAACGAGAACCATGCCGCTGCGATCCTTTCCAACTGAGGGATGACCGACGGATTTCGTGTTTTTGCAAGTTCGCCGATAATCCATTCGTTCAATATGGCGCTCTCTTTACGAATGACAACGGTTTTGAGCATAGAGGTCAAATCCTCCAGCAAATCATTGACCCTGTAACGACAGGAGAGGTTTACAGCCTCCAGTACCTCCTGATGGTTTTCGGCTTTCAGGCTTTTCCGCAACAGCCCGATGACGGCGGGATCACCAAATTCAGCAAGCGTTTTTATGACCTCCCGCCTCACCTTCCAATCCTCATGGTGAAAGAGGTTTTTCAGGGATGACGCCGCGGATTTGTCGGCCATTTCACGCAGAAGCGTCAATAACCTGATGATCGTACGCGAATCACGGCCGGAAAGGCGTTTCACAGCCTCTTCGGTCGTGTTTCTTCCAAATCCTTTCATGGTTTCGATGATCGTTGTCGGCGAAGTTTCCTTCGGATCCAGGTACAGATCGAAAAGCCAGGAGAGGTTCTGCACACCGCTGGAGATGAGAAATGTCTTCAGTTCTGAAAGGTTCCCCGCTCCATGGAGGATAAACGGCGCCACATGCCTGGCGATGGTTTCCTTGTTCATCAGGGATCGCAGAAGCGACACGGCCTTTTGGCGGATCGGTTCACTCGGTTTTTCGCGGGCATGATGGTGAAGGGTCTCCATCAGGGCTGTCAGAAATGGAAATTGCCCCCCCTTGAGAAGTTCCGGAATGGACCGCGCCAGTTTCGCGTAACAGGCAAAGTATTCCTCGTCGGTGATCTGCTTGTCCATCAGGGAGTGAATGAAGCGACAGATCCGGAAATCGACCGCTTCATGGGTGAGGGTTTTCAGATACTCGTCGACGGGGAATGGAGATTCATCACTCTCCTCGCCGGAAAACGGGGTCACCGCCGCCTTCTTTAATAACCGGTCATAGTCTTCGGGGACATATTTCTCATATTTCTCACGATTGAGAAGGGTTTGCATATCCGCGGATGAGAAATCCTTTTCCATTCCCGGATCGGTCGAACCCGGCGCATCTTGGGTGCCCGTCATTTTCTTGAGGAGATTGACGAGAGCGGGAGAGATCTGAGAGCCCCTCTCGCTCGTCTGACGGATAATCTCTCTGAACAGTTCCTCGGGAAAACACTTCAGGTTCTCAGCGACAAGCGCGGTATTAGGGTGAACGGCGAACTGCCTCTCCACGACGTCGATCATCTGTTTTCTCAAATCGGTATGGAAGTGAGCAACGAGAGAGTTGACGCTGGTCAACCGGTCAAGCTTTTCGGCGCCGACCTGCCTTCCTTTTGATATTTCAGAAAAATAATCATGGACCATCTTCTCATAACTCAAGACGGCCGAAGGCCACTGCTCGCGCTGTTTGTTGAGAAAGCGGATGGCTTCGGCCGGGTCCATGCTCCCCGGATCCGGCGGGAAACCGCCGTCTTGGCGACGCTTCAATGCCTCCGCCTTCAGATGGGCAAAGAATCCTTCCCAAAAATGTACATCTTTTACATTCGGATCGACCCTAGTTTGGGTGAACTCCTTCTTCCCCTCCAGACGAAAATGGTCCTCGTCGACGACCTTTACCTTGATCCCCGTGATCCCGGCGCGTTCAAATACCGATTCGATTTTACCCATGGCCCAGATATCCGCCGGTTTGGCCGATAAAATGCGGTTGAACTCCAGCAGGTCCTGTTTCCTTAAGCCACGGTGCAGGGTGAAAGCGACAATACGGAGATGGTTCAGGCAGCGTGCATAATCCTGAAAGGCGCCGTTTTTATGCTCCTTAGCCGTCGCGGTTTCGCCAAAAGAGAGGGTATCGCCGGCAAAGCCGATGAACAGTTCGTTCTTCTCTCGGAGGAGCTTCTGTATCATATCAAAGGTATAATCGATGCTTTCCGTGATTCGCGTGTGGCCTGGCGGGTACATCCCGAGATTCATCCTGATCAGGTTCAGAACGGTGATGACCGGTAATACGTGCAGAGATCCGGCCGGCGAGGGGTTTGCGCCCATCCTTCCGGATACGGCCGCTTCTCCTATCGTCCTTTCTCTGGAATCATTCATGGACGGACCATGCGAGGGTTTTCGTTTGACCGGGAGCGCATCCCGCAAGCCCCGCCCTGTGGGGGGGAGCTTCGCTTGCTTTTTCAGCTTTTTTAAACGGTATGAGTATAATGGGGAGGAGATTGGACGTCAAGGAATTTTCGATAAAACTCGATAAAACTCCTTGACATGAGAAGCCCGCCTTCGTAACATCCCGATGAGGGATGCATCTTACAGGAGTGTATGATGAGGTGGACGGGAGCGAAGATAAGGAACACTGTTTACAAGGGATGATCGTCTATGCGAAAAAAGCTGACGACAAAATCGGACCTGAAACACTTGACGATCCTTGGGGGGAAAAAGGGCATCCCCGGTCGAAAACTGGAGACATTTCCCAATCATCACCCGGAGCGGGATTATTGGGTCACGATGCATACCGAGGAATTTACCTGCGTCTGTCCGTTGACCGGGCAGCCCGATTTCGCGAAACTGAAGATCCAGTATATCCCGGATAAGTATGTTCTCGAATCAAAATCCCTCAAGCTTTATCTCCGCGCGTTCCGCAATGAAGGGACGTTCCACGAGCACGTCGTCAATGTTATTTTGGACGACATCGTCAGCGCACTCGCGCCGCGCTCGTGCAAGGTGACCGCCGATTTCGCCGTGCGGGGCGGGATCGGCATTTCCGTAGAGGCCGTGTTTAAGAGCTGATCCAACCGTTGAGGAGGAGACGATGACACACTCCGATAAAGGACATTACACAGCCAAGCACGCGCCGGGTCAACGCCCGGACGAGAAGATCTCCGCCCTGGTCCGTTTGAGGGTCGAGGAAGGGAAACTCGCCTGCGCCGACGCGGAGGGGGGCTGCGCCATACTCGGGACGACGATGGCGGAGATCGGCCGTACCCTCGATCTTTTGGAGGTCAGGATCAGCCGATGTCAACTCGGGCTCTTCGGCTATGAGCAGAAAGGGAAGATCGTCCGGCCGGAGGAGAAGTTCACCCCGGAGCTAGAGGAGGCCATCCGCGCCCGCCTTTCCGGCGTCGGGCTTTCCTGCGCCGAAGCATGGAAGATCGCCGCCGAGATGAACGTCCCGCGACTGAAGATCGCTTCCGCATGCGAGGCGCTGAAGATCAGGATCAAGCCCTGCCAGCTCGGCGCCTTCTAAATCATATCTCTTTTTTACGATGCCGTCAGATAATGGGTCAGAATCCGGAGTATGGTCTCGGTGTTTCGAAGCGCGCACTGGAGGATCTTCTCCATGGTCGCACCCTTATCCCCGACGAGGCCGTGGGCGTAATTATCGACCGAGCAGAGCGAAGCGTAGGGGATCTCCAGCTCCTGCGAGACGATCGCTTCGCTCGCCATCGTCATCCCTACGAGGTCGGCAAATTGAGATATCATCGCAATCTCTGCGCGTGTTTCGAGACGGGGTCCGGTAGTCTGCCAGTAAATCCCTCCGTCGATCACGGCGATGCCGCAGTCCCGGGCCGTATCGAGCCATCTGCGCCTCGCCTCCGCATCCAGGACCGGGGTGATATGGACCGGTCTATCCCGTACGATCGAAGGTCCTGCCGTCGGCATGAGGTAATCGTCCGGGATGACGAGCATCCCCGGTTTCAGCCGCCGCTTCAGGGAACCGGTCGAATTGACTCCGACGATCTCCCTCACTCCGAGGTCTTTCATCGCCTGCAGGTTGGCCTGGTGGTTGACGAGATGCGGAAGGATATGGCGGTGCGGGTCTTTCCCGTGACGGGGGATGAAAACGATATCGGCGGAACGATAGACCAGCGCCCGACCGAATCGGGTTTCCACCTCTTCTTCCCGCAGGTCTGCGAAGATTCCTTTCCCCTGCAGAAAGACGGTTCCCGAAATGATGCCCAGAGGTTTCATTTTCATCCCTGTCGCTCCTGGTGAAGCCGCATGATGTTCACCATCATCCGGTGTGAGCGTATAGCAGATATTCCGGCAACTGTCAAAAGGCAGACCTGACGGCTTCGTAAAAAGTCACATGTCCCCTCCCCTGGCGGGAGGGGATTGAGGGGAGGGGGATTGTATCGGGCTTGACATATTTTAGCGGAGTGTGTCATAGTAACCGGCAAAGAAGGATAGAAAGGAGATCGAATTATGGCGGGAGAATTCCTGGTACAGGTCAGCGATGCAAATTTTGATGAAGAGATACTCAAGGCGGACAAACCTGCCTTGGTCGACTTCTGGGCGCCCTGGTGCGGTCCCTGCAAGGCCATCGGTCCTGCCGTTGAGGCGCTTGCGGGTCAGTACCACGATCAGCTCAAGGTAGCGAAGCTCAACATCGACGACAATCAAAAAACAGCGGGGACCTATGGTGTCAGAAGCATTCCGACTCTGCTCCTCTTCAAAGGGGGGAAGGTTCTCGACACCCTCGTCGGCCTCGTACCGAAGGAACGCCTGGAGGCGTTCATCAAAAAGGCCCTGTAGACGAACCGTCCAAAGGTGAATACTGTGCGCAATAAACGAATTCTGTTGGCGCTTTTCGTGCTGGTGATGCTGTACTCCGGTTGTACGCTCACTTGGCCGTGGGAAAAGAAGGTAATCCTGACCCGTGCAACCCCCGAGGGACTCTACCAACTGGGGGTGGAGCACTATCAGAATGGAAGTTACAAGAAATCCGTGGAGGTCTTCCAGCGGCTCAAGGAGGAGAATCCCCTGAGTACACTCGCCCTCATGGCGGAGATCGGGATCGCCGACTCCTATTTCAGCAGCAAGGATTATCCCGAAGCGGCGCTTGCCTATAGAGAATTTATCAATCTTCACCCGACAAATGAGAACCTCTCCTATGTCATGTATCAGCTCGGGATGTGCCACTTCAATCAGATTTCGACGATCGACAGGGACCAGTCGGAGGCGTTCAAAGCGCTCAAAGAGTTTGAACGGTTGACAGCGCGTTTTCCCGGCAGCAAATTCTCATTCCTGGGTGAGAAGATGACCCGGGGATGCAAGAAGATCCTGGGCGAGCGGGAGTTCTATGTGGGTGAATACTACTTCAATAGAAAGCATTACCAGGCGGCCCTCCTGCGGTTTGAAAAGATTGCGCGCGAATATACGAACGTTGGACTTGATTACAAGGTCGGCTATTACATCAGCGAAGCGAAGCGGAGGCTCGTCGAGGAGGAGGCAAATAAGAAAAAATAATTATTTTTTCCTGCACCAGCACACCGCGTAAATTCCAATGTTGAAAAGAATCACGAAAATCCCGAGAACGATCTGGATCTCCCGTGTGAGATCGTCCGGGTAGAGCAGGGGAGTCAGATAGCGGTCGATGAAGTCTCCCCCGTAGGCTGCCTCTCCGCCCAGGGTGCGCAGCCTATTTTCCAGCGGTGTCAGCGGACAGATCCCGCCGGTCGCTTCGATGAAACCCGCCCAGAGAAAAGCGGGGATATGGAACCAAGCCCACCATCGCCACCGGAAAACCAGGAACCCCCCCAGGACGGCGATGAGAACAAAGACGCCGTGGAGGATTACGACCAGATCGGCCAGAAGTGTTGCCGCCATTGTTCAGCCTCACTCTGCATCCCTTGTCCCGCTCAGCTGACCGCAGGCGGCGAGAATATCCCGGCCGCGGCTCGCCCGGAGGATGGCCGTATAGCGGTGATCGAGCAGGACCTGCTGGAAGGCGCTGACCGCCTCCGGCGAGGGGGTCCGGAAAGGGGATGCGGAGAATTCGTTGAAGGTGATCAGGTTCAGTTTACAACGGATGTTCTTGAGCAGGAGGGCCAGCTTTCGGGCATCCGCGGGGGAGTCGTTGACTCCGGCCATGAGGATGTATTCGAAAGTCAGCATCCGGCGGCCGGGCATGGGGTAGTCCCGGCAGGCCTCCAGGAGCGTCGCGATGGGGTATTTGCGATTGACGGGCATCAGGGCGTTTCGCCTGCGGTCATCGGGGGCGTTGAGCGAGATGGCGAGGTTCACGCAGATGTCTCGCCCGAGCCGCACGATTTGCGGGGCGAGACCGCAGGTCGAGACGGTGATCTTCCGGTTGGAGAAGCCGAGGCCGTAATCGGAGGTGAGGATCCGGATCGCCGTCACCGTATGGTCGTAGTTTGCGAGCGGCTCCCCCATCCCCATCAGGACGATGTTCTTGATCTCCGGGCCTTCGGGCGTGAAGCGACGGAGCATCGTCATCTGGCCGGTGATCTCGGAGGGAGAAAGGTTGCGCATCAGCCCCCGGCGGCCGGTCAGGCAGAAGAGGCACCCCATCGCACAGCCCGCCTGGGTGGAGATGCAGGCCGTCCAGTGGTTCCTGCCGGGGATGAGAACGCTTTCGATGAAAAGGCCGTCTGCAAGCCCGAAAAGGGCCTTTTTGGTTCCGTCGGCCGAGGTCTGGATCCGGTCAAGCACAGGTTCCGCGATCACGACCAGATCTTCCATCCTTGCGCGGAACTCCCGGGAGAGGGCGGTCATCTCCGCAAAGGAGGTCGCCCCTTTCTGATAGAGGCATTTCATGATCTGCCGGGCACGGTACTTCTCTTTGCCCAGCGTCGTGATGAGGGCCTCGATCTCGGGAAGGGACATATCCCGGATGTTGAGTCTGTCCTCCATACACCTCACCGCAATCAAATCATCTTCCGGTCAAGATTCGCGGCGATTGCGTCGATGAATGCCTCCGTGTGCACCTTCCGGGGGGGGGGATTCTTTTCGGCGAGCAGCGCGAGATCTCCGGTCATGATCCCGGATTCCACCGTTTCGATCGCGGCCTGCTCCAGGCGCTCGGCGAAGGCGGCGACATCGGGCGTCCCATCCAGCGCCCCCCGGGTCCGGAGCGCCCCCGTCCAGGCGAAGATGAGGGCCATCGGGTTGGTCGAGGTTTCCTCTCCCTTGAGGTGGCGGTAGTAGTGCTGCTGGACCGTGCCGTGCGCGGCCTCGTATTCGAACCAGCCATGGGGCGAAACCAGGACCGAGGTCATCATGGCGAGACTGCCGCACGCCGAGGCGATCATATCGGACATGACGTCCCCGTCGTAGTTCTTCAGCGCCCAGAGAAAACCGCCTTCCGATTTCATGATCCGGGCTACGGCGTCGTCGATCAGGGTGAAGAAATAGGTGAGCCCGGCCGCCGCGAATTTCGCTTTCCAGTTCGTTATGTATTCCTGTTCAAAAAGCTCCCGGAAGTGGGCATCGTAGATCTTCGAGATCGTGTCCTTCGTGCTGAACCACAAGTCGATCTTCCGGTCGAAGGCCAGGGTGAAGCAGGCCTTTGCGAAGGAGGTGATGGAGGCGTCGGTGTTGTGGATACCCTGGACGATGCCCGCTCCGGTGAAGTCGTGGATCGTCCTTCGGACCGGTTGGCCGCCGTCGGCGGGGGTGTAGACCAGTTCGACGCGTCCGGCGTCCGGAATCCGGATCTCCGCGGCGGCATATATGTCGCCGTAGGCGTGGCGGCCGACGGTGATCGGTCTCCTCCAGCGGGAAACCGAGGGGCGGACGTTTTTCACCAGGATCGGCGTCCTGAAGACCGTGCCGTCCAGGATTGCCCGGATCGTCCCGTTGGGGCTCTTCCATGCCTTCTTCAGGCCGTATTCACGGACGCGGTCCCCGTTGGGCGTGATCGTGGCGCACTTGACGCCGACCCCGTATTTCTTGATTGCCTCCGCGGCGTCGATCGTGATCTGGTCGTCGGTCTCATCGCGGCGCTTGACATGGAGGTCGTAATACTCGAGTTCCATGTCGAGGTATGGGAAAAGCAGCTTTTCTTTCACCATGGACCATATGATCCGGGTCATCTCGTCTCCATCCATGTCGACCAGGGTGGTGACGACCTTGATTTTTTTTCTCTCCGGCATCTTGAGCTCTTTTAAGGAATGACTACATGTTGTCATCGTTTCCCTTGAGACGGACGGCCCGGGCGAAACGCTTATCGAAGTATGGCGTATTCAAGTTGTCGATACGTACCCCCCGCTTCCGGGAGGAGGCGTGGACGAATTGGTTGTTGCCGATATATATCCCGACATGGCCGAGCGTCCTTCGAGTGTTGAAGAAGAGAAGGTCTCCCTCGATCAGCTTGCTGCGCGCCACGCGCAGGCCGACATGGGACTGTTCAAAGGCCGTCCTGGGGAGGTCGATGTTGAAGGTCTGATAGATTTTCTTCACCAATCCCGAACAGTCAAGTCCCTTCATCGAAAAGCCCCCGAGGCGGTAAGGGGCGCCGAGAAACCCC
>MICN01000008.1 GCA_001829875.1 Syntrophus sp. GWC2_56_31
CGACATCATACTCGATTTTTTCCTTTCCTCCAAGAGGCACATGAGTGTGGAGGAACTGTACAGGAAACTAAGGGCCAGGCATCCGAGCATCGGTTATGCGACGGTGTGCCGGACTTTGAAACTTTTTGCCCAGTCGGGAATTGCCCATGACATGCGTTTCGGAGACGGGCAGACCCGCTATGAATATCTTGTGGAAGGCGAGCATCACGACCATCTGGTCTGCACCGGTTGCGGTGCGATAGCCGAATTTGAAAATAAGACGATCGAGGACCTGCAGAAGGCGGTAGCGGAGAGTCACGGTTTCATCATCCACAGCCACAAGCTCGAACTTTACGGTTTGTGCGCGAAATGCCGGAAGTAAAAAATTTTTACCGATTAATTGAAAGTGATATTCATTAGCAAAAAATAAGAAAGGTTACGTAATCTTATGGCTTTATTCAGAAGAAAATCCACCTGCCACAAGCCGCTTGCCGATGGGTCTTGCGGGGCGAGAAAGGTCGTCTTGGTCGGCAATCCCAACGTGGGGAAAAGTGTTTTGTTCAATGCCCTAACGGGCGCCTATGTCACTGTTTCCAACTATCCCGGCACCTCGGTGGAAGTCGCAAGGGGAACGACGGTCATCGCCGGTGAGCGTCTCGAGATCATCGATACGCCGGGGATGTACTCCCTCCTTCCGATTACCGAGGAGGAGAGGGTTGCCAGGAGAATCCTGCTCGATGATTCGCCGGATATGGTCATCCATGTCATCGATGCCAGGAATCTGGAGAGGATGCTGGCCATGACCATACAGCTTCTCGAAGCCGGATTGCCGGTGATCCTGGTGGTGAATATCATGGACGAGGCGGAACGGCTGGGGATATCCATCGATATCCCTTTGCTGGCGAGACGGTTGGGAATCCCTGTCGTCGGCGCCGCTATTGCCAGGAAACGCGGGCTGTCCGAAATAAAGAGAATCATCCCCAATTATCAACGCTCTGTTCCCCTTATTCCCGAATATAGCATACGGCTGGAAAATGATATCGCAGAAATAGCGGGGCTTTTCCGGAACCGGTTCGCTCTTTCGTCTAAAGCGGTCGTACTTCTGCTCCTGCAGCGCGATAAGGAAATAATGGACCTCGTCTCAAAGAAGGAAGGGGAGGGTTTTACCGCCGTAGAGGCCAAGCTCAGGGAAAAGATCTATGCTAGGCGGGAATCGTTCCATCTGGATCTTTCCCTGGAGAGGAAGAAGATTGCCGAAAAACTGCTGGACGGGGTGCTTAGCGTTCCCGAAAAGCGAAGGACGACGTTCGGCGAAAGGCTTTCCCGGTGGACGGTGCGGCCTCTGACGGGTGTGCCGCTGCTGCTTATCGTTCTGTACTACGGTCTCTACCAGTTTGTGGGTGTCTTCGGCGCCGGAACTCTGGTTGACCTTCTCGAAGGGACGCTTTTCGAAGAGTACTTCAATCCGTGGATTTCGGGGATAATCAAGGAAGCCCTTCCCTGGCCGGTCATACAGGAGCTCTTTGTGGGCGAGTACGGTGTGATCACGCTGGGATTGCGCTATGCCATAGGCATTATTTTACCCGTCGTGTTTACGTTTTTCCTTTTTTTCTCCATACTGGAGGATAGCGGCTACTTTCCGCGTCTGGCGTTATTGGTGGATCGGCTGTTCAAAAAGATCGGGCTCACCGGCCGGGCAGTCATTCCAATGGTGCTTGGTTTCGGTTGTGACACCATGGCGACGATGGTGACCCGTACGCTGGAAACCGTTCGAGAGCGGATCATTGCCACCCTGCTCCTTTCGCTGGCTATTCCCTGTTCCGCCCAGCTCGGCGTCATCATGGCGCTCCTTTCTCAGACGCCGGTTGCGCTTCTGGTCTGGTTTGTCTGCCTGCTGCTGATTTTTCTTGTCGTGGGAGTGCTGGCGGCAAGGGTCATCCCGGGTGAGACCCCCATGTTCTACATGGAGCTGCCCCCTATGCGTCTCCCCCAGCTCTCCAACATCCTGACCAAGACCTTTTCCCGGATGCAGTGGTATTTTATGGAGATTCTGCCGCTTTTTATTCTGGCGTCGGTGCTTCTCTGGATAGGGAAGATTACCCACCTGTTTGAAAAGATGTCCGACTGGGCGGCGCCGGTGATGGCGGCGATCGGATTGCCGCGGGAAGCGGCGGTGGCCTTCATATTCGGGTTCTTCCGCCGCGACTACGGCGCCGCGGGTCTGTATGACCTGCAGACGAAGGGGCTGCTTAACGTAAGACAGATCACCGTGGCTGCGGTGACGCTGACCCTCTTTATCCCCTGCATTGCCCAGTTTCTTATCATCAAAAAGGAAAGGGGAGCGGTAGTCGCTGTCGCCATCGGACTGTTCGTAAGCACCCTTGCCTTCGGAAGCGGATATCTGCTCAATAAAATCCTTTTGGCTACGGGGATTCTATGATGCGCTGCGGTTTCTGCGGATATGAATTCAGGGAGGAGGACGGGATCCAGGGATGCATAAATTGCCCCATGAGCTCCGGCTGCAAAATGGTGAAGTGCCCCCGCTGCAACTATGAAATTCCCATGGAGCCTCGCTGGATAAAGAAATTAAAAACATATTTTAAAGGAGTATCGAAGCGTATGCATCATGTAATCAGAGGTTTGTTCGTGGGTATATGTCTGCTGGGCCATACGGTCGTCTGGGGCGCCCATCCGCTCATCACGGACGATACGGGCACGCAGGGGAAGGGGAGGTTTCAGATCGAGGTCAACGGGCAGTACGACTCAGACAGGGAAACAGTCAAAGGTGCGTCTCTGGAGTCCACCGGCAGCCAGATCGCAACCACCTTGTCCTATGGCATGAGCGAAAATGCCGATCTTGTCCTGAGCCTGCCCTATCAGTGGGGCAAGGTCAAAGAGGACGGAGTCGCTCTCTATGACGAAAAAGGGATCTCGGATACGACCTTTGAGGTCAAGTGGCGATTCTACGAAAAAGACGGGCTGAGCCTGGCGCTGAAGCCCGGCGTGAGTATCCCGACCGGTAACGATGAAAAGGGACTCGGCGCCGGAAAGACCGGATTCCATGCATTTCTGATCGGTTCAAAGGAAGTCGCTTCCTGGGCGTTCCATGGGAATGTCGGCTACATCATGAATGAGAACAAGGCGGATGAAGAGAAGAATCTCTGGCAGGCCTCACTTGCCGCGACCTATGAGGCGGTCAAGGGTCTGAAGGTCGTGGGAAACATCGGCATCGAGCGGAATCGGGACAAAACGGCGGATAAGGATCCAGCCTTCCTCCTCGGCGGTGTCATCTACTCTCTTTCCCATAGTTTCGATATCGACTTCGGAGTGAAATACGGATTGACGGCGCCTGAGACCGATTGGTCGGTCATGGCTGGCGCGGCATTCAGATTTTAATACGGAGGCAGAGATTTTTTATTCGCACGGGATTAATGATTTTTCCCACGGTAACTGATACAATGAGACAGGAGGCTGAGAAAAGATTTTTTCATAGGCCTTGTGGAAAAGGCAACCGGCCTGAAGAAACGATAAATGGAGAAAGCGATGAAATTATCTGAAAAGGCGGAAGAGATATTGGAGGCCATGTGGACGGCTATCGAGGAGAACGGAGAGGGATTCGCCGAAATGGGAAAAATCGGCGTCGCCGTCGATGATCCGGCCTTAGATGAACTTACGAGATTTGCCTTGATCGAGAAAAAGGAAGGGCGAATCTATTTTCGTCCGGAAGGAAGAAGCGAGGGCCGGAGGACCATCCGACGCCATCGCCTCGCCGAGAGGCTTATCATGGATGTCATCAATATCAGAGGAGAAAGCGGAGACAGCAAGGCCTGTCAATTCGAACATCTTCTGAACGAGGGCATGGATGCAAAAGTCTGTACGATGCTGAATCACCCGGATACCTGTCCGCATGGAAAGGCTATCCCCGCCGGTGATTGCTGCCTGGAGGCCAAGCGGAGCGGAGACTTGGGCGTTGTGCCGCTTACGGAACTCACGTCCGGGGAAGAAGGAAGGATTGCCTACATACAGACCGAGGACAATAAAAAGATGCAGAAACTGGTGGCAATGGGAGTGCTCCCCGGTAATTCCATCCAACTGATACAGTCTTTTCCCTCTTATATCTTCAGGGTCGGCTATTCGGAATTTGCCGTTGATGCCAAGATGGCACGGGAGATATTCATCTCTCGCCTGCTGGAAAAAATATAATTCAAAAGTCACATTTTTTTATCTTGACAGCGAGGAGTGCATTATATTAGAAAGTGCGCCGTGGGAGGGAACCCAAGGGCGTGCCTCTTTTTTCACAGCCCTTCGATAAGCGATCACAGCGGTTCGCAATGGGTCGACGTGTCTTTTCTCGTGAGGCGATGAATGATGCTTGAGTACGTTCCCATCCTCGTCATAATGATTCTTGCCATTCTTATCGCGCTGCTTATTGTCGGCGCCTCCTATCTTCTCGGCCATCGGATTTCCAATCGTGTAAAACTCTCCACTTACGAATGCGGCATGCAGACCATAGGACCCACCCGGATGAAAATCAATATCCGCTACTATATCGTTGCGATGCTTTTTCTGATCTTCGATATCGAGATCATGTTTCTCTACCCCTGGGCGGTCGTAGCGGGCAGCCTGAAGCTCTTCGGGTTTTTAGTGATGCTGTTTTTTGTGATCGTTCTGCTGATCGGTTACGTCTATCTTTGGAAAAAAGGGGCTCTGGAATGGCAATAGATCATGCGCCGGACTCTTTGCAAGATGTCATCAACTGGGCGAGGAAAAACTCCATATGGCCCGTCACCTTCGGCCTGGCCTGTTGCGCCCTGGAGATGATGGTGGCCAGTTCCGCGACCTATGACATCGCCCGCTTCGGCGCGGAAGTCTTCCGGCCTTCTCCCCGTCAGGCCGATCTGATGATCGTTGCCGGGACGCTTACCAAGAAAATGGCGCCCGTCCTGAGGCGGATCTACGACCAGATGCCCGAGCCGAAATGGGTGATCGCTTACGGGTCCTGCGCCTGCAGCGGGGGGATTTTCCAGTCCTACAGCGTTGTCCAAGGCGTGGATCAGATTGTCCCCGTGGATGTTTACGTTCCCGGTTGCCCACCCCGCCCGGAGGGCTTGCTGACAGGGTTGATCTCCCTGCAGGAGAAGATCGCCGGGGAGAAATCGTCACAGCGAAAATTGGTCAGCTTGCCGTGGGGGAGCAATGGCTAGATGCACAGCTTGCGAGCGGCTCAGGGAAAAATTTCCGGAGGCGGTGCTGGCAGTCGCGGAATTCAGAGGCGAAACCACTGTCGTTGTGGATAAAGGGCGGCTTCGGGAGGTTATGACGTTCCTGAATCGGGGCGATGAGACGCTATACGACCTCCTTGTCGACATCGCCGGCGTGGACACCGGAAACGAATCGCCCCGTTTTTTTGTCGTTTATCTTTTGCATTCCATAAAATTCAACAACCGACTGAGGATCAAAATACCGGTGGCCGAAGGGGCGGCGCTCGACACGGTGAGCGACCTATGGAAGAGCGCGGATTGGATGGAAAGGGAGGTGTACGACATGTTCGGGATCGCCTTCAGCAATCATCCCGATTTGAGGCGCATCCTGCTTCCGGATGATTTTGTCGGCCATCCCCTGAGAAAGGAATTCCCCCTGAAGGGGGATGACTTCGACAGGCCTTTTCGCGTTTGCCTCGCCGAAGAAAAAGGAAATCAAGCCGATGGCTGAAACGCGCTTCATGACGGTCAATATGGGGCCCCAGCACCCGGCGACGCACGGGGTGCTCCGGCTTCTTCTGGAGCTGGACGGGGAGATCATCGTCAAGGCCGTTCCGGATATCGGGTATCTCCACCGGGGCATCGAGAAACTTGCCGAATCCATGACCTACCCCCAGGCCCTGACCCTGACGGACCGGCTGGACTATACGAGCGGCCTCTCCAACAATCTGGCCTACTGCCTGGCCGTGGAAAAACTCCTGGACATCGCCGTTCCCAAAAGAGCCCAGTATCTGCGGGTATTGATGGCCGAACTCCAGCGGATTGCGGCCCACCTTCTGTGGGTGGCCACGCATGCCCTGGACCTCGGCGCCATGACGGTGCTCTTTTACGCCTTTCGCGACCGGGAAACCATTCTCGAGACGCTGGAGCTGGTCACAGGCGCCCGGCTCACGCCGAGCTTCATCCGGGTCGGCGGTCTGGCGGCAGATATTCCCGAAACCTTTCTGCCGCGCGTCCGGGCGTTTGTCGAGGATTTTCCCAAAAGGGTCGATGAGTATGAAACCCTGCTGACGGAGAACATCATCTGGAAGAAAAGGACGCAGGGCATCTCTCCCATGTCCGGGGCGGATTGCATCAACTATGGGGTGACGGGGCCGGTGCTCAGGGCCTCAGGGGTGTATTACGATGTCAGGAAGGCCTACCCCTATTCGAGCTATGAGGATTTTGATTTCGAGATTCCCATGGGGACAAACGGCGATGTCTACGACCGTTACCTGGTCCGGCTGAAAGAAATGAGGCAGTCGAACCGGATCGTCAAACAGGCGGCGGCGAAGCTCCCCCCGGGGCCGGTGACGGCGGTCGATGCGCCGCAGGTGACGCCGCCGGCCAAGGAAGAGGTGGGCAAGGATATCGCCGCCCTGATCCGGCATTTCAAGATCATGGAACAGGGTTTTACGACCCCCCGCGGCGAGGTTTACGCCTCCATCGAATCGTCGAAAGGCGAGCTCGGTTTTTACCTGATCAGCGACGGGACCAACAAGCCTTTCCGGATGAAAATCAGACCGCCTTCTTTCATCAATCTCGGCGCCCTGTCGAAGATGATCGAGGGCCAGATGGTCGCGGATGTCGTCGCCGCCATCGGCAGTATCGACATCGTGCTCGGGGAGATAGACAGGTAAAGCGATGGAACAGATCATTTTCAGCTCCTGGCAGGAAGAACTGGTGGACAACAGGGCGACGGCCGAACAGGATCGCAGAGCGCCCGGAAACATCAAGCTGCCGAAGGAGTTCCGACCCGGCGAACGGATCAAGGCCTTCATGGGCTGGGACGGCATCGTTCTTTGCGATGACGATGTGGACATCGTCGACATGTGCGCCCGATACGCGGAGGCTGTGCAGTCCGAGTCCTGCGGAAAGTGTTTCCCCTGCCGCGTCGGTACGCGGGTCGTCAGCGACTCTCTGAAAAGGATCGCCTCGGGTGAGGGTCATCGGGACGACATCGCGCGGATCGGCGCCCTCGCGCTCCAGATCCGGGAGGGATCCAAATGCTCCATCGGCCAGACCGGCATGAACCCCATCCTCCATGCGCTGAAGTATTTCTCCCAGGCCTTTTCCGACGCCGTCGCCCAGAGCAGGAAGGCGCAGGAAGGCCGGTACCGTTTCGCCGTTACGGCGCCCTGTATCAGTGTCTGCCCGAGCAGCCTCGATATTCCCCGTTATGTGGAGGAGATCGGCGAGCAGCGTTTTGCCGAATCGCTGGCCACGATCCGCGAGAGCATCTGCATGGCCGGCACCCTCGGCAGGGTCTGCATCCGTCCCTGCGAGTCCAACTGCCGCAGGGCCAACATCGATGAAGCGATCACCATCAAGAACCTGAAGCGATTTGTCGCCGATTACGAGATAGACAAAAACAGAACTCCCAATATCGCCGCCGCGAAAAAGACCGGCAGGAAAGTCGCCGTCATCGGCGCCGGTCCAGCGGGACTTTCCTGTGCCTACAACCTCGCCCTGAAGGGTCACCGTCCCACGATCTTCGAGAAACTCCCCGAACCGGGCGGCATGGCCGCCGTTGGCATCCCCGATTTCCGTCTGCCCCGGGAGATCCTCAAACGCGAGGTGGAACTCGTTAAAGAAGCCGGTGTGGAGATACGCTACGGCGTCGAAGTGGGAAAAGAGATCACTATCGCGGAACTGAGAAAAGACCATGACGCCGTCTTCATCGGCGTGGGCGCCCACGACAGCATGCCCATGGGGGTGGACGGCGAGGAGCGCGGCTACCGGGGGTTTATCCCCGGCGTCAAGTATCTCCTGGACGTCAGCCAGGGGAAGGATCCTTACCCGGAGGGGAAGAAGGTGGTCGTGGTCGGCGGCGGCAACGTGGCGATCGACTGTGTCCGTTCGTCCTTCCGGATCGGCAAAGAAGATGTCAATCTCGTCTACCGGCGCACGATAGTCGAGATGCCCGCCGACCCGGTGGAGATCCACGACGCCGAGGAAGAGAAGGTCAAGTTCCACTATCTGTGCAATCCCACGCGAATCATCGCGCAGGACGGCAAGGTGGTGGGGGTGGAGTGCATCCGCATGGAACTCGGGGAACCGGACAAGAGCGGCCGCAGAAGACCCGTCCCGGTGGCCGGCTCCGAGTTCATCATCGAAACGGACATCCTGATCCCCGCCATCGGCCAGAAGGTCAATCTCTCCTTCCTCTCGGAAAAAGACGGCATCAATCTGACCAAATGGAATACCATCGATGCCGATGAAGAGACCTTCACCACCTCGCAGGAGGGGGTGTTCGCCTCGGGCGACTGCGTCACCGGTCCCGATGTCCTGGTCAAGGCCACCGGCACGGGGAAAAGGGCGGCGGAAAAGATCGACCTTTTTCTTTCCGGCGGCAAAGTGGAGCCCACGGTAGACGAGAAGTTCAAGACGCTTTTCTCCACAGTTAAAGTGTACAACAAAAAAGAACAGCTCGGCATCATCGGAGGGACCAAGCAGGCGCACCTGCCGATGCTCGACCCCGAAGCGCGGAAACGGACCTTCGACGAGGTCGAGGCGGGCTACAAAATCAACGAGGCTTCGGGCGAGGCGGAGCGGTGTCTGCGCTGCTATAGAATCGGCATGGTCGCTCTGGGTTGACAGGGACAAAAAAATGGAACTGCTCTATTTTCTGATACAAACCGTGGTCATGATCCTTGTCGTGGTGACCTGCCTGATGCTCTGCGTCGCCTACATGACCCTCCTGGAAAGAAAGTTCCTCGGCTACATGCAGGTCAGGCTTGGACCGAACCGGGTCGGGTATTTCGGACTCCTCCAGCCCATTGCCGACGGCATCAAGTCCTTCGTCAAGGAGGACACCATCCCCGACAACGCCGACAAGCCCGTCTTTGTGATCGCGCCGATGATTTCCTTCGTGACCGCGCTTTCGATGTTTGCCCTGATTCCCTTCGGAGAGAGCGTCACCCTTTTCGGACGGGAGATCAAACTGGTGATCGCTGACGTGGACATCGGGATCCTGTATATCTTTGCCCTGGGCACCCTGGGCGAATACGGGATCGTCCTGGGCGGCTGGGCGTCCGGCAACAAGTATGGTCTTTTGGGCGCGCTTCGGGCGGCCGCCCAGATGATCAGCTACGAAGTGGCCCTCGGACTGATCATCCTCGGCACGATCATCCTGGCCGGTTCACTGCGGCTGACCGAGATCGTGGAGGCCCAGCGGGGCGTCTGGTTCATCGTCTACCAGCCCTTCGCTTTTCTTTTATACATCGTTGCGGCGCTCGCGGAGATCAACCGGACGCCCTTCGACATGCCGGAATCGGAAAGCGAGCTGGCGTGCGGGTACAATATCGAATACAGCAGCATGAAATTCGCCCTGTTCATGATCGCCGAATATATCCACCTG
>MICN01000009.1 GCA_001829875.1 Syntrophus sp. GWC2_56_31
AGAAGAAAGGCGAAGTTGGCGTATTTCAGCGCCATGTTGACGTTTTGCTCCACCAGCAGGATCGTCACCCCCTGTTTTTCATTGATGGTGCGGATGATATTGAAGATCTCCTGGGTCAGCACCGGCGAGAGGCCAAGCGACGGTTCGTCCAGCATGAGGAGTTTCGGACGGCTCATTAGCGCCCGGGCGATGGCGAGCATCTGCTGCTCGCCGCCGCTGAGGTGGCCGGCCTCCTGATCCTTCCTCTCCTTGAGGATCGAAAAGTGGTCAAACACGTTATCGACGTCCTCTTTGATGCCCTTCCTGTCCCTCCTCGTGTAGGCGCCCATCATGATATTTTCCAGGACGGACAGTTCCGGAAACACCTCGCGGCCCTCGGGGACATAGCTGATCCCCATCCTGACGATCTCGTCGGTGTTCTTCCGGTCGATCCTCTCCCCCATGAATTCGATGGTCCCCTTTTCCGGCTGTTCCTCCTTGAGGTCGTAAAGAAGGCGCATGATCGTCTTGAGGGTCGTCGATTTCCCCGCTCCGTTCGAACCGAGAAGAGCCACGATGTCCCCCTGTTTGACCTCGAAGGAGATGCCGTGCAGGGCGCGGATCAGATCGTACCAGGTTTCGATATTGTTCACCTTCAGCATCAGCGCTCCTCCCCCAGATACGCCTTGATCACCTCCGGGTGGCTCTGGACCTCCTGCGGCAGCCCCTCCATGATCTTCTCCCCGTGATTGATGGCGAATATCCGGTCGGAAATGCCCATGATCATGTTCATGTCGTGCTCGATCAACAGGATGGTGACATCGCATTCCGCCTGTATGTCCTTGATCCAGATGTTCAAGTCCTGCTTCTCCTCGGTGTTCATGCCGGCGGAAGGCTCGTCCAGCAGAAGGATCTTGGGTTCCACGGCCAGGGCGCGCCCCACCTCCACCAGTTTTCGCTTGCCGTAGGGCAGGCTGGCCACAAAATGATTTCTAACCGATTGCAGATCGAGGAAATCGATGATCCCTTCCACGATTTCCCTGTTCCTGATCTCCTCGCGGGCGGCCCTGGAGCCCCTCCCCCAGAGGAACGCCCCCGTAAATACGCCTGTTTTCATGTGGATATGCCTGCCCAGCAGGAGGTTGTCCATGACGGTGGCATTCGAAAACAGCTCGATGTTCTGAAAGGTGCGGGCCACGCCCCGGCGGGCGATCCGATCCGGCGTCAGGCCCACCAGGTTTTCTCCGGCAAAGACGATCCGGCCGAGATCGGGTTTGTAGATGCCGCTGATCATGTTGAATATGGTCGTCTTGCCCGAACCGTTCGGCCCGATGATCGAAAAGATCGAATTCTTCTCCACGTTGAAAGCGACGTTGTTGACGGCCTTGAGTCCGCCGAAACTAATGCACAGATCTTCCACTTTAAAATAGTCCATTTTATTTTTTCCAGGTGGCCAGATCGTTGGTTGTCCAATCCTGAAGCATGATGTAACTGGCGCCGGGACCGCATTTCTGGATCATCACCGAATCCGTTCCCTGGTGCTGCTTTGGGGTCCAGGTGATCCTAGGCCCGATCGTCTGATAATCCTTGATGGAGTTGAGGGCCTTCAGGAGGGCCTCGGTGCTGAGATTCCTCCCCACCTTCTTGAGGGCCTCGACGATCGGGTCGGCGAAGAGGATGCCTGCATAATAGAAGGTGCCCCATCGCTCCTGCGGGGTCAAGCGCTTGGCCGCGTCGCGATATTTGACCATCAGGGGACTCTTGGAATCCGGGGTCTCCCCGAAGGCGCCCGTGATGACCCCTTCCCAGAGCCCGCCGGTGATCTTGAACATGAGGGGATAATCGGAAAGGGTGTTGGCAGATACCCATTGCGGTTTGAAACCTACGCTGGCGGCGGTCTTCAGGGTGATCACCGCCGCGGTCGGGCTTACATACATCAGAACCGCCTCCGCACCCGAGTTCTTCAACCGGAGGATCTGCGAGGCGAAGTCCTTCTCCGTGGGTTCCACCGGGATCTCCGCCACCAGGCTCATTTTGTACGTGGCCAGACGTTCCTTCGCCCCCTCCAGGCCGTCCTTGCCGTAGGCGTCGTTCTGGTAGAGAATCCCGATCTTCTTTGTCTTGAGTTTCTCCACGATGTACTTGGCCAGGATGCTGGCCTCGTCTTTGTAGAGGGGATACACGGCAAAGAGATAGGGATTCAGGGGCTGGGTGAATTCCTTGTCCGCGGCCGACGGGGAAACCCAGATGATTTTGTTTGCCGCCAGATAATCTTTCACCGCCATGCCGGGAGCGCTGCCGACGCCGCCGACAAAGGCGAAGATGCCCTGCCGCTCCACCAGCTCCTTCACGACGGCCACGGTCTGGGCGGGGTTGTACATGTCGTCGCGGATGAAGTATTTGATCTTCCGGCCGTGGATACCCCCCTCTTCGTTGACGATGTCGAACAGCAGCTTGCTGCCGCGGGCCACCGAGCCCCAAGGCGCGGCAGGTCCCGTCTGGGGACCCCACTGGCCGATGCGGATCTCGTTATCGTCAAAACCGGCGGGCTGGGCCGCCTGGGTGATGTTGGCTACCGTCAGGACCGCCAACGCCGCGAACAGGGAAACAAGCATCTTCTTTCTAAACATCATAGCATCCTCCTTCATTCATTATTCGATTTCTTTGTCCAATGATTAGCTCTCATTACACCTTTTTAACATAATGCTTGGCAAAAAGCCCGCTCGGGCGCAGGCAGAGAACGAGGATGATCACAATAAAGGCCACGATCGGCTTCCAGGAGGGCCAGTAATAACCGAAGAAGTTCTCGATCAGCCCCATGAGACCGCCGCCGATGATGACCCCGGGGATGCTCATCAATCCCCCCAGAACGGCCGCGGCGAAGGCGCGCAGGAAAGGCTCCATCATGAAGGCCGGGTCCAGGGTGGCCCGGGACGCAAAGAACATCCCCGCAACGGCGCCGATGAGCGAACTGAATCCCCAGGCGATGGAGAAGACCCGTTCGGTCCGGATGCCCATGATCTTGGCGGCATGCTTGTTCTGCTGGGTGGCCCGCATGGCCACTCCCAGCCGGGTGTATTTGAAAAAAACATAGAGGAGCAGCATGATGGTTGAAGCCACGGCAAACACGGCTATGGCCCAGTTGGTGACGATCATCCCCTTTACCGGTTCATAGGTCACGGAAGGGTCGAGGGGCAGGGAAAAGAATTTCTGTTCCGCCCCCCATTTCCAGCTGGCAAGCCCCATCAGGAACATCTCCGCCCCGAGCGTGATGACGATCATCCCCAGGAGGCTGGGGTGCTTGGCGGGGCGCAGGAAGAGAAATTCGATCAGGACCCCAAGCAGGATGGAAAAGAGCATGGCGATCACAAAGGCGAGCCAGAACGGGTATTGATAGACGGCGAGAATATGAAAAGCGACGAACGAAGAGAACATGGCCATCTCGCCCTGGGCAAAATTGACCACCTCGGAGGTCTTGTAGATGATCACCACGGCCGTTGCAAACAGACCGTAACAGGCGCCGATCGCCAGTCCTTCGACTAAAAGCTGTCCAAACGGCATCTTCTCTCACCTTTCTTTACGGCATCGTAAAAAGTCCGGATGCTGCGTTGCGCTTCATCCCTCGTCGCTGCGGCGTACGGCAAAGTACGCCTCACTCCTAGGGCTTCGCGCGCCTTGCCTGCGACCTTTTTACGATGCCGCCTTTCTTAATGCTTAGAAGGGCCACGTCATCCAGTATTTCTTCATGCGTATCCAGATGCCGAACATCCCGAGCGGCTCGAAGATGATGATCCCGATCATGATCAGTCCGATGGCCATGCTGCTGAAATTCTCCAGACCGACCGTGGTGAACCAGAGTTGTGAAATGGTCACCATAAAAGCGCCGAAATACGGGACCTCGCCGATGTTCTTCAGAAGGTCGTACTGGAGATAGGTGATCAGGCAGGCGCCCATGATCCCCCCGGATACGGTGCCCAGTCCTCCGACCACCACCATCACCAGGAAGATGATCGACAGGATCATATTGAAGGTAAAGGGATCGAAGAAACCCAGAATGAAACCAAAGAGCCCCCCGGCGATCCCCGCATAAAAGGCGCTGACGGCGAAGGCCAGGGTCTTGTAGATTGTCAGGTTCACCCCGATGACCTCCGCGGCGATATCGCTGTCCCTGATGGCCACGAAAGACCGGCCGACCCTGGTCTTGAGGATGTTTCTTGCCCCAACGACCATGAGTATGGTGATGATCAATATCAGATAGTACTTCTGGAAATCGGTCTTCAAAACCCAGCTGACGCCCAATTGGCTGATCCCCAGATCGAGCGGCGGCACCTTGACGCCCATCCGGCCCCCAAAGAGATCGACGCCTCCGATGATATGCGTGATTGTCAGCCCAAACCCCAGGGAAGCGATGGCCAGATAGGGACCTTCGAGTCGCAGCGCCGGCAGGCCGAGGATAAAACCGAAAAAAGCGGCTATAAATGCGGCCGCGAGGAGTGCGACGACAAACGGAATTTGAAGCTTGGCCATCAGGAGGGCCGTTCCATAGGCGCCAATGGCAAAAAAACCGGCATGGCCGAGCGATATCTGGCCGGTGGATCCCACGAGAATGTTCAAACCCACGGCCAGTATGATATGGACCATGATGATATTGAGAAGATAGACGTAATAATTGGGTGCATAAAGGGGAAGAGTAAAGAGCACAAGCATCAGCGCCACTGTCCAGAAAAGAACCACCCCGCTGTTGAAGAGCCTGATATCCTCGTAATAGTCGCGCTTCATGTCCATTGTATCACCACTAAAGCCAAAAGTAGATTCTTTTGAGACCGTGAATTTCTAACAAGCTTTCCCATACCTGTCAAGAAATATATGCCGCCGGTTTTTCGTCTTGACACTGAACGTGCTAACCACTATATACCGGCTGAAAACCGTGTTATTTCGATATCATTATTTGGTCTTTCCCTATCAGGTGTCGTAACCCCAGGGGGCGCTCATGCTGACAAAAGCCGTCATCGATCATCTCCGAGCGAAAGTAGGAGCGGAGAATGTGTACCACGAAAGAGAAGATCTTCTCGTCTACGGATACGACGCCACACCGGAGATCGAGGGTCTTCCCGATGTGGCCGTTTTCCCCGATAGCGTCGAGGGAGTGAAGGCCGCGCTTTCGGTGTGCCGCGATGAACGGATGATCGTCACCCCCCGCGGGGCGGCGACCGGCCTTTCCGGCGGCAGCACACCCATCGCCGGCGGGATGGTCCTGGGCCTCACCCGGATGAACCGCATCCTCGAAATCGACGAGGAGAATCTGACCGCCACGGCCCAATCGGGTGTTATCACCGTTGATCTGTTCAATGCCGCGGCCGCCCTGGGACTCTTTTACCCTCCCGATCCCGGTTCGCAGAACGTCTCGACGCTCGGCGGCAACGTCGCGGAAAACGCCGGCGGGCTTCGAGGTTTCAAATACGGTGTTACTCGGAATTACGTCATGGCGCTCAAGGGACTCCTTTACGACGGAACAGAGTTTCAGACCGGGGGAAAATGCGTAAAAGACGTTGCGGGTTATTCGCTTCGCGATCTTTTGGTCGGCAGCGAGGGAACCCTCGGGATCATCACCGAGGTCACAGTCCGCCTGATCACCCCGCCGCAGGACAAGCGCACCCTCCTCGCCTATTTCCGGGATATCCGCACCGCCGGCGAGGCGGTCTCCAGGATCATCGCCGCGCGAATCATCCCTGCTACCCTGGAAATCATGGACCGTATGACGATCAACTGCGTCGAAGACTATATGAAGATCGGCCTCCCCCGTGAAATGGCCGCCCTCCTTCTGATCGAGGTGGACGGACACCCCGCTATGGTCGCCGAGGAAGCGGAGGGGGTTAGGAGGATACTGGAAGAAGTCCGGGCAGACGAAATCCACCAGGCGGGTAACGCCGCCGAGGCCGCCCGCCTCACGGCAGCCCGGCGGACCGCCCTGTCGGCCGTCGCCCGCGTCTCGCCGACGACGATCCTCGAAGACGCCACCGTTCCCCGAAGCCGGCTCGCCGAGACGTTCGGCGAGATCGAGCGGCTCAAGGAGAAATACCAGGTCCAGGTCGCCACGTTCGGCCACGCGGGTGACGGCAACCTGCACCCCACGGCCCTCGCCGATGAGCGAAACCCGCGGGAGATCAAAAACGTCCACGCCTTCTTCGCCGAACTCTACGAGAAGGTCCTCTCGCTGGGGGGAACGGTATCGGGCGAACACGGCATCGGCATCGCCAAGAAGAGCTATCTCCTGCGTCAGTTCGGCGAGGGCGGGATGGGCGTCATGCGCCGGATCAAGGACGCCTTCGATCCCGGCGGCCGTCTCAATCCGGGAAAGATTTTCATCGACAGAGCCTCTACCTCTGCCGTCCGGATGCGGGGAGGGCAGGATGTCTGAGTCTTCACCTATGGGCAATTTCCATCCGGTGGACGCCCCGGGCTACGAAAGTATTTTGCAGTGCATGCGGTGCGGTTTCTGTCTGGCGGTCTGCCCCACCTACGCACTGACAAACCGGGAGCGGTCGAGTCCCCGGGGCAGGGCGGCGCTGGCCCGCGCCGTCGCGGAAGGAAAGCTGGAATTCACCCCCGCCGTCGGTGAAGAGGCCTTTTTCTGTCTCGACTGCAAGGCCTGCTCCACGGCGTGTCCCTCGGGCGTCCGCGTGGGGACGATCATGGAATTCTGCCGGAGCCAGGAGCAGGTCTTCCACCCTCCTTCCCTCCCCGCAGGGATGCTGCGCGACTTCATCCTCAAGCGGATGCTCCCCTCGCCGGCGCTTATGGAAACCTCGCTGTTGCCCCTGCGGCTCTACCAGCGACTCGGCATCCAATGGGCGGTCCGCCATCTCGGGGTAAACAAATTTCTGCCCGATGTCCTTGCCAAACTCGAAGGCCTCCTGCCCCCGCTGAGCCGGCCGCTCCGCCCGGACATCCCCCCCCTCACCCCCGCCCTCGGGAAGAAGCGCGGCCGTGTCGCCTTCTTCCTCGGCTGCGCGATGAGCCTTGTATTTCCCGAGGTTTCCAGGCAGACCGTCCGCGTCCTTTCCCGGCAGGGCTTCGAAGTCGTCACCCCGAGGGATGTCAAATGCTGCGGGGCGCCGCATCTGGCCGAGGGGGACCGCGAGAGCGCCCGGCGCCTGGCCTCGATCAACCTCGACCTCTTTCTCGGGTCGGACGCCGATGTTATCGTGACCGACTGCGCCGGATGCGGTTGCGCCCTCAAGGAATACGAGGAGCTGCTCGATGGGCGGGCGGAGCGCGAACGGCTCGGCCGTTTTCGGGCGAAGATCCGCGACATCTCCGAATTCCTCGCCGAGGCGGGGATCCGCACCGAAGAGCTCAGGCCGGTGCCGCTGAGCGTCACCTACCATGAACCCTGTCACCTGGTCCACGGCCAGGGTCTTTCCGGTCCGCCCCGCCAGGTCATCGGAAAGATCCCCGGGGTCGAACTTAGGGAGATGAAGGAATCGAACTGGTGCTGCGGCATGGCCGGTTCTTACGCCCTGAAAGAGCTCGAAACGAGCCGCAAATTGCTCGAAAGGAAGCTCGCCCACGTCAAGGCCACCGGCGCCGCGGCCCTCGTCACGGCCAACCCCGGCTGCCACCTGCAGCTCGCTGCGGGCCTGCGTGAGCTGCAGATGGAACAGCCCGTCCTCCACATCGTGGAACTCCTCGGGCGGTCGCTTCCCGCATAAAATTCTCATGATGGGCAGCCGCCACAAATGGGAATGAAATTATCCCTTCCCTCCTTTATCCCTCCCCCTCGACGGGGGAGGGAGGGGTGGGGGTGGAGAAGGGTGAAAGGGTTTTTCAGATGAACGATCCGCATCCGGAAAGGAATGGCCCTGTGCAGCCGTCCGCCCC
>MICN01000010.1 GCA_001829875.1 Syntrophus sp. GWC2_56_31
CAGATTCAATTATGGGTGGATGGAATTGGCAGACGGTGTCGGAGTGGTCCCTTTGATTATGGGTGTTTTCGGAATTGCAGAAGTTCTCGTGAATATCGAAGACATGACCGCACAAGATGTTTATGAAACGAGGATAAAAGGCCTTTTCCCCACCCGTAGGGATTGGGCGGATTCGAAATGGCCTATCGCAAGGGGAACGGCGATCGGTTTCTTTCTCGGCCTTCTACCGGGTGGGGGACCGATTATTGCGAGCTTTTCCAGTTATGCCATTGAGAAGAGGCTTTCGAAGCATCCGGAAAAATTTGGGACCGGCATTATCGAAGGGGTGGCAGGACCTGAATCGGCCAATAATGCAGCCACTGCAAGCGGATATGTACCCCTCTTCCTTATCGGAATTCCGACCAATGGCGTAATGGCGATGCTCTTCAGTGCACTTCTCATACATGGGCTTCAGCCGGGACCACTCATCCTCAAGGACCACCCGGAGATCTTCTGGGGAACGGTCATGAGCATGTATCTCGGAAATGTGATGCTTCTGGTTTTAAATCTGCCTTTGATTGGCCTGTGGATCAAGATTTTAAAAATCCCGTATCAGATACTCTTCCCGTTGATCCTTTCTTTCTGCATCATCGGAGCCTACAGCATTAACAATAGTGTCATCGATGTGGTGGCGATGCTCGTTTTCGGTGTGGTGGGATATCTTATGAGAAAGTTTAGGTACGAAGGAGCTCCTCTGATTCTAGCCTTCGTATTAGGGCCATTGCTCGAGCGGGCATTCGTCCAGTCCTTAAACATGTCGGCAGGAAGTTACTCAATTTTCTTCAACGAGCCCATATCCGCCGTAACCCTGACCATTGCTTTTGTCCTTGTCCTGCTATCAGCCCTTTCTGTTTTCCGAAAAATGGCCGCAGAAGGGTAGCTTGCTGGAGAAATGCATCCAGGTTGAATCGCACCAGCGGGAATAGTGTGATCGAAAAACTGTCGGATATGGTGCTCAAATAAGCGTCGGAAGAACTGAGGACAAAGAGAGGGATCGGATAGGAGCATCGCATCGCTATGGAAACCATCCGGATCAGGCCGAAACATTTTCCTGTACCTGTAGCCCCGTTCTCTTACGCTATAAAAGTAATCGGGGGAAGTTTCATGTTCATCCCCAACCAGATCCCTGTCGATTCAAGAGGTCAGATTGTTGGCAAAGGCGATATCCTTAGTCAGGCCACCCAGGTTTACGAGAACCTAAAGGCGATATTGTCCGAGAGGAACGTCACCTTTGAAAACATTGTTAAGCTAACATGGTATCTCACCACGCGGGAGAACTGGAAACCGGTTGTCGAGGTGAGGAACAAATATTTTAAGGACAAGTGGCCGGCGGCAACGTTTGTTCTTCTCGATCGATTGAGCCGCGAGGATGTATTGATCGAGTTAAACGCGATCGCGATCATTGAATGATGATAAACGCGGAGCGATGAGAGAGGAGCGAATGAAGAACAAGGAGATTGTATTTCCCAAGGGGTCAAACGAGTCTTCCATTTTTGGAATAAGGGTCAGTCAGGCCAGAGAATGGCTCTTCATTGGAGGAACGGTCCCCAGAGACGCGAATAATGTCGTTGTAGGCAAGAAGGATATCCAAAAGCAGATGACCCATGTCTTCGACAATCTAAGAGATATTTTACTCGAAGGCGGATTTACAATGAACGATCTCGTCCAGTTGAACGTTTACCTCACGGATGAGAGCCATCGCCCTGCCTATTTCGAACTTTCCAGGAAGATCTTTTTAAATAATCCTGTGGCCCAAACAGTCCTCGTTGTCAGAGGGTTAAACGATCCGGATGTGCTGGTCGAAGTCGATGGAACCGCGTGTATCACCTGAGAGGTGTCGTCTCCCTGGTCTTTCCCAAAACGACCAACACCGATCGCTTGACCGGGAGAGCAGCCCGCAAGCCCCGCCCTGTGGGCGGGTAAAAGGGATACAATAAGAAACTAGCCATTTCCTTGCCGGGAAGCCCCACCCTATGTGCGGGAAGCTTCACAATCCGATTCCTGACATGCGCTTCAATACGACCCCGTATTATGTTCTATAAAGAATGAAGGTGGTACAAAAACCGCGAAAGAGGATCGAGAAAGAGATTGACATGACGACAATTTAACGGTATGTAGCGCCAAAATACGAAACAATTTAAGGAGGGTATGATGTTTAAGCATCGGTTGGCTCTAAGCGGCCTTGTCGTGCTTATAGTGTTCTTTTTCCTTTCGATCCTGGAGATCGACGCCTGGGCCCGGGTCGGGGGTGGAAGGTCCTCGGGAAGCCGGGGTTCGCGTTCTTATACCCCCCTCCGCTCTACACCGGCCCCTGCCCCTGTGAGTCCTTCCCAGAGTTCAAGTCAGTACGGCGCCCCCGCTGCGCCCGCACCCTCTCCCTTCGGCGGCGGCGGTTTTCTTCGGAATATGGCCGGCGGGATCGTGGGCGGGATGATCGGCGGCATGCTCTTTCGCAGTCTCGGGTTTGCCGGCGGCGGCGCGGGCGGCGGCGGCACCGGCGGCGGCGTCGGGATGATGGATATCCTTCTGATCGGGGCGCTTCTCTATGGCATATACTGGTTCATCAAACGGCGACGCAATGAGGCGACTGCTTCGGAGCCTGCCGGAACCTTTTACCGGGAATCATCGGCGCCGAACGCCGGGCAGACGACCCTGCCGTCGCCGGCGTATGAATCATCGGGACAGGATGATACGGCGGCGGGCCTTAGCCACATCCGCCAGATGGATCCCTATTTTGACGAAAAACGTTTTACCGACGGCTGTATGGACCAGTTCTTCCTGATCCAGGGAGCATGGGCAAACCGCGACCTGTCCGGCGTCAGGAACGCTCTGACCGACGAGATGTTCAGGAAGCTGCAAGAGGATGCCGGGCAACTGAAGGCCAAAAAGCAGATCAACCGGCTGGAGAACATCGCCGTGCGTTCGGTCGAGATCACGGAGGCCTGGCAGGAAGGGGGAGAGGATTTCATTACCGCGAAGCTCTACGCCAACCTTCTCGATTACACCATCGACGAGCAGACCGGCCAGGTCCTCGCCGGCAGCCGGACTGAACCCGTCAAATTCAATGAGTACTGGACATTCACCCGTCCGGTTGGGGATCATCCCTGGAAACTCTCGGCCATCAATCAAGTGGAATAATCAATGGCGCCCCGGAAACGGGGCGCCATCTTACTTTTAAGGGGAGCCGGAAATGACGATCGCCAAACGTGCTTCTGTTTTCATGGTTGTTCTGCTGGTCTTTTTCCTATCGGCCGGCCTCTCCGAGGCCGAAGGGCTCAGACTTACCGTCCCTTCGGCCATTCTGCTCGATATGACGACCGACCGGATACTTTACACCCACAATGCGGACGCTCCCGTCCAGCCCGCATCCATCACCAAGGTCCTCTCGCTCTACATTGCCACCGAGGCGATTCGGGAAGGGAATGTCAGTCCTGACGACCCGGTGAAAGTCAGTCGGACGGCCGGGCGAACAAACGGTTCGACGATGCATATCAAGGTTGGGAGCGAGATTCCCCTTAAGGAGCTCCTCGAAGGGATGGCCGTGGTTTCGGCCAACGACGCCTCCGTGGCGGTCGCCGAATATATAGGTGGAACCGTCCAGGGTTTCGTACAGAGGATGAACCGAAAGGCCCGCGAACTGGGCATGACCGATAGTTTCTTCGTCAATCCCAATGGACTGCCTGCCAAAGGCCAGGTCACGACCGCGCGGGATGTCTTGACTTTGGCCTGCGATTACATCCGCCGTTTTCCTGAGTCACTTGACATCCACTCCCGGCTGTATTTTACCTACCGCGATATCACCTGGCACAACCATAACAATCTCCTGAAACTTTATCCCAGTGTGGACGGCCTGAAGACCGGCTGGGTCCGAAAAGCAGGATATCATATCATTGCGACGGCCAAGCGCGGCGACACCCGGTTGATCGCGGTCGTCATGGGGGCGAAGAATATAGCAATCCGAACGAGGGAAACGGAGAGACTTCTCGACGAGGGATTCCGAATGATCCGAGAAAATCGCGGCTGACGATCACGTAAATAATCTTAAAGGTAACGAAAACGGGACGGCGTCGTAAAAAGGTCGCAGGCAAGGCGCGCGAGTCCTGAGGAGTGAGGCGTACTGTTGCGTACGCCGCAATGATGAAGGATGAAGCGCAACGCTGCATCCGGCCTTTTTACGACGCCGTCAAGGTTAGTCGAAGTAGTTATCCGTAGGGATATGAAAGAGCCGCTTGAGGATCTCGTCAAAATAATCCGGCAGGTACCGATTCCAGAGACGGATTGGAAGTTCTCCCAGTTCACGCTGGCGGGAAGTGGGATAGGTAAAGAGGTACTCCATCAGGCACTGGATGTTTCGCGCGAGCGGCCCCCGGTATTGCTGGCGGAGCCGCTGTTCGATGATCCGATCCTCGTGGATGCAACGACCGATCTCGCTTTCCAGCATCTCCTGATAGGTGGAAAGGATAATCTCCAGGTGCACATCCTCTTCCCCTGAATCGACAAATTCGATAAAGGCCGCTCTGGCCTCGTAGGGGGAAAACCCCCGCCCCTGCATAATGCTCAGGAGTCCCCAACCCAGAGGACGGGCCAATATCTCTTTCCGGGGTGGCCGGTAGCGGACGATCAGATTGGTTGCGTTGTACCGCCCAACGTGCCGTTCCTCCTCGATTACTTTGCAATCGGGAAGACGGTTAAGGAACGCCATAAGCTGCTGCTGCTCCTCCTCCTCCAGGATCACCTTTATCCCGGCGACGTCATTGATCACTAGCTTCTTCCCTGTATCCATGAAGGGTCTTTTCAGCTGCAGATCTTCCAGGATCCTGTTCTCCGCCTGGAGAAATTCATCTGTCATATCCTCAGGGGCTGTGAGGAGCCTTTCCCGGGGGATCCCGAGCAATCGCGCCCGCTCATCTGCCAGGATATCGGCATGCCTCTTGATCGTGTCGAAGATCCTATCGATAATTCGACGAGCCGATTTTTCCGCCAGACGGCGGACCCTTTTGATCCGGCTCGATCCGAGATAACTCCCGTTTTGGCTGTGGAAGTAGAGGGTCCCGTGAAAGGGGGTCTCCCTGTAGAAACGCCCGGGATTCCTGCGATAATCGTCGATCAGTTCGTCGATCCGTTCATTGCGGTAGGGTGGATCCGCAATCAGTGCATCCTTCAGCTCGCCTTTGAGTTGGACGGGGCGGGGGGAGATTGGTTTATGGTACGGCTCCTGGAAGATAAGCCCGGAAAAGAGCTCCAGGTAGCGGGAGACATAGACATGGTTGAAATGGACCAGTCGGGTGAGCAGGTCCGCATCCGCCGGGCGCGCTTCGCCGTACATCCAGCGGCGGATGATGTCGTCGAGCGCCTCTCTGTGAAGAAAACTGTTGATTGTGATCATGATCCCGCCCCCAAACCCGGTATAATACAGAGGCCACGGCCGGAGTGGTTTTTTATCCGCTTTCATCGGCAGACGTCCGGCGGCGGAAGAGAAGGTGTCGAAGGCCTGTCCGCTTATGGCAAAAAGCGCTTGCGATGTCAAGCATATCAAAATCACCTTGACAAGAACGGGTAATAAAGCGAAAAACGCCGAGCTATGAACCCAATCGAACTGATCCGGAAGGCAAAAACGGAAGGTCGCACCGCTCTGACCGAGGCGGAGTCCAAAGAAGTGTTGGAGGGGTACGGCGTGCCGGTTGTGCCGGAGTCGATCGCCGCGACACCCGAAGAAGCTGTTGCCGCCGCGGAGAAGATAGGATTTCCCGTTGTCCTCAAGGGTCTCGGGGAAAAGCTGACACATAAAACGGAATGGGGCCTTGTATTCCTGAATCTCAGCGATGCCGAGGCCGTTCGCAAGGCGGCGGCCGAGGCTTCCTCTGCCGGCGGAGCGGATCTTGAAGGAATCCTGATCCAACCCATGCTCTCCGGTCGCCGGGAATTCGTCGCAGGTCTCTTCCGTGACGCCCAGTTCGGCCCGGTCGTCATGTTCGGTCTCGGCGGGATCTTTGCGGAGGCCCTCGATGATGTCGTCTTCAGAATCGCTCCCCTCGACAAGAAGGATGCCGGTCAGATGCTTGAAGAATTGCGTGCCAGAGCGCTCCTCGGGCCGTTCCGCGGCGAGCAATCGGTATGCAGTGAACAGCTCGTTGAAGCCCTGGTCGGCCTCTCCCGGATCGGTATGGAGCTGCCGGATGTGACCGAAGTAGATATCAATCCGCTTCTTGTAAGCCCTGACGGCCGGGTCACAGCGGTGGATGCCCTGATCATCCTGGGCCAGCGGACGCCGGAGAAGGCTTTATATCCGCCGATCGATCCGCGATCGATCGCCATGCTCTTCTACCCCCGATCCATCGCCTTCGTCGGCGCTTCCGGGACATTGGGCAAGTGGGGGTACCGGCTTTTCTGCAATGTGGTCGCGGGGGGATTCAAGGGGCCGATCCATCTCGTCAATCCCAAAGGGGGTGAGATCGCCGGCCGGCCGGTCTTCAAATCGGTGCTGGAGATCCCGGGATCGGTCGATCTGGCCGTGGTCACCATCCCGGCGGCAAAGGTCCTGGATCTTGTTCCTCAGTTAAAAGAAAAGCGGATCAAAAACATGCTCCTGATCACCTCCGGATTCGCCGAGACCGGCGCCGAGGGGCGGCGCCTGGAGGAGAAGTTGGTCGAGGCGGCGCGGGAGGCGGACATCCTGATCCTCGGTCCGAATACAATGGGGATTTGCAACCCCCACGATACCCTGTTCTGCTGCGGATCGAACGTCCAGCCTAAGCCCGGCGCCACCACAATCGTTTCCCAGTCGGGAAATCTCGGGGTGCAGCTCCTCGACTTTGCCGAACACGAAGGGATCGGCATCCGCGCCTTCGGCGGTTCGGGAAACGAGGCGATGATCACGATCGAGGATTATATGGAGGCGTTCGAGGTTGATGATCTCACACAAACGGTCGTGCTTTACCTGGAAAGCATCAAGAATGGCCGACGTTTTTTTCAATCCGCCAAACGCGTAGGCAAGAAGAAACCCGTCATCATGCTCAAAGGAGGTCGCACCCAGGCAGGGGATCGAGCCGCGGCAAGTCATACGGGCGCGCTCGCTTCGAACATCCGGGTTTTCGAAGCCGCGGCCCGCCAGGCGGGGATCATTGTTGTGGAGCAGCCGATGGATCTCCTCGACCTGTCGGCCGCCTTCTCCTCCCTCCCTCTCCCCCGGGGCAACCGGGTCGCTTTGATGACCCTCGGCGGCGGTTGGGGGGTCGTTGCCTCCGACCTCTGCGTCGAGAACGGCCTGACGATACCCGATCTCTCCCCGGAGCTGATCGCACGAATCGATCAGATCCTTCCCCCCTACTGGAGCCGGTCCAACCCCATCGACCTTGTCGGCGAAGTGGGTTCCATCATCCCTAAACAGGTGATCGAGGAATTGATGAAGTGGGATGGGTGCGATGCGGTGATCCATCTGGGCATCCTGGGATTGCGGGTTTTCATGACGCGGATGATCGCCTCGATCCATAAGGTCGATCCGGTGATGGATCGGACGGTTATGGAGGCGATTCCCGGGATGCTTGTTGAGTTTGAAGAAAGTTACCTGCTCCATGCGGTCCGCCTCATGGAGCAGTATGGCAAGCCGATCCTCGGGGTCAACCTGCTGCCCGATGAGAACACCCGCACCGTCGCGGACGTTGAAGGAAGCCCATACAAGGGGGTTTCCTTCCTGACGCCGGAGCGGGCCGTCAAAGCCCTGGCCCGGATGTATGCCTACCGGCAATGGCGGGACCGGGAATAAAGTTCAATCAATTCAATTAAATCAAATATTGTGAATAACTATGTATAATGTTATTGACATACAAGATATTGTGTAGTATCTGCAATCCATATACAATATTTAGGATAATAGGGTGTTCTTACTCGCGTCCAATGGGTAACTGTGAATAATGGTAATGATATACACAGTATCTGCAATATATATCACAATATTTAAGATAACAGGCCATTCTCACTCTCATCCAACCTTTTCTTGGATGATCTTTTCTTAAAGGGGTACTCGGTGGGCCTTGTCAATTCTTCACAAGAAAATTTAAGACCCTGGTTGGGGAGTAAGGCAGAAAACAGACGCTCATACAGGCGCAGAACGATCGCCCCGATCTCCTTTTTGGAAGCCTCTGTCGATAAAGAGCCGGCAACCGTCACCAACGTCAGCAAAGACGGTTTGTATATGAATACTGAAAGACCCCTCGCCGTCGGAGACAGGCTGAATTTCGCGCTGAGGCTGCCTACCGGACATCACAAGCCGCTGAAGGTTGGCGGAAAGGTGACCAGGATAGACGAATGCGGGATGGGTATTCTCTTCGAGGATCTGACCTCGAAGGACCGGTATCGAATCGGCGAGTACTCCGGATTCGTTGATCTTGACGATGCGATCGTCGAGCTTCAAAAGTCGCTGGCGGGAGTGATCGATGGGAACCTGCTTCCGATCTCGGAATGGTCCATTATTGAAGACTGGCTTAAAAGGGCCAGTGATAACAAACTCAGCGTGCTCATCGTTCCTTCGACAAAAGGAAGCAAGACGATCTCCGCGCGTCTGCGCTTCGATCATACACTGCTCGAACTCGTCGAGTTGGACGGGCCCCTGCCTGAAAAAACCGGTGTCATTTATTGCGTGGTGACGGATGGACCTTTGCAAGTGGTCTTTGAGGGGATCGTTAAAGAAGCAGGGGATCAGCCAAAGCTTCTTCACCCGGAGCGGTTATACCACAACGACAGGAGATGGAGCCGGCGCTTTCCGATTGAGGAATCCGAGCTGATCGTTCTCGCCCCCCACCTCGAAGAAGGGAAAATACGGCTCCCCGTGTACGACATCAGCGAGGGCGGGTGTTCGGTCCTCGCTCACGCAGAAAGCCTCATTACCATCGGCATGAGATTCCCTGCAGTGGAACTCAGGCGCGGGAACCAGACGGACAGGCATGACGGGGCGACCATCATGCGGCTGGCACCTCTTGAAAATTCCAATAACTGGATGGTTGGGCTTAATTTCATTGACAATTCCAGGGACAGGGATGCTTTTTCCCAGATTGAGGGTAAATCCGTTCAGTCATCGAATTCAGCCGCTATCACCCGTCTGGCCGCCATCGCAAAGCAGAAGATTCGGAGTATGATTGTCGGCAAGCAGCCATCCACCCGCGAGAAGGTGTGCGTCGTTCACTATAAAAATACCCTCGGTCATAGGGTTGGGGCAATTCTCGACGCATCTTTTGAACTCCAGGATGAACCACCGCCTGTTGATATCGCAATCGTCATTGTGACCCCTTTCCAGGTTCGTAAAGAGATCTTCGGCCTTCTGGCACGAACGCTTGTAGACAATTTCAAGGCTATGGGTGTCAACGGTGTGGTCTGTAGGTTCGACATGACCCATACGGTCGGAGAAAGTTATATGAATCCTGAACTCGAGGCGAAGGGATGTCCTTATCTTCATTGGACGTTTTCGGATTGCGAATCCGACATTCACGGATCGCTCAAATACCTTGAAAGAAGATTTCGACCCAAATACAGGGCGCTTGTGACTTACTCGATCGGGGCGATCCCCGCCCGCAGGCTTATAGCGGATGGTCACGAGCCAAAAACGGATCTGTGGATAGCGCCCTTCGGCTGTCCGGATGGTCAGGACATGCTTAAGAATTTTCTCGCCGGTGTCGATTTGTTCCAGCAATATATCGAAGGGAAAAGAATGGAAAATTACCTCTCTGCTGGCCGTTTTGTGGATCCCAATGTAAGCGTACCCGACGCTGTGAGACGAGGGATGGGTTTTATCGAAGACGCGCGCAAGGACATGGAACAGATCACTATCCCGGTGACCTGGATTCTGGGTACTTACGACTACATAGTTACGCGCCAGAGGGTGCGTCAGATGCTCAACGCGCCAGGTGGAGGCGTCCGGGAGATCATCGAACTCAAGGCAGGGCACTTTCTGAAAAAGGGGCCCGAAGCAATTGAATCTTACAAACTCATTGCCGAGACGATTTTCAAGCACCTCTTCCGTATTGACAAGTCGGCGGTGGAGCCGGATCTTGGACGCTTTACCCGGCAGTCCGAAGCGGAATGGGGACGAACGAAACGCCTTAAAATCACCAACAGCGAGGAATTCTGGAGCGGTCACCTGTTCGGCACTTCTTCAGAGAAGGAGGGGTATGACATCCTGTTATATAATCCGGAGTATGTTGAATTTATCCAGGAACAGGCGAAGTTACTCGATTTGCAAGGCGATATGCGTGTAGCAGATGTCGGCTGTGGCACCGGCAACCTTTCCATCGCCGCGCTGAGGGCGGCTGAAATGAACGGAGACCGGCTCAATCTTTTCTGTTACGATCTGGTCCCCGAGGCACTGCAACGAACCCGGGAGAAGATCGAGCAATTGATCAATCTGTCGGTCAACGGGCGCTACTCAGGACTAAAGATCGATCTAAATGTAGTTGACCTCGAAGCAGCCAGACTCACACCTTTGAAAGAATTTCTCTCTGGCGAACTCTATGGTCCTTTAGCCCTCTCAGACAGGATAGAAGGGCTGAACACGACGACACTCCGCAAGATATCAGAATCTTACGGATCAAGGCTTCACAAAATTCTTCACGGCGAAGACACGTCGGTTGATGAAATCATGAAAATATGCCAAGATCTGGACGAAGTCGAGGCCGAGACCGTTTGCGACATTTCCAGGATGAGCAGATTTTTGAAGGACAGACTGAAACCCAAGGATCTGAAGCCCGGCAAGAATGTGGCAGAGACGGTAAATGATATCATTCTGAACCACATTTCCTTCGGTAAAGCGACGAGGGATTGCAGGGTCAATCTACCTTCGGACACGTTTGACAGAATAGGTGCTTCCCTGGTTCTGCCCTATCTTTACGACCCAAAATCCGTAGTAAAAGAGTTCTACAGAGCGCTCGCACCCGGCGGTAAGATTGTGCTCTCCAGTCTCAAACCGAACTTCGATTCTTCCAAATCATACATTGAAGAAGCTCAACAAATCAGCCAACGAACCGATCTGACTGACAAGGAAAAGGAGCGGTTGCTGGTCAGTCTCAGAGAATTTTCCTCGTTCCTCGCTACCCTGATAGAACTTGAGGACAACGGAAGATTCAAATTTTTTACCACCCAGGAAATGAAAACATTGATGGATGAAGCCGGTTTTGCCAATATCAAGATCAAAGAATCCCTTGGCAACCCAACCACCGCATTAATTTTTTGCGCAGAAAAGGGATAATGGGCAACAGAGAAAAACATCAAATAGAACAGACGCCGATCTTCATGACACGCTTTCAGGACGAGGGACGCGAGCTACTGGTGTCTAACCTGAAGTTTGTCCTTTCCGCCGGAGCTATTCTCTACGCGAGCTTCTATGGTCTCGATTATGCGTTAGCGGCAGAGAACCACATAACCTTCCTGTGGTTGCGGCTGTTTGTCGTATTCAACCATCTTGCGGGCGTCGCTTTACTGTCTTCAAAATTCGGAACTAAGATAGCTGCACCTCTCTCGATCTGGGAGGCTTACATCTCAACCCTGGCGATCGCCATCATGACCATCTTTCTCGGCGGGTTTCAGAGCAACTATTATGTTGGGATTGTTTTTGTACTCTTCATAACCGGTTTGTTCCTGCCTTGGACTGTCTCAGTAACCATTGTCAACGGACTGCTAGCATTGCTTAGTTACTTCGTGGTCAACGTTTTTTTTAGCCCACCACAATCACTGAAGCTTATCGATGCCGTGTCACCTTTCTTTTTTTTAGGCGGATCAGTTTTCCTTACTGCATTTGCAAACTACAGCAAGGAGATGACCAGGCGCAGGGATCTTCAATTGAGAATGCAGATCGAAAAGGCCAACGAGGAGCTCAAGGAGCTCGACAATGCCAAGATGCGGTTCTTCTCCAACGTCAGCCACGAGCTCAGAAGCCCGCTGACGCTTATCCTCGGCCCCCTGGAGACGCTCCTTAGGGGTCAACAAAACCAGCAGGACATGCGTCCCCTCCTCCAGGCGATGGAGGGGAATGCGCGTCGTCTGTTGCGACAAGTCAACACCTTGCTCGATTTCGCCAAAGTCGACGCCGGGATGCTCGAGTGCAAGTACGAATTCGACAATATTGGCAGGATTATTCAGGGTCTGGCAACAGCGGCCAAGCCGCACCTGACGAACCGGAAAATCGACCTGGTCCTGGAAGGGCTGGAAACCATCCCGGATTCAACCTTTGATCCGGACAAGGTCGAGACCATGGTGGCCAATCTGTTGTCCAATGCAATCAAGTTTACTCCTGACGGAGGAAGGATCACGATAAGGACCGCCGACGAGGGGGAAATAATCTGGTTAGAGGTTGAAGATACCGGCATCGGCATCCCCGAGGACAAGCTCGATGCCGTCTTTGAGCGGTTCGTTCAGGTCGACGATAAACACAACCGGCGTCAGGAAGGAACAGGGCTCGGCCTGGCCATGGTCAAGCAGTTGGCAAAGCTCCATGCGGGTAAAGTGACGGTCCGATCAACGCTTGGCCAGGGGACGACCTTCCGTGTTGAACTCCCAAAGGGATCCGATTCCAAAACATTGGAACGGCGGCG
>MICN01000011.1 GCA_001829875.1 Syntrophus sp. GWC2_56_31
GCCGGAGAGGTCTGGGTCCATTACCAGAAACTCAGAGACAAGTATCAGAATATTGTTGATACCAAGGGCTATCCCTGGGCCCCCAAGAGGTAAGCCGCCGGCACATGATCCGAATCTTGCATGAACATTGATGAGATGTTGTATTATTGCCGGATACAAAGCGATTCAGGATATACATACAGGGGGCAGTTGCCGTGAATCTGCTGAAGACTTCCAACAGGGTTGTAGAAACGCTCTCTAACATAGGAGCGGTGGCCGGCAGCGTCGGCATTGTCATACTCATGCTGCTGGCCACCGCCGGGGCCATTGGCCGTAAATTAGGTCACCCGGTGCCGAACTCCCTGGAGGCGTGCGAGACCATCATGTTCGCTTCGGTGTTTCTCGGTATGGCCTTCGTCGCTTTGCAGGGCGGGCACATCAATGTGACGCTTTTTACACAGCGTTTATCGCCCCGGGTTCAGACAATAATGGATGCAGGCGTCCTGCTGCTGGCCGCAGCGGTATTCGGGCTGCTGACCTGGTCAAGCTGGGGACTTGCCTGGAAATGGTTCCTGATCCGGGAGGTCCGGCTGGGCGCATTTCCCTGGCCCATTTGGCCCTTCCGCTTTTTATTCGTGGTCGGCATGGGATTGATTGCCCTGCAGTTGTTATTCAGCGTCGTCACCCTGGTCAGAAAAGCGCTGGGGAGAGAGGCGTGAGTTCTGACCCGCAGATTGTAATTGTGAATCGAGAGGAAGATGATGAACGCTGACGTCATTGCCGGCATTATGGGCGTCGCACTCCTGCTGATAATCGTGATTATCCGATGTCCTATGTCCTACGCCATGCTGTCTGTGGGCACCGGCGGCCTGATCTATTTCATGGGGCTGGACGCTGCCATCACGTATATTCCCACCCAGCTCTTCAATTATCTGTCCAAATTCACCTTCATCGCCGTCCCGCTTTTTCTGCTGATGGGCTACTTCACCTTTCATGCCGGACTCACCAGTGATGCATATCGTGTCGCACGAGACTGGGTCGGGCATCTGCCCGGGGGACTGGGTATCGCGACAGTGATTGCCAACGCCATCTTCGGCGCCGCCGCAGGCTCCAGCCTGGCCGCGTGTGCCGCTTTCTCCAAGATCGCTGTGCCGGAAATGGCCCGCAGCGGTTACAGCATGCGTCTGGCCACCGGCATCGTGGCGACGGCCGGGGGGTTGGCCATTCTGATCCCGCCCAGCATCATCATGCTCATCTACGGGATTCTGACCGAGACATCTCCCGGGAAACTCTTTATCGCGGGAATCTTCCCCGGTCTGGTCTACGTTCTTGTCGTCTCCATCGCAATTATCCCCCTGGTCCGGTTCAGCTCGACCTGGAAGCTGCAGGGGAAAGTTTTCACACCCCCTCCATTGAAACAGCGCCTTCGTGATTCTTACAAGTTGTGGACCATTTTCTTGCTGGCGCTGCTCGTTATCGGAGGCATTTATTCCGGATTGGTGGACCCCACCGAGGCTGCCGCCCTGGGGGCCTTCGGCGCCACGCTCCTGGCTCTGTTCCTTCGCAAGCTGAACTGGCCGGCGTTCAAAGATTCCGTGTTCAGCACGCTGCAAGCCAGCAGCATGATATTCCTCCTCCTGGCCGGAGCATCTGTTTTCAGCACTTTCCTGACGCGCAGCGGTCTGATGGCACAGGCGACGACCGCGATCATTAAACTGGATGTGCCCCTCTATGCTTTGCTGGGACTCCTGGCCATTTTTTACGTCATCCTGGGTATGTTCCTCGACTCCATATCGATGATGGTCCTGACCTTGCCCTTTGTCGTACCGGTTATGGTTGACAAAGGAATCGATTTCATCTGGTTTGGCGTGTTTATTACAATTCTGGTGGAGGTGGGCGCCATCACCCCTCCCCTGGGCCTGAATGTCTATGTCATGAAGAGTGTCCTGCGCGACGAGATATCCCTCGAGGACCTGTTCATCGGAGCGGCTATCTTTGTGCCGATCATCCTGGTGGTGCTGCTCATACTGATTCTATTCCCCGAACTGGCCACCTGGCTGCCGGCGAAAATGACCTGAGGTACGCGGTGCCGGTTTGAGGCGGTGTTTCGCCGTCACTCAAAAAGAAAAAGGATTGGGAGGAGTTATGAACGAGAAGCGCGAAATCAGGGACGGTATGCGCATCGACTGGGACATCCCGATCGAGATGGATGACGGGATCGTTCTGCGGGCCGACATCTATCGACCGATCGCGGACGGCCGCTATCCGGTGATCCTCTCTTACGGTCCCTATGGGAAATACCTCGCTTTCCAGGAGGGCTATCGGACCGCCTGGGAGCGGATGGCATCCGACCACCCCGATGTGACCGCCGGTTCGACAAACAAATACCAGAATTGGGAAGTCGCCGATCCTGAAAAGTGGGTGCCCGACGGTTATGCCATTGTTCGCGTCGACTCCCGCGGGTGCGGCCGTTCGCCCGGATATATCGATTTGTGGTCGGCACGCGAGGCAAAGGACTTTTATCACTGCATCGAATGGGCGGCCGGGCAGCCCTGGAGCAGCGGGAAAATCGGTTTAAACGGCATTTCCTACTATGCGATGAACCAATGGCAGGTTGCGTCGCTGCAGCCCCCGCACCTTGCGGCAATGTGCATCTGGGAAGGGGCTGCCGACTTTTACCGCGACATGAACCGCCACGGGGGCATCCTGTGTACCTTCGGCGCGAATTGGTACGACATGCAGGTAAAAAGCGTACAGCACGGAGTCGGCAAGCGCGGTCACCGAAGCAGCATGGTGGCCGATTATGTCTCCGGACCCGAGACGCTGTGCGAAGAGGAACTCGGGGCCAACCGCTGCGACTTTGCCAAGGATGTCTCCTCGCATAACCTGGACAGTGACCCCTATTGGCAATCGCGAATGCCGGACTGGTCGAAGGTCAGAACGCCGTTTTTATCCGCCGCCAATTGGGGCGGCAATGGCCTGCATCCGCGGGGAAACTTCGAGGGCTTCGTGCGGGCAGCCGCGCAAGAAAAGTGGCTCGAAGTGCACGGAATCGAGCACTGGACCGAGTTTTACACCGACTACGGCGTGGATCTTCAGAAGCGGTTTTTCGGTCATTTCCTAAAGGGCGAGGACAACGGTTGGGAGAACCAGCCCCGGGTTCAACTCCAGGTGCGCCACATCGACAGGTTCGTTCAACGAATGGAAAACGAGTGGCCGCTCGCCCGCACCCGGTGGACCAAATTCTATCTCAATCCCGCGGACCACTCGCTCGGTGCGGAGCCGGTCGCTGAAGCGGGCAGCGTCGCCTACGACGGCTTCGGCGACGGGGTCACTTTTTTAACCCCTCCGCTCGAGGCGGAAACCGAGATTACGGGCCCTTCGGCCGCGAAACTCTTCATGTCGTCGGAAACGGAGGAACTCGACCTGTTCCTTGTCCTGCGCGTGTTCACCGCGGATCTGAAAGAGGTCGTATTCCAAGGGGCGCTCGACCCTCACACCCCCATCGGCCAGGGCTGGCTGCGGGCTTCGCACCGCAAGCTCGATCCCGCGCTCACCCTGGAGTATCGGCCTTACCACACCCACGACGAGAAGCAGCCGCTGAAACCCGGCGAGGTGTACGAGCTTGACGTCGAAATCTGGCCCGCCTGTATCGTCGTGCCCGCCGGATGCCGGATCGGTCTGAGCGTACGCGGCAGGGATTACGTATACCCGGGCGGCAGCGGCGGGCGTTTGTCGAACATGAAAAACGAGTTCACCGGCGTCGGTCCGTTTCTGCACAACGATCCCCATGATCGGCCCCCGAAGATTTTCGGTGGGAAAAACGTACTTTACGCCGGAGCCGACAGGACTTCCTACTTGCTTCTGCCGATCATTTCGTAGGGGGATCTTTCCTTTTTCGATGGTGCGGCCCTGGTTGAAGTGCTCGCAGATGACAAGGTACCGTTGCTTGCCGATGCTGTCTTGGGGAGTGGGTGCGGGTTATTGCACCGGGAGCGGTTCTTACGGCTCCGGGATGCGGTGGGTCCGGCAGTGCTCCCGGATAATATCCAGGAAGGCGTCGGCGTATTTCTCAAGCTTTACCGCGCCGATCCCGTAGAGCGCAGATAAGCTCTCCCGTGTCCGGGGATAATAGAAGGCCATTTCTCTCAATGTCCGATCATGGAAGATCGCATAGGGAGGAAGGTTCGCCTGATCGGCGAGTTCCTTCCGTTTTTTCCGGAGGGTTTCAAAAAGGCCCGGATCAAAAGCACTCGCTTCACTCTCCCGATGTTTGAGGACCGCGCCACGTTCCTTTTGCCCCTCTCCCACTCTTCCGAGGAAGGTCTCTTTCCCCCGCATGACTTCCCACGCCTTCGGGGTCAGTTTCAGCGATCCGTGCTCATAGTTGTAAAGCAACAGTCTCTTCTGGATCAATTGACGGGCGATGTGGCGCCATTGCTTTGCGGAATAGGTCGATCCTATTCCGTACGTGGAGAGTTTCGCGTGTCCGAATTTCAGGATCTTCTGAGAATTTGAGCCCCTCAGGACATCGACGATATGGCCCGCGCCGAAAATCTCGCCGGTCCGCTTGACGCAGGAGAGGAACATCTGCGCCGGGATGGTGAGATCGACGAGGTTCTTTCCCTCTTCCCCCATTCGGCAGTTGTCGCACATGCCGCAACGGTCCGGAACGTCGGTTTCGCCAAAATAATTCAACAGGGGGACGCGGCGGCAGAGGTCCGTTTCGGCAAATCCCAGGATCTGGCTGAGGAGAATGTTGGCCGTCCGCTGTTCCTGTTCCGTTTTTTGTCCGATGAAGAACTGAATTTTTTGAAGATCCCCATAGCCGAAAAGCAGGAGACAATGGGCGGGCAGACCGTCGCGTCCCGCCCGTCCGATCTCCTGATAGTAGTTGTCGATGCTCCCGGGCAGATCGTAATGGACGACAAACCGGACATTGGGTTTATTGATCCCCATGCCGAAGGCGATCGTCGCCACGATGATCCGGATATCGTCGCGGCTGAAACGCTCCTGGTTCTCCGTGCGCTCTTTTTCCGGCAGACCCGCATGGTAGGGCCGGACGGAATAGCCCTTCCGGTGGAGGACGGAGCGAAGATGATCCGTCTGCCCGCGGGTCGCGCAGTAAATGATCCCCGATTCGTTTGGATACTGCGCAAGCAGGTTCAGCACCTGGTCGAGAGGCTCGGTCTTCGGGGCTACTTCCATGAAGAGATTCGGGCGGTTGAAAGAACCGATGTATTCGTTGTGGGCATCGATACCCAGGGATTGCCGGATATCGTCCCGGACACGCGGTGTGGCCGTGGCCGTCAGCGCCGCGCAGGACGCATCGGGAAAAGCGGCGCGGACCTCCGCCAGTTGCCGGTATTCCGGGCGGAAATCGTGACCCCACTCGGAGATGCAATGCGCTTCGTCGATGGCGATGCAATCCACCTTGAGGGCGGATAGCAGGGCGAGGGTTCTCGGAGCCAGCAAGGCCTCCGGGGCCAGGTAGAGAAGTTTCACGCTATTTCCCCTGAGCTTCGCCACGTTCAATCGGTACGCTTCCATACTCAGGGCGCTGTTGAGGAAAAGGGCCGGAACCCCGTATTCCCGCAACTGGTCAACCTGGTCCTTCATCAGGGAGATCAGCGGGGAAACCACGATCGTCAGTCCGTCGAAGATCATTCCCGGTATCTGATAGCAGAGGGACTTGCCCCCTCCCGTCGGCATTACGACCAGGACGTCCTTTTTCTCCAGGATATGGGCGATAACCTTTTCCTGGAGGGGCCAGAACGTTTCAAAACCGAAGACTTCTTTCAGGATGGATTGCGCACGATTCATGGTGACACTCATATGGTCTCGTTGGGAACCTGGTAATCGACATATTCGCTCCGATTGGCCTGCATGTCATCGAGTGCGTCCCGGATCGTATTGTCAATTTTATAGACAAGGAACTCGGAAATCATGAGTCCGCCGGCTCAGTCCGGTGCATACTCCAGCAGCATTCTCGCTTCTCTGGCGTCTTCGCGGTCCATTTTTGCCAGAATTGCCTTGCTGGCATCCTCATCCATTTCTCCCAGAACATCAACAAGATGATCACTCGACAATTCCTCCATCATAGCCGCCGCCTGCTCCGATGGCATATCCTCCACCAGGTCCGCGGCCTGGGCTTCCGGGATATCCTCGATCACATCGGCGGCATCTTCGGGACTCAGAAGGCCGAAGAGACGAAGCTGTTCCGGCTCTGTCAGTCGGGAAATGGCCCTGGCCGTCTCCGAAGGGCTCAGAGTTTCAATAAAATGTGTTAATTCAGCGCTGTTTTTGGAAGCGACCAGTCCGCTGAGTGTTTCCCAGGGGGGAGTTGAGTTAATATCCTTCCTTAAGCCTTTTGAACATCATTCAGTTTCGTAGCAGGCCAGAATTTCACCAAAGTAAAGGGTGTGGTAATCCTTTTTAGGATAAAGGGTCGAATCATAATTCGTATCAAGATGGGCAGGTTCTATGGCGGACTTATAGATGATCTTGCACTCGTAATGTCGTCCTCGGGTTTTAATAATCGGTGCAGCGACCTGGCGGCTATCGATTGTTCCCAGGTTGCACATCTTAAACTTATCCACATCCCGACCGGATTTAGAACCGCAAAAGATGGTCTCTTCATGCATGTCTCCCGATGGAACCGTAACGGTAAAATCCTTGGCCGTCTCGATGATCCCAAAGGTGTGCCGACTAGACCGCACTGCTACCATCATAATCGGTTTGCTCCAGACAACTCCGAAAGTGGCCCATCCGATGGTCATTGTGTTAAGCGCATTTCCGGATTTTACCGTTAAGAACGCTCCTTCTTTGATCTTATCGATGCTATCCTTGGCAACATTCATGCAATCTACATCTTTCATAGCAATCTCCTTTTAGATTCATCATGGCGATAAGGCCCATTATTGTGGTCGGTATAAGCATTCTTTGCAGCCCCTTCTTGTTATTTGTCAGTTTCAATGATTTCATCAATCTCTACACTCACAAGTTTCTACCATCGACTCGTAAATACCGTATCAGCAATACTTCCTTGATAAATATACGTTCCTTTTATTACCTTCGGTCACCCCGATGAGAAGCATCGCCACCATTTCTGTTCATTCGCCCATCGGATTTGGTGCGTCCACTCTTTCCATCGCCTTTCAAGTTACGTCTATCCCGACCACCGCCCTTTAAATTTTGTCCACCTCGACCACCATCCTGCAAGTTACGCCCACCTCTTCCATCCCGACCGCCACCTTTTAAGTTACGTCCACCAGGTCCCCCGACGGGACGTCTCCATCCATGATCAGTGCGCCATTGACCACCACGCCAATGATTATTCAGATTGCTGTGATTGATGTGAGGAGGATTCCAGGAATGACCACCCCATTTATGATCTCTGTAACGATCTCTCCAATCACGAGGTATGCCTCTATGCCAAGATGGATTGCCACGATAATAAGCCCATCCGCGATCATGGTATTTTGAACGAAACCAATGTCCGTCGTGATGTCTCCACCACAATCCGTTTCGGAAAAATAATCCTTCTTTAACATCAGGAACGGCGTATACATCCGTTCCAGGCAATACAACCACATTTGGTGGTCCAATAAATGGAATCGGAGGAGGCAAGGGAATAGGAATATTCACTTGAACATTAACTTGTCCCATTGACATGACAGGAAACACGATTAGCCCTGCCAAAAGAATTGTTCCAAATAATACTCGCTTCATTTTTTTGATCCCCTTTCGGTTGGTTTTGGTATGAAACGATGTCTATGATAAATATGGTCAGGCATCGCCTCACTAGGTCTGATGTTGTTTTTGCGGCGGATGTAGCTATTCATGACTGATTTGGAATCTGCTCCTGTTTTTCTGGATTGTCAATAATTTTTCCTGCAACTGCTCTGTGTTTTTCAGTAAGAAACTAATGATTCTCAAGAGGGTATATGCCTTTGATGAGCGGATCTGAGTTTCGTAGAACGAAGCACCTGCGTATTTCATTTTTTCTTATCAAACGGATTCTCAGATGTCTGTCCTTCACAAAACCGACAGGTCAGATGAACCAACATTTATCTTGCTTCTACCGGGAAAAAGCTTTAATCAGAAGAAAAATAGAGACCAGCCAATCAACTCATAAGGAGAGGAACATGCCAACAGTTATCGTAGAAGCGGACGAGGGAAGAACAATTTGGTTATTCTTACTTTCTGTACGAAGGGAAAAGACCAAAAGCGCAGGAGTCTGCGTTTCTTCAATATTAAAAAGGCCCAAGCATGGATCAAGAATTCATAGATAAATTGACCGCCATTTCAGAATTCAAGAGATCATCTGAAAATGAGGAGCAGTTTGCCTTTTCCGCCACCTTCGATAAAGAAAAAGATGGCCTGATAAAGATCATCACCGATAAAGGGGAATTTATATATCAATTAAAACCTCTTGAGGAATTATACGCTGAACCGAAATTAAGAAAGAATCTGGAAGATGAAACGGTATCTCTTTTATATGAGATCGAAAAAACTATAAAAGATTATTATAGTATTGATCAGAGCCTTACTGATGCGTCTGTAATCATGGCCCTTGAGAAACTATCAATAAAACCAGAAGCGCCGGCACAAAATGACTTCTTACGAAATATTACCGGCTGTCTGCGCATGTTTATGAGTATGAACCGTTTTTCCAGAAGTGAGTTAAGGCAGGGCATTAATCGAGCCCTTAGATCAGCAAGAAGACATAATAAGATAGACGGAATCAGAGGCTATTTAACTAGGAGAAGCATAGAGGGCAATCCGAGAAGTATTCGGAAAGGAGAATCATCATCAGCCTGACTAAAAGGCATAAATGAGGTCGAAATAAACCATAATCATTAAAACAGAAAAGGAGTATCGACATGGATTTTGAGACAATTTTGAAAAACAGACGTGCCATCAGGGATTTTCAGAATAAAGAAGTGCCTTTATCAATCCTCAAAGAAATAATTCAGGATACGTGCCTTGCCCCAACAGCCAGTAACGGTCAGCCGTGCAAGTTTATCATTATCCAGGACCGTAATTATCTAAAAAAACTTTCTGATGAAAGTAAGAAAAACCTCCTTGACGATCTTATCCGGAATCCAAATTTACCCTCGAAACAATATGAGGCCAGACTTCGTGACGGGCAAATCAATCTTTTTTATAACGCCCCTTGCTTAGTCTTATTTATTGGTCCAAAAGGTCTATATTCTCTTGATGTGGACTGCGGACTGACGGTGGCGTATTTTATGTTCTCCGCAACGTCAAGAGGATTGGGAACCTGCTGGATTGGGCTGGGTGCTCATATCCGTGACAAGGAAATCTTGGCTGAGATCGGAGTACCATCGGATTGCAGAATCATTGCACCCATTATCGTCGGTTATCCAGCGAGCATTCCGGCTGCATCTGAGAGGCATTCTCCGGATATTTTAAAAGTGGTGAAATGATCATTACAAAAGGGCAGAAACGCCATACATACCTTCTCAGTTCAAAAAAGTCCTGGCAGCCGATGCGGTTGCACACTGGGATTTTAATAAAAAGATATGGGATGATATGTTTGGGCCCCTCACAAAAGAGTCTTTATCCGCAAAGGGATCTGGTGAATATGGATCGATAAAATGGAAAACGAACTCACAAGAAAATACAGATCATTTCTAAAGGATAGTATCCGTAAGGACATCGATTTTTCCAAAACGGATCAGCACAGGGGGATTGCGCCTCCTCCTATTGAAAAGCCCTACCTGAAAGATGCGAGGCGAATAGACCTTCCCCCATATGACCAATTCCAGGAACTCGGTAAATGCGACCTTAAATCTGCGATCGGGAACCGGGAAAGCCACAGGGCCTACAGCGCTGAGCCGATGGCTATTGAAGAACTCTCTTTTCTTTTATGGGCCACCCAGGGCATAAGGCAAAAACTCGATCCCGGTCATGCATTAAGAACGGTCCCTTCTGCCGGTTGCCGCCATGCACTGGAAACCTATCTCTGTGTCTTGAATATCGGGGGACTGGATCAGGGGATCTACCGTTACCTCCCTCTTGAGCATCAACTTCTGTTTGAATTTACGGAGGAGAACCTGAAGGGCAAGATTGTTCGGGGGGTTCTGGGTCAACCCTATCCGGGAGAAGCTGCCGTTACCTTTGTCTGGACAGCGATCCCATACAGAATGGAATGGCGCTATGGAATTGCCGCTCATAAGGTCATTGCGATTGACGCTGGCCATGTCTGCCAAAATCTTTATCTTGCCTGTGAAGCCATCGGTGCGGGAACTTGTGCGATTGCAGCGTATGATCAGGAAGAGATGGACAGACTCATCCGTATTGACGGACAAGACGAAACCACCATTTATCTTGCCTCTGTGGGAAAGAAGCGGTGATCAGCAGTTTTTAGTTTAGTTTAGGAGGAATAAACCGACCTGAAAAAGGAACGTCCTTAACCGATCTCAGAATACGATATCTTAATGTATGATGAATTCGCAAAATTAATCCACAACAAACGACTCCGTCCGATGGAGTGGCTTGATCAATCCTTGATCTTTGCCGGGACAGCTTCCACACTTTCCTTTTTTACCCCTTTTGCTAATCCAAGTAATACCATCGCCGCCGGAATGAGCTGTGCAACCACGATCAAGGCGCAGAATCCGAGGAATATCCAGACAAACAGATCGCTATTATCCTCTTTACCGGTTGCTGCCCATACGGGGGTAACGTTACCGATCAAAACACCTGTGCACATGACGAATCTTTTGATTATGGCTAAGTTTTTCACGACTTTCTCCTCTCTTAATGAACAAGAATATTATGATTGCCTCGTGTTCTCGACAAACTATGAATGGCACATTTAACGGCTTGTCTGATCTCTTCATTATCTTCCGATACTTTCGGTCTGAGAGCATGGTAGAAAATGCCTTCTTTCCTTACCTTCCGCATCAATGGCAGCGGTGTCTCATCGGCGACAAGGATAATCGCCAGATGTCGGTTACATTGCTTTAGTAAAGGCAGAAGTTCTGCAGAGTTTAATCCCTCCAGTTCCATACCCAGTAGTAAGACTCGGGCATTATTATGAAGGACATCATTCATGGCTTTCACTGCTGAATCGGTTACCGTCACATCATAGCCGGCTTCTATGAGAATACTGGCAATTTGTTTACGGGCATTTACATTTTTATCTGCAACCAAAAGTCTCAGCATGACCCATTGTCTCCTTACCCTAAATGTAGCCCATTAATCCCGGTAGTTCATTTGCTTTGTCCGCATCTACAGGGGTTTTCTTACCGTCACTCCGAACAGCCCCTTTACAATACCGCGTAAGAGGATTATAGCGGGGATCAATTGGCTGACGACAATCAGTCCGCCGACTCCTATGAGCAGGATAGTGATCAGGCTCATTCCCTCTGTTTCCGTCGCACCAGCAGCTATCGCCGGTGTTGCCGTTGCCATCAGGGCTCCCAGTGTTGTTATTGTCCGTTTCATGGCTTTCTCCTTTCGTTTGGGGGTGATGATTTCTTTTCTTTCCCTTTGCCTTTATTTAGAGCATCAAGCGTGCCATCAAGAGACGTTTGGGTATATTATTGTATCGCTTTGTTATTATTGTGGATATATGAAGGACATCAGGGATGAGGCTTTTAATATTCGGCAGGAAAGTATAAATTATTTATACATAACTGGAAGATCCAAGACCTGAAATGGTTGGACTGCTCATAGTCAAGCTATTGTAATTAAAGATTATGCCCCACAAGAATGCCTTTTTGTATAAAATATCATTTAATGATAAGAAAATTATACAGGGAAACAAACCCGAAATAACCTGGCGACAAGAGGGAGATGCGATTTATCGCTAATTGAAGGCAAACCTTTTCAGGCAGAAGAATAAAAAGACAATCACGGCAAATTCAAGAAACGCAGGAGCCTGCGTTTCTTGAACCGGATGACCGGAATGCTTTCTTCAATGCTGAACATTTCTTAAATAAGAGTAAAAATTGGTAATATGTTCAATTTTTGGCAAAATTATGGCAAATTCTCAAGAAAAAGGGGGGCACAAACCGTTGTTACG
>MICN01000012.1 GCA_001829875.1 Syntrophus sp. GWC2_56_31
CGGATTCGAAGGCCCGTTGGAAGAATTATGCCTCCAGGAGAAGGTCGGTGTAATCAGCTACTTCTCTCTGGCCAGTGGATTTCTCACGGGAAAGTATCGGTCTAAGTCCGATATGGAGGGTCGTCTGCGTGGCCCGCTGGTGGAGAAATATCTGAACGACTTCGGCCTAGGCGTAATCAGGACGCTGGACGGGGTCGCGGTGCGGTATAGTGCCAAGCCGGCCCAGATCGCGTTGGCGTGGCTGATCGCACGACCCAGCATAACAGCACCCATCGTAAGTGCGACTAACCTAGAGCAGCTCGCTGAGCTGGCGAGCGCTGCGGAGATAAAGCTGGATGCCGCCGCGATCCAACAGATCGACCAAGTCAGCAAGCCTCGTTGATCGGGGTGATATTGCTCGATCGGCCTTATAACTGACAATGGAGGGGGGCCCCCATACGTGCGTCTTAGGCCCATGATGTTGTTTAAGGTGCCTGGAAAGGAAGAGTCTATGAAAATCGATATCGTGGAAGAGTTCATGGCCCTGGCCAAATTGAACAGTCCCTCCCGCCGGGAGGCTCCGGTGGCCGCCTATCTGATTGCAAGGCTCCGGGAGCTGGGCATGGAACCGCTGGTCGACGATTCGGCCCCGCTGACCGGCAGCGATACGGGCAACATCGTTGTCCGCGTTCCGGGAAACACAGCCGGACCGGTCATTCTGCTCGGCGCACACATGGATACCGTCGGCCCCACCGAGGGAATGACGCCGGTTCTCCGCGACGGCGTCATCTACAGCAATGGCGAAACCGTTCTCGGGGCGGACGACAAGGCCGGGATCGCGGTCATCCTGGCCGCTCTTGTCGAGTTGCAGGCGGAGAATGCGCCCCACAGCGATATCGAGATCGTCTTCAGCGTCCAGGAAGAGGTGGGGCTCTTCGGCGCCAAGCATCTGAATGCCCATTTGAACGCCGCTTTCGGCTATATCCTCGACAGCAGCGAGGATGTGGGCAGCATCATCAATCAGGCGCCGTCCAAGGTGGATCTGGATTTCGTTCTCGATGGGAAGGCCGCCCATGCCGGGGTCTGCCCCGAGACGGGGATCAACGCCATCGTCGCAGCGGCTTCGGCCATTGCCCGTCTCCGCGACGGCCGGATCGACGCGCAGACCACCTTGAATGTCGGTGTCATCAGCGGGGGTAAGGCCCGGAACATCGTCCCCGACCGGGCGGAAGTGGCCATCGAGGTCCGAAGCACCGATAAAGAAAAACTGGAGCGGGAGGTCCAGGCGGTTCTTACAGCCTTTGATGAAGCGGCGGCCGCCGCCGGCGCCAGGCTGACCGTCCTGCAGGAGGCGCCCTTCGAGGCCTTCATGATCCAGGACACGCATCCCGCCGTAACCAACGCCTTTCGCGCAGCCCGCTCGATCGGTATCATGCCCCGGCTCAAGCCTACCGGTGGAGGCATGGATGCCAATGTCTTCAATTCTCGAGGCCTCCCCTGCGTGGGTCTTGGCCTCGGTATCGCCGACACCCATTCGCCGCAGGAACATATCGCCGTGGCGCAGCTCAGGGAGGGCGTCATATTCCTCAAGGCGCTGTTGACGGAAGCCACTACGAAATCCTATTGACATTTTTGAATAAATAGAGGAGCCTAGAAATCGAATTACACAATCCTGTCTTACGTCGTGCCGTTCAACCTGATGAAGAGATACATCGCTCTATTCACTTGGAATTTACGGCTGTTTATCGATCCCACGTTGTTGGGAATGGCGGTTTTTTTGCGGGGTCTTCACATTTTCACCGATAACGACCAACTAAAAAAGGAGGAAACCAAGATGAAGCTAATGAAATTATTGTTGATTATTACTATTGTTTTATTATCCGGGGTAGGTTTTGCCGGACAGACCGTGGACAATGTCAAGGCAAAAGGCTTCGTCCAGGCGGGTGCGAACGGGGATTTATTCGGTTTCGGAAAGCCCGATGAAAAAGGCATCTGGCGCGGCCTCGACGTGGATACGGGACGGGCCATTGCAGCAGCGGTTTTCGGCGACGCCAGCAAGATCAAGTTTATCCCTTTGACGGCGGTGCAGCGTTTTACGGCGCTTCAGTCGGGAGAAATTGACGTGCTGTGCCGCAATGCCACCCAGACCCTCGGGCGCGATTCGGAGCTTGGCCTTGATTTTGCCCAGGTCAATTACTATGACGGCCAGGGCTTTCTGGTCCCCAAGAAAATGAAACTCAAAAATGCAAAACAATTGGACGGCGCAACGGTGTGCGTGCTGCCCGGCACGACAACGGAACTCAATGTGGCCGATTATTTCAGAGTGAACAAGATGAAGATGAAACCGGTCGTCATCGAAAACAATGCGGAACTGGCCAAGGCCTTTTTTGCCGGGCGGTGCGACGTCCTGACCTCCGACGCATCGCAATTGGCCGGAATCCGGGCTGTAGCGCCGAAACCTGATGACTATGTCATCCTTCCCGACATCATTTCCAAGGAGCCGCTTGCGCCGGCGGTGCGCCACGGCGACAATCAGTGGAAAGACATTGTCAACTATTCGGTCTTGGCAATGATCGAAGCGGAAGAGCTGGGCATTACCTCTAAAAATGTGGATGAGATGCTCAAAAGCGCCAATCCCGCCGTTCAGCGTTTTCTCGGCGTTGCTCCCGGCAACGGAAAGGCCCTGGGGTTGAATGAAAAATGGGCATACAATATCATCAAGCAGGTGGGAAATTATGGGGAGGTTTTTGAGCGCAATGTCGGGAAAAACACCCCTCTGAAGCTCGAACGCGGATTGAACGCCCTTTGGAAGAACGGCGGATTGATGTACTCCCCACCGTTCCGGTGATGAGATACTGAGACCCCCATAGATCTTTCTTTCGAAAATACCGTCCACCCTCCTCCTCACACCCTCCTCTTTGCGTGAGGGGGAGGGGTTGCGGGGAATACATGCAAAAAGGCGCCTCCTCAAATGCAACTCCCGATACCGAACAAGGGATCTCTTTCTTCAATGACCGGAAGATACGCGCGGTGGCCTACCAGATCGCGGCGCTTTTTATGGTCGGCCTTCTCGGATATTATCTGTTCAGCAATACCGTAGCAAACCTTCAGAGGCAAGCCATTGCCACCGGTTTTGGATTCTTGAACAAGCAGGCCTCTTTTGAAATCGGCGAGTCCCTGATTCATTATTCCGCTGCCGATACCTATGTAAGGGCACTGCTGGTCGGTGTGTTGAATACGCTCAAAGTGGCATTTGTCGGTATTGTCCTGACAGTCGTTCTGGGAACCTTTCTTGGAATTGCAAGACTTTCCACGAACTGGCTGGTTGCGAAGCTTGCGGCGGTATATATCGAAGTGATGCAGGATATCCCCATTTTGCTCCAGCTTTTTTTCTGGTATTCCTTTTTCTATGACATCCTGCCCGCACCAAGAGAAGCGATAGAACCGTTCGCGGGCGTATTTATGAGCAACCGCGGGCTTGTTTTTGCGGTGCCGCAATGGCACCCGGTCTATACATACATTGCCGCCGCAGGACTTGCAGGCTGTATCGGCGCATACGTTTTGCGCAAATGGGCAAGAAAACGCCAGGAAAGAACTGGACAGATCTTCCCCGTGTTCATTTTCTCGCTCGGAATCATCATCGGTTTGCCATTTGTCACATGGCTCTCGGCCGGGGCGCCTCACAAGATGAGCGTTCCCCAACTCGTAGGGTTCAATTTCCAGGGCGGTTTGAACATGAGTCCGGAATTCGGAGCGCTCCTGCTCGGGCTCGTCCTTTATACCGCCGCTTTTGTGGCAGAGATCGTCAGAGCGGGCATTCAGGCCATCAGCAAGGGGCAAACGGAAGCGGCCATGGCGATCGGGCTGAAGCGAGGGCAGATCCTCAATCTCGTCATATTGCCCCAGGCATTGAGGGTCATTATTCCGCCTCTGACGAGCCAGATGCTCAACCTGACGAAGAACAGCTCGCTCGCCGTGGCCATAGGATTTCCCGACTTTGTTTCCGTCGCCAGTACGACGATCAATCAGACCGGACAGGCCATAGAGGGAATTTCGCTCATCATGCTGGTGTATCTTTGCTTCAGCCTGCTGACGTCGCTTTTCATGAACTGGTACAATAAAAAAATGGCCCTTATAGAAAGATAGCGGATTCCATGGTTCAATTGCCAAGAGACAACAATCAAACGGACCGATTAAGGGCGCCGGTCATCAGGATCGGGGCATGGCAGTGGTTAAAATCGAACCTGTTCAACGGCGTTTTTAATTCCGTCGTCACAATACTGGTGTGCATTTTCCTGTACAAGATTATTCCCCCCTTTGTGAGATGGGCGTTCATCGACAGCCTCTGGCTCTCCACCGCCGATCAGTGTCGGGCCGGCGACGGCGCCTGTTGGTCGATCATACCGGCCAACATACGGTTCATCATTTTTGGTTTCTATCCTTACGAATTGCACTGGCGACCGACGGTTGCGATGATCATGCTGATCAGCCTCCTTTTTTACAGCAAAAACAGGAACCATTGGAATACGTCCCTCGGCTACATATGGATTGCCGGACTCCTTATCATGGGTATTCTGATGAGAGGAGGTATTTGGGGATTGACTGCGGTCGAGAGCGACCAGTGGGGCGGGCTGCCCCTGACGCTCATGCTCTCGGTCTTCGGGATGTTTGCGGCATATCCCCTCGGGATACTCCTTGCGCTGGGGCGTAGATCAAAGATGCCGGCGATAAAGACGCTCTGCATTCTTTATATCGAGCTGATACGGGGTGTCCCGCTGATCAGTCTTCTGTTCATGTCCGCGGTCCTCTTTCCATTGTTCCTCCCGGCAGGGCTCACGGTAAACAAGATCATTCGAGCCCAGGCGGCGATCATTCTGTTTACGGCGGCCTATATCGCCGAAGTCGTGAGAGGGGGATTGCAGGCCATTTCAAGAGGCCAGTATGAAGCCGCGGAATCTCTGGGGTTGAATTACGTCCAAAAGATGCGGCTCGTGGTTCTGCCGCAGGCGCTCAAAATCGTTATTCCGCCCACGGTAGGTATACTCATCTCCGCCTTCAAGGATACCTCGCTTGTGGTGATCATCGCCCTTTATGACATCCTTAAAACGACGAGGTCCGTGCTCGGCAACCCCTCGTGGATGGGGTTCAGCCCGGAAGCCTACATTTTCGTCGCGTTGATTTATTTTGTCTGTTGTTACGCCATGTCGAATTACAGCCGCCGCCTTGAAAGGGAACTGCATTCATAAGGCGGCGGGGGATTGACCCGGAAGGATGGAAAGAGTGTATGAGCGATGAAACGCTGAAGAAAGGCATCAATCGATCCGACGACAACAAGATGATCGAAATTATCGGCATGCATAAGTGGTTTGGCGATTTGCATGTCCTGGACGATATCCACCTGACGGTCTACAAAGGGGAACGCATCGTGATCTGCGGCCCTTCGGGATCGGGTAAATCGACCCTCATCCGGTGCATCAACCGACTCGAGGAACTCCAGAAGGGCAAAATTATTGTCGACGGAACCGAGCTCACCAACAATCTGAAAGACGTCGAAAAAATCCGCGAAGAGGTCGGGATGGTGTTTCAGCATTTTAATCTCTTCCCTCACCTGACCATCATTGAAAACCTGACGCTTGGGCCCATCTGGGTCAGAAAGGCGCCCAAGAAAGAAGCGGAAGAAATGGCCATGGTGTATCTGAAAAAAGTGCATATCGAGGATCAGGCGCAGAAGTATCCCGGACAGCTTTCCGGCGGTCAGCAGCAACGGGTCGCTATTGCCCGCAGTCTCTGCATGAAGCCGAAAATCATGCTCTTTGACGAGCCGACCTCGGCGCTTGATCCCGAAATGGTGAAGGAAGTGCTGGATGTCATGATCAACCTTGCCGAGGAAGGCATGACCATGGTCGTGGTTTCTCATGAAATGGGGTTTGCGAAAAGCGTGGCCCACCGGGTGATGTTTATGGACTTCGGCAGGATTGTCGAAGAAAACACCCCGCAGGAGTTTTTTGATCACCCGCAGCACGAAAGAACCAAACTCTTCCTGAGCCAGATACTGAATTAGTCAGGCTGTACTCTATTTGTCCCGAAAGATTTTTTCGAAGAAATCCTGGCGCTTTTTGGGAACGAAGGCGGACCCGTCGTAGTCCACGATCAGCTTCCCGTCGAGGTGATCCATTTCGTGCTGGACGACACGAGCGGCGAAGTCGAGGTAGCGTTTGCTCACCTTCCGGCCTTCCATATCCAGGGCCCGGATCTTGATCTCCGGATAACGGCTGATCTCCACGCGAAGTTCCGGACAGGAGAGACAGCCCTCTTCTCCGACAACCTGCTCTCCCCGCAACTGGGTAATCCGGGGGTTGATGAGTATCTCAAATTCCTCTTTCTTACGTTTCATATCCTTGTCGTCGAATCCCTTGGTTCGGAAAGCAATGATCCGCTTGCCGATGCCGATCTGCGGGGCGGCGAGCCCCACCGCCTCCTCCCGCTCCAGAAAGGCCTTTGTCAGCGCACGGATGGTTTCATTCGTTGCCTTATCAAAGGGGCACGGCGCCTCCGTGGAGGGGGTTCGGAGGATCCGGGTATCCGTCTCGTTGATCTGCTCCCCATCCCAGAGGGTCAAGATTTTCTTGGACATCATATCTTCTTATAGCACCGCCGGAGAGGTTTTTCAAGGAGTTCGCCATTTCACTTCTTGCACAATCGGCGAATGTCTGTTAATTTAATATAATATGACCATGATCTACTCACTCATTGCCGGGAAAGCGAGACGCGAATTCTCCCAGGCGATGCGTTTCGGAGACGGAGGGACGCCCGATGTGCCCCCCCCGGGCAAACAGCGGCCCCGGCTTCTCTATATCCATATCCCGTTCTGCGAACAGCTCTGCCCGTATTGCTCGTTTAATCGTGTCGCCTTTGTGGAAGATCTCTGCCGCGGCTATTTTCGAGCGCTTCGTAAGGAAATCATTCTCTACCGCGATCTCGGATATGACTTCGGCGCGATCTATATCGGGGGTGGAACGCCTACGGTCCTGATCGACGAACTGGAGGAGACGATTGCTCTGGCGCGCACCTCTTTTCACATCCGGGAACTGTCGGTCGAAACCAATCCGAACCACCTGACCGAGGATCGTCTGGAGGTCCTCCAGCGGGCGGGCGTCAACAGGCTCTCGGTCGGCGTCCAGAGCTTTGACGATGACCTGCTCAAAAAGATGGACCGGTATGACAAGTACGGAAGCGCAGCGGAGATAGCCGAGAGGCTCCGCCAGACCCTCGGGCATTTTGGAACGCTCAACGCCGATATGATCTTCAATTTTCCGACACAAACTTCGGCCATGCTTGAGAAGGATCTTGATACCCTTCAAGAGATCGGGATCGATCAGGTGACCTGGTATCCGCTGATGGTCTCCGACTCGACCCGGCAGACGGTCATGGAGACTCTCGGACGTGTGGATGGCCGTCAGGAGGAGCGTTTTTACCATCGAATCGTCGGGCGCCTCGTCCCTTCATACCGGTTTTCATCGGCCTGGTGCTTCTCCCGGAAGCAGGCCATGATTGATGAGTACATCGTCGATTACGACGAGTACGCGGGTCTCGGCAGCGGTTCCATCGGCTACCTGAACGGGACCTGCTATGCCAATACCTTCGATATCAACGGTTACATTTCCCAGCTCGACCGGGGCGAATTGCCGCTTGCGGCCTCCCGCCTCTTTTCCGTCCGGGATCAGCTCCGTTATGATTTCCTCATGAAACTATTCGGGACCCGTTTGAATACAGTGGAGCTCCGCAAGAAGTATGA
>MICN01000013.1 GCA_001829875.1 Syntrophus sp. GWC2_56_31
CCGGAAATGGTAAAGACATCTCCGACCGGCATAAGGAAAGGTTTGTCCAGATCGCGCACCGGCTCCGGAATATAGCTATCGACGGCAGCCATGAGCTCCCAGATCGATTTTGCATCGGGAGAATTCGGGTCATCGGCCTCGAGCGCCTTCAACGCCGATCCTCTGATGATGGGGAGATCATCCCCCGGAAATTCATATGTCGTCAAGAGCTCTCGGAGCTCAAGCTCAACGAGATCCAGAAGTTCAGGATCGTCCACGAGATCAACTTTATTCATATAGACTACAACATAGGGAACCTGGACCTGACGGGCAAGAAGGATGTGCTCTCTCGTCTGAGGCATAGGACCATCGGACGCCGCCACGACGAGGATAGTGCCATCCATGTGCGCGGCCCCTGAAATCATATTCTTGATATAGTCGGCATGCCCCGGACAGTCGACATGGGCATAATGGCGTTTTTCCGTCTGATATTCGACGTGAGAGATGTTGATGGTCACCCCCCGTTCCTTTTCTTCCGGCGCATTATCGATGGAATCAAAGGGCCTGAATTCAGCAAATCCCTTCGTGGCCAAGTGTTTTGTGATCGCAGCAGTCAAGGTTGTCTTCCCATGATCAACGTGACCGATCGTACCGATATTTAGATGCGGCTTCGTCCTCTCAAATTTTTTCTTAGCCATTTCTAACCTCCTTGCTCTTTGAATGGTTCGTTAAAATCGGTAATGGGCAAATGCTTTATTGGCCTCGGCCATCTTGTGAACGGCTTCCCTCTTCTTGACAGCCCCACCGCGATTGTTGGCCGCATCGATCAGTTCAGCCGCCAGTTTTTCGCACATGGTCTTTTCGGAGCGCTCCCGCGCATGGGTTATCAACCAGCGGATACCCAATGCTATCCTCCGTGAAGGGATGACTTCCGTCGGCACCTGGTATGTCGACCCGCCGACCCGCCTTGATTTGACCTCGATGACCGGCTTAACGTTGGTTATGGCCTTTTCAAAAACGTCGACTGGCGGTTCCTTGATACGCTCCTGGATGATATCGAACGCCCCATACAGGATAGATTCCGCAACGCTCTTTTTCCCGCGCTTCAGGAGATTGTTGATGAATCTTGCGACCAGCCTGTTGCTGTATTTCGGATCCGGCAAGATCTCCCTTTTGGTAACTTCTCTTCTCCTCGGCATCACCCTATCCCCGTTTAACTCGGCCTTTTAGCTCCGTATTTTGATCTTCCCTGTTTTCTATCCTGCACACCTACGGCGTCGAGCGTCCCCCTGATGATATGATAACGCACGCCGGGTAGATCCTTGACCCGACCGCCCCGCACCAGGACAACCGAATGCTCCTGAAGGTTGTGTCCCACACCCGGTATATAGGAAGTCACTTCATAACCGCTGGTCAACCGAACTCTGGCCACTTTTCTCAAGGCGGAATTCGGTTTTTTAGGTGTCGAGGTGTAAACCCTGACACACACGCCCCGCCGTTGAGGTGAACTGGCCAGTGCGGGCGTCGCCGCTTTCCTGCCGATTTTGACCCTTCCCTTCCGAACCAATTGATTTATTGTAGGCATTACCCCTCCAGGCCCTTTCTTCGCTTGTTGGTTCTACCTGTGCAACAAAAGTTTGGTTATCTATCAATTTGCCGCATCCATGTCAAGCAGTTTCTCGTTAATATTTTCATCCGGAAGACTCCCCACCGGTTGGTCCTCTAACAAAGCGAGTGCTTCTGCATCTGTTTTGATGCCCAGTTTCTTATACATCGGGAGCCCTGTTCCTGCAGGGATCAGCCTGCCCATAATCACATTCTCCTTTAGGCCTCTCAGGTAGTCCGTTTTCCCGGCCAGTGACGCCTCGGTCAGGACACGCGTTGTTTCCTGGAAGGAAGCCGCGGAGATGAAACTCTGGGTGGACAGTGACGCCTTCGTGATGCCCATCAGGATGGGTTCACCCTGGGCGGGGGTTCCCCCCTTTGCGACTACCCTGTCGTTCTCCTCCTGGAAGCGGAACCGTTCCACCTGCTCATCGGCAATGAAGGTCGTGTCGCCCGGATCCTTGACCATGACCCTTCTGAGCATCTGTCGGACGATCACTTCCATATGCTTGTCATTGATTTTTACTCCCTGCAGTCGGTAGACATCCTGCACCTCATCCACCAGATAACGCGCCAGCACTTTTTCCCCTTTAATCATGAGAATGTCATGCGGATTGTTCACCCCATCCATCAGAGGTTCACCGGCCATAACCCGGTCACCCTCCTGGACACTGACATGCTTGCCCTTGGGAATCAGGTATTCCTTCTCATCCTCGGCTTCGGGCGTGATGATGACCTTTCGCTTCCCTTTGGAGTCTTTGCCATAAGACACCACACCGTCGATTTCGCTGATCACCGCAAAATCCTTTGGCTTGCGCGCTTCGAACAACTCCGCGACACGGGGAAGGCCCCCGGTGATATCCTTTGTCTTTGTCGTCTCCCGCGGAATTTTGGCAAGAATGTCGCCGGCATTGACCGGATCGCCTTCCGACACGACAATATTGGCGCCGACCGAAAGGAGATGCCTGGCCACCGCGTTGGATCCCGGGACCTTGGCCGTCCTGCCCTTCTTATCCTTGATGGAAACACGCGGACGCATATCGGTCCCCCTGAACTCGACAATGACCTTCCGCGACAGACCCGTCACTTCGTCCACCAGCTCCTGCATGGTTTTCCCCTCGATGATATCTCCGAACTTGACCGTTCCATCGACTTCGGCAAGAATAGGAATGGAGAAGGGGTCCCACTCTGCAATCAAGTCGCCTCTCTTTTGGTCCTTCGGTCCCTGGACACGGCTGTCGGGTTCAACCCTGATATGCGCCCCGTAGGGAATGGGATATTTCCCCCGACTCCGTCCCTGCTCATCGATGACGTGCACCTCGCCGTTGCGGTTCATGACGACAAGCCCTCCGCTCCGGCTTCTTACCGTATTGAGATTCATGAACCGGATGGTCCCGTCGTGTCTCGCTTCCAGAGTAGAATGTTCTTCAAACTTTGCCGTGCCGCCGATATGGAAAGTCCTCATCGTCAGCTGGGTCCCCGGTTCGCCGATGGACTGGGCTGCGATGATCCCGACGGCTTCGCCGATGTTCACCAGAATCCCCCGGGAGAGGTCACGACCGTAACACATCGCGCAGACGCCATGTTTGGAACGGCAAGTGAGAACCGACCGGATATTGACTTTTTCTATCCCGGCGTCATCGATTTTTTTCGCAAGCGCTTCATCGATCAGCTGGTTGGCGTCGACCAGGAACTCCCCTGTGAAGGAATCCCGGATCTCTTCCAGGGCGACCCTTCCCAGGACGCGTTCACCTGCCGTTTCGATGATTTCACCGCCCTCCATCAAGGCCGAAACAAAGATCCCGTCGATTGTACCGCAGTCATCTTCGGTAATGATGCAATCCTGGGCCACATCGACAAGCCTGCGGGTGAGATATCCGGAGTTTGCGGTCTTCAATGCCGTGTCGGCAAGGCCTTTCCGCGCCCCGTGGGTGGAGATGAAGTACTCCAATACCGTCAGACCTTCCCGGAAGTTTGCCCGGATCGGGGTCTCGATGATCTCGCCGGAAGGTTTAGCCATCAACCCTCGCATTCCGGCCAGCTGTCTGATCTGAACCGCGCTGCCCCGCGCGCCGGAATCCGCCATCATATAGATGGGATTGAAGCTTTCACCTTTCCTTCTGCTCCCGTCGGGCCCGACCTTTTCTTCCATACCGATCCCGCCCAGCATCTCGGTTGCGATCTTTTCAGTCGCCTGAGCCCAGATGTCGATCACCTTGTTATACCGCTCACCGTAAGTGATCAGTCCCTCCATGTACTGTTTCTGGATACCGAGCACATCCTTATCGGCCTTGGCAACGATATCTTTTTTGCTTTCCGGTATGACCATATTGTGAATCGCGATCGAAACGCCTGCCTGAGTGGCATACTTGAATCCGATGTCCTTCAGGCGATCGGCCAAAAGGACAGTGGTTTTATCTCCGCATGAGCGGTAGCAGTCGTTGATCAGGTTGGCCAGTTCCTTCTTGTTCATGACCTTGTTGATCGCAGCAAAGGTTATGGGCTCCGGAATGACTTCGAAAAGAACGATCCGCCCCACGGTTGTTTCTACCAGTTCCCCGCCGATGCGGACCCGGATCTTCGCATGCAGATCCACCGATTGTGAATCCAGCGCGGATCGGACCTCAGCGGGATCGGAAAAGGTCATCCCTTCGCCCTTGACACCGTTTTGCGACCTGGTCAGATAATAGATCCCCAGGACGATATCCTGGCTGGGAATGATAATCGGCATTCCGTTGGCGGGCGACAGGATATTGTTGGTCGACATCATCAGAACCCTGGCTTCGGTTTGCGCCTCGATGGACAGAGGCACATGCACAGCCATCTGATCGCCGTCGAAATCGGCATTGAATGCCGTACAGACCAGCGGATGCAGCTGGATAGCCTTTCCTTCGATCAGGATCGGTTCAAACGCCTGCAGGCCCAACCGGTGCAGCGTCGGCGCCCGGTTCAGCATCACAGGGTATTCACGGACGACCTCGTCGAGAGCATCCCATACCTCGGCCGTCTCTTTTTCCACCATTTTCTTTGCGCTTTTGACCGTCGTCACATACCCCTTTTCCTGGAGCCGCCTGTAGATGAAGGGCTTGAAGAGTTCCAGGGCCATCTTCTTGGGAAGGCCGCACTGATGGAGGCGCAGATCGGGACCGACCGTAATGACGGAACGCCCCGAATAATCGACCCGCTTGCCGAGGAGGTTCTGCCGGAAACGGCCCTGCTTCCCCTTTAGCATATCGGAAAGGGAGCGAAGCGGGCGCTTGTTGGTGCCTGTGATGGCTCTCCCGCGACGGCCGTTATCGAAGAGAACATCCACCGCCTCCTGGAGCATTCGTTTCTCATTACGAATGATGATTTCCGGTGCATTCAGCTCCTGTAATCGCTTGAGCCGGTTGTTCCGGTTGATGACCCTCCTGTAGAGATCATTCAGATCGGAGGTTGCAAACCGCCCACCGTCGAGCGGAACCAGGGGACGCAGGTCGGGTGGTATGACGGGAAGAACGGTCAAGACCATCCACTCCGGTTTGTTGCCCGATTTCTTCAGGGCTTCGACGACCTTCAACCGCTTGACATATTTTTTCCGTTTCGTTTCCGAAACGGACAATTTCAGCTCCGTCCGGAGTTCCTCGTCCAGTTTATTGAGGTTCACCTCCTCCAGGAGCACCCGGACCGCCTCGGCCCCGATACCCGCTTCGAAGGCATCCGCGCCATACTGATCCTTCAGATCGCTGTATTCCTCATCCGTCAGGAGATCTTTTTTCTTCAGCGGGGTCTTTTTCGGATCGAGAACGATCCACGACTCGAAATAGAGCACCTTCTCCAGCTCCTTCAGCGTCAGATCGAGAATATTCCCGATCCGGCTGGGAAGGCTCTTGAGAAACCAGATATGGGCAACCGGCGTCGCCAGAGTGATGTGTCCCATCCTCTCCCTGCGGACCTTGGATTGGATGACCTCCACTCCGCATTTCTCGCAGACGACGCCTCGATGTTTCATTCGCTTGTAACGACCGCACAGGCATTCATAATCCTTTACAGGACCGAAGATTTTTGCACAGAAGAGTCCGTCGCGCTCCGGCTTGAAGGTTCTGTAATTGATCGTCTCGGGCTTCTTGACCTCTCCCTGCGACCAGGAAAGGATCTTCTCCGGAGAGGCGATAGACATCTTGATTGCATTAAATCTGATGGGGTCTTTCGGTTTCTCAAAATAACTGAAAAAGTCTTCCACGGATGATATCTCCTAAATGCGGTTTCTTACTCCTCTTCGATCAGTTCGACGTCCAGGCAGAGACTCTGCAGCTCCTTCACCAGCACATTGAACGATTCCGGCAGACCCGGTTCCGAGGTGTGTTCTCCCTTGACGATGGCTTCATAGATCCTCGTCCTGCCGGCTACATCATCGGACTTGACGGTGAGGAACTCCTGAAGCGAGTATGCGGCGCCATAGGCCTCCATGGCCCAGACTTCCATCTCGCCCAACCTCTGACCGCCGAACTGGGCTTTTCCGCCGAGTGGCTGCTGGGTCACCAGGGAATAGGGACCGATGGATCGGGCATGGATCTTGTTGTCGACAAGGTGATGAAGCTTCAGCATATAGATCATGCCCACGGTGATTTCATGATCAAAAGGCTCACCGGTCCTTCCGTCATGAAGGATGGTCTGACCGGTCTCGGGAAGACCACCGGCCACGAGCATATTTGTAATTTCTTTTTCGTCGGCGCCATCGAAAACGGGCGTTGAAACAAGAATTCCCTTTTTCAGTTTTCTTACGAAGCGGCGGATCTCCTCTTCGGAAGCTCCTTTGATAAACCTATCGAATTCGGGCGAAGAGTAGATTCCCTTGAGTTCCTTCTTAATGGCGTCCAATCCGTAATTCTTCTCCATGATGGTATTGATCTTCTCCGCCATGCCTCGCGCCGCCCAGCCCAGATGGGTCTCCAGGATCTGTCCCACGTTCATTCGGGAAGGAACCCCGAGGGGGTTCAGAACGATATCCACCGGAGTGCCGTCCTTGAAATAAGGCATATCCTCTTCGGGAAGTATCCGCGAAAGAACGCCCTTGTTGCCGTGACGACCCGCCATCTTGTCGCCGACGGACAATTTCCGCTTAATGGCAATGTAGACTTTGACCAGCTTGATCACCCCCGGGGGAAGTTCATCACCGGCCTTGAGCTTTTCAATCTTTTCCTCGAAATATTTTTCGACGACATCCTTCTTCCGGGCAAGATTCTCATACAGGACGCTGATGCGGGTTTCCACATCTTCTCCTCCCTCCAGAGATATCTCCCGCCAGAGGTCGAAAGGGATCCTCTCGAGAACCTCAGCGGTGATGGAGTCATCCTTCTTGAGGAGAATCCGCTTCTTCTTGGGATCGGACACCTTGCTCGCCGCTACTTTTCCGATCAGCATACCGGCTATCTGTGCCCGGACGCCTTTGGTAATAATCCGGATTTCATCATCCCGATCCTTGTAGAGGAGCGCGGCGGCCTCATCCTCAATAAACTGGGAGCGGCTGTCGCGCTCCGTCCCTTTCCGGGCAAAGATCTTCGCGTCGATCACCGTGCCTTCCACACCCGGAGGAACACGCAGGGAGGTGTCGCGAACATCGCTGGCTTTTTCTCCGAAGATCGCCCTCAGCAGCTTCTCTTCAGACGAAAGCTGCGTTTCTCCCTTGGGGGTGATCTTCCCGACCAGGATATCGCCGGGTTTCACAGCCACACCCATCCGGACGATACCGCTGTCATCAAGATTTCTCAGGGCCTCTTCGCCGAGATTGGGAATATCCCGTGTGATCTCTTCCTTCCCGAGCTTGGTATCCCGGGCCATGGTTTCGAATTCCTCGATATGGATGGACGTATAGATGTCGTCCTTGACGATTCTCTCGCTGATCAGAATGGAGTCCTCATAGTTGTAGCCCCCCCAGGACATGAAGGCCACCATCACATTCCTTCCCAGAGCCAGTTCCCCACTGTCGGTGGCGGGACCATCCGCAATGATCTCCCCTTTATTGATCTTCTGCCCTTTGGCGACAATGGGCTTCTGATTGAAACAGGTATCCTGGTTCGATCGCTGATACTTGATCAGGTTGTAGATATCTACCCCGGTATCCAACCCTTCCTTTTCGGGGGCATCGCATTTAACGACGATCCGCGCCGCATCCACACTCTCCACCACGCCGGACCTCCTGGCTACCATCACCGCTCCGGAGTCCCTCGCCACGATGGATTCCATCCCCGTACCCACCAGAGGCGCCTCCGGCTTCATCAGAGGCACCGCCTGCCGCTGCATATTGGATCCCATCAAGGCACGGTTGGCGTCGTCGTGCTCAAGGAAAGGAATCAGAGTGGCTGCGACACTCACCAGCTGATTGGGAGAAACATCCATCATGTTGACATCCGTCGGTATGACGGATAGGAAGTCGCCTCCCTTTCTTGCGGAAATCAGCGCCCCCGTGAATCTGCTGTCCTTGTCGAGAGGTCTGTCGGCCTGGGCAATGATCTGGTTTTCTTCCTCGATTGCAGTGAGATAACGAACCTCTTCCAGCACCTTTCCCCGATTCACAACCCGATAAGGGGTTTCGATGAACCCGAAGGCGTTGACTCTTGCAAAGGTGCTCAGGGACACGATCAGACCGATGTTGGGACCCTCCGGGGTTTCGACGGGACAGATGCGCCCGTAATGGGTCGGGTGGACGTCCCGAACCTCAAATCCAGCCCGCTCTCGCGTCAATCCCCCGGGTCCGAGTGCCGATAATCTCCGCTTATGGGTTATCTCCGATAGCGGATTGGTCTGGTCCATGAACTGGGAGAGCTGGCTGCTCCCGAAAAACTCGTTCACAACGGCGGAGACCGGTTTGGCATTGATGAGATCGTGAGGCATCATGGTTTCAATATCTTGAAGACTCATCTTCTCTTTGATGGCGCGCTCCATCCTGACCAGGCCGATCCGGTACTGATTTTCTATCAGTTCTCCCACCGAACGGACACGGCGGTTGCCTAAATGGTCGATATCGTCGACGCTGCAATCGGGTGAACCGTTTTTCAGATCGATCAGATATTTGACCGCCGCCAGGATATCCTCGTTGCGCAGGACCGTCACACTCGTGGGGACATCGAGATGGAGCTTGTAATTCATTTTTGCACGCCCCACGTCGGAAAGATCGTAGCTCTCGGGCTCAAAAAAGAGACTGGTGAAGAATTTGTGAGCCGTCTCGGGTGTGGGCGGGTTGCTCGGCCGAAGCCTCCGGTAGATCTCGATGATGGCGTCTTCCGCCGTATCGATCCGATCCATGAGGAGGGTGTCCCGGATGGAAGCATTCTCGCGATCATCATCGATATGGATAAACTGGAAGGACGCAATCTTCTTTTCCCGGAAGAGCTTCAGCGCCTCAGCGGTCAATTCTTCATTACACTTCAGCAGTATCTCTCCTGTCGCCGGATCGAGCGCATCGGAGGAGGAGATCCGGCCGATGATATCTTCTTCGTTTACAAGTATCCGGGTGATCCCGGAATCGATCATCTTCTTCACAAGGGGT
>MICN01000014.1 GCA_001829875.1 Syntrophus sp. GWC2_56_31
GGCAATGGCTTTGCCGATGCCGGTGCCTGCCCCGGTCACCATAATGGATTTTCCTGTCAGATCAAAACCTTGATATTTCATCTTGCCCTCCTTACCCCCTCCAGTAGACCGGACCGGATGACCTGCTCGATCCACTTCTCAGATTTTTATACCGGTCGGATAAACCGGGTGGTCCATGACGCGCATATCGTGACCCGGGAGTATCACTTTTCCCCTCCGGACGATCTCTTCCATGCTGCGCCAGGACTCAACAATGTCGCTGAACCTGCCCATTACCGTAAAGGGCAGGTGCTCACTGGCCGGAACGAGGTTGGCGTACGAAAAAACCGCATCCCCGGCAATGACATGGACGCCCGCTTCCGTGGCCACGGCCACCGACTGATGCCCCGGAGAGTGCCCGGGGGTAGGGAAAATGGTAATTCCCGGTAAAATTTCCGCCTCACCGGCTATCGTCTCCAAGGGAATTTCGGCATAAGGCGGGAGGCAGCCCAGCCGCTGATGTTCATACGATTTATAATATGGCGGGATGGGGTCCCGGGCAAAGGCCAGCTCCCGGGAATGGACCAGAAAACGGGCCCTGGAAAATTTGTCCAGATTATGGCAGTGGTCCCAGTGCAGATGGGTCAGGATGACCAGTTCGATTTCAGAGGGATCCACACCCAGGGCCTGGAGCTGCTCGTGGACGGCCTCTCCGGGGTCCTGCCGCGACCCTTTATGATGCCAGTCGGCAAGTTCCGTTGGACACATGCCCGCATCCACCATGATTTTGCGCCGGCCGTCGGTGACATACCAGGCGGTCCCCGGTATCCCCACCTCTATACCCAAACCGATGCCCCGGGTGACATACGCCCCCTGATCGACGACGATGGTCCCGGTCTTCAAGGGAGTGATCCGGTAGGAGTGCATTGGTTTTTCACTTTATAATGAAAAAGGCGGGAAGCCCCTTGCCCGGGCCTCCCACCTTCGGGCTGAATACGATTACCTGTCTACCACCACGATCTCATCGATGGGCCACTGGCTGAGGATTTCCACCCCGCCGTCGACCACGTGGATCATCTCCTCGATACGGATCCCGCCGATACCCGGGACACCATGCTGCGTTTCGATGGCGAAGGTCATGCCCTTTTCGATCGGCATGGGGTGCTCCAGCGAACAGCCCCGCCAGACCAAGGGATACTCATAAAGCGACAGCCCGATCCCATGGGCCCAGTTGCTGCCCGCCGTCTGATCCTCGTAGGCGACCAGGATATCGCTCCAGTCCTTTTCGCAGGGAGGCCATTGATCGGCAATATCTTTGGTGGTTATTCCCGGCTTGATCACGCTGATCGCCCTGTACAACCAATCGAGGGCGGTCTTGTAGGCATCCACCAGTTGCTGGGGCGGCTTGCCGACGCTGAAGGTGCGGTAATAACAGATATGGTACCCGTTGTAGGTGGTGTTGTAGACGTCGACGTAGACGATGTCGTGGGGCCGGATGATCCGGTCGGTCATGTACCGGGAATTGGGCCAGCTGAACGGTCCGGAGGTTACCAGCATCCCGGAATAGACTTCCCCTCCCAGGTCATAGGCCGTCTTGTGCATGGATCCCATGATCTCGTTTTCTTTGACCCCGGGTTTGAGCATATCCTTGACGGTCTGCATCTGGGAGTCGCCGATCGCCGAGGCGATCCGCAGGCACTCCACTTCGTCCTGGTTTTTGATGCTCCGGGCGTCAAACATCAGCTCGGTGGCCGGAACGACCTTAATCCCTTTGGCCTGGAATCCTTCGATCAGGCCGGGATCCCACACATCCATGGCCAGGGTTTCCTTGGCAAGTCCGTATTCTTTCAGATCATCGATGATCTGGGTGACCAGCTTGTCCCGCTGGGCCTGGTGGGCCGAACGGCCCATGATGACGCTGCTCCAGCCGCCACCGGTGATAGCCACCTTTACCTTATCCAGCCAGGGGGCCATCTGGCGGGTGTGATAGCCAATCTCCCCCTGTTCGTAGACGATCGGCATCTTGGCGGTGACAGGCATCATGGAATAACGAAGTCCCGAAGAGGGGGTGGTCCAGGACGGGGTCCAGGTGCCGGTGATGTATCGGGTATTCCATTCCTGAATCGATAAAATCGCCCCGACATTATTGGCCTTAAGGGCTTCCCGGGTCCGCTCGACGCGGTATTTTCTCATACGGTCATAGTCGACCCGATTATCAAAATCCACCGCCTGCGTCCCGCCGCCCCGATAGGCCTTGTAATCAGGAATCATCGGGTACTCAAACTTCATTGGGGTGTTCGCCGGTTTGAATTTCTCGGCGAATTCCTTCATCTTTGCCGCGCCGTCCCAAGTCGAATACTTCGTGTGAACCGCATCGATACCCATCGTCATTCCTCCTTTTTTTAAATAAGTTTACATCACGTTAAACCGCCAGATATTTGCAGGCGATCTCTTCATCGTTCAGGATAGCCCGGGCATCCCCCGAGGTTTGAATCCTTCCCTCGTCGATGACATAGGCCCGGTGCGAGATGCTCAGGGCCATTTCCATATTTTGCTCCACCAGCAGCACGGTGACGCCGTTGCTGTGAATGGTCTGGATGATTTCGGCAATAGTCTCTACCAGCAGGGGCATCAGGCCTTCCGTGGGTTCATCGATCAGCATGATCTCCGGATCGGTGACCAGGGCCCGGGCGATGGCCAGCATTTGCTGCTCGCCGCCGCTGAGGCTTGTTCCTTCCTGCTTTAATCGGTCCTTCAATATGGGGAAATATTGGGCAACCCGGTCGATCATTTCCTCTTCCCGGTCGCGGTTCTTGCTTTTCATTAAGGCGAGCTTTAGATTTTCCCTGACCGTCAAACCCGGAATGATGCGGCGGTCCTCCGGGACATAGGCGATGCCCTTTTGAATAATGCTGTGGGTAGGCAAAGCGCTGATGTCGGTGTCTTGAAAGCGGATGCGGCCGGAACTTATCGGCGCAATCCCCAGGATGCTTTTGAGCGTGGTGGTCTTGCCCGCCCCGTTCCGGCCTACCAGGGTTACGATTTCCCGGCTGTCCACCTCGAGGGAAACCCCTTGCAGGATATGACTGAGGCCGTAGTAGGTATTGATGTTTTCCAGCGTCAGCAACATAATGTCTCCGATCTTAACATTTCACTCCCCCCAGATAAACCCGGCGCACCTCTTCGTTGTTGCGGATGTCGTCCGGGGTGCCCTGGGCCAGGAGTTTGCCGTAGTGCAGAACAGTGATCGTATTGGAAACCTCCATGACGACCTTCATTTTGTGTTCCACAAGGACAATCGTCAGTCCCTCGGCAATCTTTTTAATGAGCTCGATGGTCTGCCGGGTTTCATGAGGGGACAGGCCCGCGGTCGGTTCATCCAGGAGCAGCAGTTTCGGCTTGGTGGCCAGGGCGATGCCGATTTCCAGCCGTTTCCGGTCGCCGTGGGAAAGGTTGGCGGCTGTGTCCCCCTGGAAATCGGCCAGGCCGATCAGCTCCAGGATGGCCAGACTTTCCTCGGCCAACGCCTTATGGTTCAGTGCCTTCGACCAGAGGTTGAAGGTCGTTTTCCTTGATTGGGCCGCCACCCTTACATTTTCCAGCACCGTCAGCATGGGGAAAATGTTGGTGATCTGATAGGCCACCGCAATCCCCAGGTGTGAAACCTTGGTCTGGGGCAGTGAGGTAATGTCCTGGTCTAAAAAAAGCACCTGCCCGCTGGAAGGCTTGATTTCTCCGGTAATCAGCTTGAAAAAGGTACTCTTGCCGGCCCCGTTCGGACCGATGATGGTCTGCAGGTCGCCTTTCCGGATAGAAAAACTGACGTTGCTCACCGCCGAAAGGCCGCCGAAATTCTTGGTAAGGTTGATTGTCTTTAACAAGGCTTCCATGGAACCCACTCCCTCCCTCAGTCCTTTTTGCGAGTGGAAAGGTTTTTGATAGTACCCCAGACCCCGGCGGGGAAAAACAATACGCAAAGGACAAAGATGACCCCCAAAAAGATCATCCAGTTGGAGGTCAGGGCGCTCAGCATATCCTCCAGGTAAAGAAAAATCCCGGCCCCGATAAAGGGTCCGATGAAACTTCCCATACCTCCCAGAAGAGTCATCATGACCACTTGGCCCGAAGTTGTCCAGTATAGCGAATCGATCCCGACAAAATGCAGGTAAATGGCGTGGAGTCCTCCCGCCAATCCGGAGATGGACCCGGAAATCACAAAAGCCAGCCAGCGGACATTGGTCGTTTCATAACCGCAGCTTTTCGCCCGGGGCTCGTTTTCCCGGACGGCCTGCAGCACCTGTCCGAAAGGGGACTCCAGGATGCGGTTCAAGGCCAGTAGGGACAGGATGACAAAGAAGAGGACAAAAAAGTAAAAACGTAAGGGTTCATAAATATGAAGGTCGTAGCCGAAGAGGGTCACGGGCGTCGCCGGGATGTTGCGCAACCCGTTGTCGCCGCCGGTCAGATCCACCCACTGGAAGGCGAGAAAATAGATCAGTTGGGCAAAAGCCATGGTCAGCATGGCGAAATAGATGCCCCGGCGCTTGATGCAAAGATAGCCCAGGACGAAGGCCGTGATCGCCCCCATGAGCATGCCGCAGAAAATTCCAAACCAGATGTTCGGCCAGAGTCGGATGAGTACGATCCCCGTGGTATAGGACCCGACCCCGAAATAGGCAGCATGGCCGAAGGACAGCATCCCCGTGTATCCCAGGCACACATTGTAGCCGAGCGCGAATAGCCCCCAGATAATGATCTGCGTGGCGAGGGCCTTATAAGGCATTATAAAGGGAATGATGAAAAAGAAAAGGATGATGAAGACCAGGGGGTGGTCGGAGACAACCTTCACCAGTTTCGGCCACCAGCTTTGTTTCTGCACTTGTTCTTCCATTTTTTCCCGCCAGGAGAATCGGTTAATGGTTAAACGGTCCGGCCCCCTCCGGATTACTCCAGGAGACCGGCCCTTCCAAACAGACCGCTGGGGCGGATCAACAGCACCACGGCCATGACCAGGAAAATGACAATATCCGCCATCTGTGGATAGAAAAGGGTGGTTATGGCGATGGCCTCTCCCATGATAATCCCCGAGAGAATCGCGCCCTTGAGGCTGCCCATGCCGCCCACCACCACCACCACGAAACATTCGACCAGCATGGCGAGGCCCATTTCCGGAAAAACGCTGCGGATCGGCGCCGCCAGGACCCCGGCGATACCGGCCAAGGCGGAACCGATGCCGAAGACCAGCCACCAGATGCGGCCCATGTCGATGCCCAGCGCCTTGACCATCAGCGAGTCCCGCGTCCCGGCTTTGATGATCAGGCCCAGGTTGGTTCTTTCCAGGAAGAACCACAGGACGAAGCAAATGACGACGGTGAGGCCGATGACAAATACCCGATAGGCCGGGAAATAGAAGATGCCGAAAATTTCAAGGGGCATGCTCAAGGCTTCCGGAGCCTGGAACGGGTAATCCGAGGTCCCCCAGAAAATCCGGATAATTTCTATCATGATGAATTGGAGACCGAAGGTCAACAGCAGGGGATAGTTGATATCCCGGCCGTAGAGGGGGCGGATAAGGGTCCTTTCGACCAAAAGACCGTATCCGCCGACGACCAGCGGGGCCACAAGCAGGGCCAGCCAGAAATTGCCGGTAATGGCCACCGTCGCCACTCCGGCGTAGGCGCCCCACATGTACATGGCCCCGTGGGCAAAATTTACCACCGTCAGAAGCCCAAAGATAATCGAGAGCCCCAATGCCAGGAGCACATAGAGCATCCCCAGGGAAAGGCCCGTAAACAGCTGCATGACAATAGCGGTCCACTCCATCGACGCATATCCTCATTGTTTCGGTTCCCGCGCCCCGGCAGGGGCGCGGGATTGCTCGGTTAGGTTATTTTTTTTCTATCAAGCCGCTGCGGATGGGCTTGCTCGGGTTTTGACCCACTTCGATACAGGTCCGGAGCAGACGCTCGCCTTTCCCCGATACGGTTTGGATGATCTGAAACACATCGTACTCGGCCTTGGCCTTTTTCGACTTGATGATAAACACATCCTGCTGGGACTGATGGTCACACGGCCGCCACCACTGCGGGCCCTTGTAATTATCGTAGGTTCGCCCCTCGATGGCTTCGGCCAGTTTAGTCGGATCCAGACTGCCGGCCCTCTCTACCCCCATGAGGATCTCTTTCACTCCGCCGTAGGCATAGCCGGCATAGTCAATGGGCGGACGGCCGTTGGCTTTCTGAAAAGCGGCCACGAACTCCTTGGCCGTGGGATGGTTCATTTCCCAGTAGAAGGAGGTGCCGCCGATGACCCCGTCGAAGGGCTCCTCACCGCCGCCCAGCCGGGAAGACATGAGCAGAATGGGGCAGACGATCTGCATCTTTTTCTTGAGGCCAAAGGCTGTCGCCTGCTTGGCCGAGTTGATCTGATCCTTGCCGAAGTTGTTCAGGAACAGGACGTCGGGCTTAGCGGCCAGGATGCGGGGCATGTACGAGGAGTAGTCGCTGGTGCCTAGGGGATGCTTGGTTTCCCCGACTGATTTGGCCCCGTACTCTTTTCCCCGGCGGATGAAGCCGTCGGTCATCTGCCAACCGTAGGCGTAATCCGATGTCAGGAAGTACCACTTTTTGCCGTACTTCTTGGCCACGTATTCACCCACGGCCTGGGTGGTCATGTGGGGATCCATCGCCTCGTGATAGGTGTAAATGCTGTTGTCCGGGCGCTGGGTGATCTCGTTGGCCTGGCTGACGGACACATAGGGGATCCCGTGCAGCTTGCACTGCTCGTTGACCGCCAGCTGGTTGGCGGCGGACAGCACCCCGGACATGATGTGTACGTGCTCGCTCTCGATAAGCTCCTTGGCCCGTCTGGCGGCCTCAGCGGCATTGAGCTTGGTGTCCCGCACCAGGAGTTCCACCTTGCGCCCCAGGATCCCTCCTTTGGCATTGATCTGGGCGATGGCCAATTCCGCCCCGGCCTGCTGGTCCTTGGCTTCGGTGCCGTACGGCCCGGTCAGCGGAATAGGAAAACCGACCTTGATGGGGCCGGTATCCTGCGCCTGAGACAGACGGACAAAATGAAACCCTCCCAGGAGCACCGAACCGGTAACGATGCCCGTGGTCTTGATGAAGGTTCTCCGGTCGATTCCGCTTTGAGTCACCTGTTCTTTTTTACCTTCTGCCATAATCATTCCCTCCTTAGTTGGTTGATAGGTCATCCGTGCCTCTACTATGTCTATCATTTCAGTAGAAACTACAATCTTGTAAACGATCCTGTCAAGGTTTTTTACCACGTAGAATCTTGACCACTGTCCAATTCTCACCCGACGTAACCAGAGACCTACCCTGAATGGGTCTCTGGCCTTCGTTTATTTACAAGCCCAGGTAGGTCTTGCGGAGGATTTCGTCCTTCAGGAGGTCGTCTCCAGTCCCTTCTGCGATCAGCTTGCCCGAAGAGAGGACATAGTTGCGCGAGGCCAGCTTGAATACGGTGCTGACCTCCTGTTCGACCAGGAGAATGGTAATCCCGAGATTTTTCACCTCGACGATTTTTTCAAAGACCTCCTTGCGCATCAGAGGCGCCAACCCCGTGGAGGGTTCGTCGATGCACAGCAGTTTCGGTTCGGACATCAACGCCCGGCCGATGGCCAGCATCTGTTGCTCCCCTCCGGATAGTGTTCCCGAGATCTGACGGGAGCGATCTTTCAGGACGGGAAACATTTTATAGACCTTCCCCAGCGTCTCCCGGCTCTTTTCTTTGTCCTTC
>MICN01000015.1 GCA_001829875.1 Syntrophus sp. GWC2_56_31
AGACTTTCGAGGGCCTGCTCCAGGTTCTCCGGCTTCTGACCGCCGGCCTGCGCCATGTCGGGCCGGCCGCCGCCGCTCCCGCCGACGAGCGGGGCGATCGCCTGGATGATCTTTCCCGCATGATACCTCTGCGTGAGGTCCTTCGTGACCAGACACAGGAGCATCGCCTTGCCGTCCGCCCGGCTCCCGAGAAGGATGATCCCCGAGCGGAGTCGATCCCTCAGCTTGTCGCCGAAGTCCCGGAGCGTCTTCACATCGGAGGCCTCGACCACGGTCGCTAGAACGGAAATCCCGCCGATCTGACGGACGCGACCCAGCAGATCGCCGGAATCCCGCGCCGCCAGTTTTCCTTTGAGGGTCTCGATTTCCTTTTCCCGTTCGCGCTCGTGCTTCAGGAGCTTTTCCGTCCTTTCCGCCGTCTCGAAAAGGCCGGTCTTCAAAAGGCCCGCCGCTCCACGCAGCTCTTCTTCCAGACGCCGGACATAAGCAACCGCCCCGCTCCCCGTCACCGCTTCGATCCGCCGGACTCCGGCCGCGATGGACGATTCATGGACGATCTTTAAAAAACCGATTTCCCCGGTCCTTCCGACGTGGGTCCCCCCGCAGAGCTCCCGGCTCATGTCTCCCATCCCAACCACACGGACCGTCTCCCCATACCGCTCGTCGAAGACCGCCGTCGCCCCCGTTTTCATCGCTTCCGCGAGGGGAAGCACCTGGGTTTCGACGGGGCAATTCGCCCGGATCATCCGGTTTGCCTCGTTCTCGATCCTTGCCAGTTCTTCTTCGTCGATCCGCGAGAAGTGGGTGAAGTCAAACCGCAACCGTTCGGCATTCACAAGGGAGCCCGACTGTTTGACATGCTCGCCGAGGACCGTCTTCAGGGCGGTCTGGAGGAGGTGCGTCCCCGAGTGGTTGGCCTCCGTCGCCCGACGGGTTTCGTCGAACACCTGCAGCGCGACCGAATCCCCTTTCCTGAGCTTGCCGCTCTGGAGTGTGCCCAAATGGGAGATGAGGTTCTCCAGGGGCCGGATTGTATCCGTCACGTTGAAAACGGCGAAGGCACCGCTGCTACCGCCCGTGATCACGCCGATATCGCCGACCTGGCCGCCGGTCGCCCCGTAGAAAGGCGTCTGTGCGACGATTACTTCCGCCTCGTCGCCTTCGCCGATCTCCTCCACGGCCTCTCCTTCTTTGAGAAGAACCGTCACCTGCGACATGACCGGCTTGCCGTCGTATCCGTACCCGGCAAACTCCGTCGCGATCCCTTCGACGGAGAGGCGGTGGTAGACCTCCGCGATTGCCTCCTGGCCGCTCCCCTTCCAGGATTCCCTCGCCTTTTCGCGCTGCGCCGCCATCGCCCGGTCGAAGCCCTCCATATCGAGCGCAAAGCCGTCCTTCCGGACGATGTCGGCGGTCAGGTCCGTGGGAAAACCGAAGGTATCGTAGAGCTTGAAGACGGCATCGCCGGGAATCGTTTTCAGGCCGTCTTTCTTCAGATTCGTCACCGTTTCCTGGAGGATCCTGAGGCCCGCATCGAGGGTCTCGATGAAGCGCTCCTCCTCGCTCTCTATCACCTTCCGGATATAGGCGGCCCTCTGAGCGAGCTCCGGATACGCTTCCTTCATCTGGTCGATGACCACCTGGGCGACCTCGTGGAGGAAGGACCGGTTCAGCCCGAGGAGCTTCCCGTGACGCGCCGCCCGGCGTAGAATCCTTCGGAGGACGTAGCCGCGCCCCTCGTTGCCGGGAAGCACCCCGTCGCCGATGAGAAAGGTGATCGAACGGCTGTGATCGGCAATGACACGGATCGAAATATCGTCGTCATCGTTTTTCTTGTAGGTCCTGCCGCTTAACTTTTCGATGAAACCGATGATCCCGGTGAAGAGGTCGGAGTCGTAGTTGCTCGTCACCCCCTGGACCACGGCGGCCAGCCGCTCCAGCCCCATCCCAGTGTCGATGTTCGGTTTCGGCAGGGGGGTCAGCTTCCCCGAGGCGTCCCGGTCGAACTGGGTGAAGACGAGGTTCCAGATCTCGAGATGCCGGTCGCATTCGCACTCTACATTGCACGTCGGCTTTCCGCAGCCCGTCCCCTCCCCCTGATCGTAGAGAATCTCCGAACAGGGACCGCAGGGACCGGTCTCCCCCATCATCCAGAAATTGCTCTTCTCCCCCATACGGACGATCCGCTCCGCCGGCACACCCATCTGTTCATGCCAGATCCGGAAGGCCTCGTCATCGTCCTTATAGATGGTGATCCAGAGTCTCTCCTTCGGCAGCCCCATGACGTCGGTGAGGTACTCCCACGACCAGGCGATGGTCTCTTTCTTGAAGTAATCGCCGAAGGAAAAGTTTCCCAACATCTCGAAGAAGGTATGGTGGCGCGCCGTCACCCCGACGTTTTCCAGGTCGTTGTGCTTTCCCCCCGCCCGGACACACTTCTGGGAGGTGACCGCCCGCTTGTACCCCCGGTCCTCGAGACCGAGAAAGCAGTTCTTGAACTGGACCATCCCGGCATTGGTGAAAAGGAGTGTCGGATCGTCCTTCGGAACCAGGGAAGAACTCGCGACCCGCGTATGGGCCTTCCCTTCAAAATATTTCAGGAAACCCTCCCTGATCTCACTCCCCGTCATTGCCATGAACCCTTTCCTCCCGCGCTCCTTTTAACTTTCGAATAATCAGGCCCGCGGGAAATCCCTTCCCCATCAGGCTTCTGGCCAACCTCATCTTCTCTCGGTCGCCCATACCGGCGAGCGCTGTTCCCCTTGCCTTTTTCCGGAGGAGACGCTCTACCGCATCCTCCTCGCTGATCTCCGCGCGAACCTCCGAAATCGCCTGCCGGCAGAGCTCCTCGGGTATCCCCCGTTCGATCAGATCGAGGGCGATCCGGCGGTTTCCCGCGAGACGATTTACCGCGAGTTCCCGCGCCCGCGCTCGGGCAAAATTTCCGTCGTTCAGGTATCCGTATTCCCGACACTTCTCGATAACCCCGGCGACGACCGGTGCGCTAAAACCTCCCTTCCGGAGTTTTTCGCGCAATTCCTTCTCGCTGTGCGCCCGCAGGGCAAGGAGGCGATAAGCCTTCTTTTCCGCCTTTTCACGTAGCGGATCATCGTTCATCTATTCCGCATCTTCTTTCGCCGGGGCCCCTTTCGGTTTCAGCCCGAGCTTTTCGCGGACCTCGCCTTCGACCTGAACAAAGGTTTCGGGATTCTCTTTCAGAAAGATCCTCGTGTTGTCACGCCCCTGGCCGAGGCGCTCCCCCTTGTAGGAGTACCAGGCGCCGCTCTTCTCTATGATACTCTTTTCCACCGCGAGATCCAGGACATCGCCCTCCTTCGAGATCCCCTCGCCGAAGATGATGTCGAATTCCGTCTCGCGGAAGGGGGGCGCGACCTTGTTCTTGACGACCTTCACCTTGGTCCGAAAGCCGATCACATCCTGCCCGAGCTTGATCGCGTTCACTTTCCGAATATCGAGGCGCATTGTCGAGTAGAACTTTAGGGCGTTTCCACCGGTGGTCGTCTCGGGATTCCCAAAGAAAACGCCGATCTTCATCCGGAGCTGGTTGATGAAGATCACGGTCGTCCTCGACTTGCTGATGCTCCCCGTCAGTTTCCGCAGGGCCTGCGACATCAGGCGCGCCTGGAGTCCCATCTGGGCGTCGCCCATCTCCCCCTCGATCTCGGCTTTGGGGACGAGGGCGGCTACCGAGTCGACCACGAGGACATCCAGCGCTCCGCTCCGGACGAGGGTTTCAGAGATCTCGAGCGCCTGCTCCCCCGTATCGGGCTGGGAGATGAGCAGATCGTCCGTGTTGACGCCGATCTTTCGCGCATAGGTGACATCGAGGGCGTGCTCCGCGTCGATAAAAGCGGCCAGGCCGTTCTGCTTCTGCGCCTCGGCTACAATGTGGAGGGCCAGCGTCGTTTTTCCGCCCGATTCCGGCCCGAAGATCTCGATGATCCTTCCGCGGGGAACCCCCCCGGTCCCGAGCGCCATGTCGAGGCTGATCGACCCTGTGGAGATCGCGGGGATATCGGAGATCACCTCCCCGCCGCCCAGCCGCATGATCGCCCCCTTCCCGAACTGCCTCTCGATCTGGGTAATCGCCAGTTCTACCGCCTTTCCCCTGTCTGTATCCGTTCCCATAGCCGCCTCCCTTACCTTCGTCTGTGGTTTTGTCTGTGTGGATCCCATTTTTAGCCTTTCAGCCTTTCCTCCCGTTATTTCCCCGAAAAGGGGAACCATTTGAGTCTTGTGTAGATCGCGCCCCCGGGTGTCAGCTCGCTTTGAATCAGGCCCAGCCCGGAGGCGATGAACCGTCCCGCCGTATATTCCGCCCCCTTTTCCAGCGCCCGGGAGAGACCGACGAGCCCTTTCGAGGACCTGATCCTTCCCAGGGTGAGGTGCGGCCGATAGGGCCTCTCTTCGCGGGGGAAACCGATCCGAAGCAGCGCCTGCTCGATCCCCGTTTGAAAGACCCGAAGCCTCTCCACATCGCCACCCATCCCGAGCCAGAGGACACGGGGCCGATGCGGATCGGGGAAGACACCGGCGCCGCCGATCGAAAGGGAAAACGGCGCCTCCTTCTCCGCCGCCTTCTCCACAACAGCCGCGATGTTCGCGACGCCATCCCCCGAGAGTTCGCCGAAGAATTTCAGCGTCGAGTGGATCCCCTCCGGTCGGACCCAGCGGATATCCCCGTGGATGAGCTTCCGCAGGCGGTTCTGGATCGAGGCGATTTTCCCGAGCACCTCTTCCGGCGGATCGAGCGCCAGAAAGGCCCGGATCTTTTTTTCATCGGTTATCACCGACATCCCCCAAAAGATAGCGCAGGAGGATCAGCAGGGCCGTCTGGGCGGCCGCGATCTTGTTCCTTCTGCGGTCCCAACGCAAGGCATGGTGGCGGCAGAGAGTCTTCTCGCCATCGGCCAGGGCGATATGGACCGTCCCCACCGGTTTCGCCTCCGTCCCCCCGGAGGGACCCGCGATCCCCGTTACGGCAAGACCCAGGCCCGTACCGGCGAGCCGCCGTATACCCTCCGCCATGAGGCGCGCCGTCTCGGCGCTCACCGCACCGTGCACCGCGATCACCGCTTCGGGGACGCCCAACAGGGCCGTCTTAGAGGCGTTGCTGTAAGTCACGACGCCCCGTTCAAGAAACGCCGAACTCCCGGGAATGTCCGTGAGACGGTCGGTGATGAGGCCGCCCGTGCATGACTCCGCCACGGCGAGCGACAGCCTTTTCTCGGTCAGCATCCGGGCGACAAGCCCCTCGAGCGTCTCCTGACCATGCGCAAAGATATACTTCCCGAGTCTCGCCTCTACCCTCGACGCGGCCTCGCGGAGTTTCTTCCCGGCCTCCTCGGCGGATGCGGTCCGCGCCGTGAGGACGAGGTGGTTTTCCGGAAAGTTCGGGTAGAAACCGACACCGAGACCGAGGCCGGCAAGATCCGCGTCGGCCAACGCCGCGTCCACCGCCGCCTCGGGAATCCCGAAGAGCTTGAAGGTGGATGTCTCGACGTGGAGCGCTGTTTCCGGAAACGCCTTCCGGAACAGCGGAATCACCCCCTCGGGGAGCATCCTCCGGGCCTCGGCGGGGACGCCCGGGATGACCGCCACGATTTTCCCTTCCCGCCGCACGGCAAACCCGGCCGCCGTTCCCGTGGGGTTCGCGATGATCCCCGCCCCCTCCGGGAAGACGGCCTGCTTGGCGTTGTTTTCGGTCCAGGCGAGCCGGCGTTTCGCAAACAGTTCCCGGATATGGGCCAGAACCGAGTCGTCCATGCGAAGGGACAGCCCGAAGGCCCTGGCAATCGCCGCCGTCGTGATGTCGTCCGCCGTCGGGCCGAGACCGCCTGTCGCGATGACCGCCTCGGCGCGCGCCAGCAGAAATTCGAGCGCGTCACGGATGGCGCCGTTGTCATCGCCCACCGACAGCATCGCGGCGACCGGCCAGCCCTGCTGCTGCATGGCGCGGGATATCAGGGCGGAATTGGTGTCCTGGATCCGGCCGCTCGTCAACTCGTTTCCGATAGTCAATATACCGATTTTCATTACTGTTCTCCATACCCCGGCAAAACGCCGCAATAGTTGATCCCTCGATTACGGCCTCAAATCCCTGCCAAATGGATTAAGATCTGTAGAACCACGTTGGCATAGACACCCGCCGCCAGATCGTCCGCCACCACACCCAGGCCTCCGGGCAGGCGCTCCTCAAAGAGCCGCGCGGGAAATGGCTTTACGATATCAAAGAGGCGGAACAGAAAAAATCCCAGGGCCACATGCAGCGCAGTCGGCGCGATGAGAAAGAGGCTCCACTGGAGCCCCGCGATCTCATCGATGACAATGCACCGTGCATCCTTCTGACCGAACAGCTTCTCCGCCTCCTCCGAAACATGCCAGGCGAGGAAAGCGAAGGCGACAACCGTGATCAGCCAGAGGGCCCATGGCAGGGCTGAAAAGACCAGAAACAGGGGGATGCCGACCAGCGTTCCCGCCGTTCCCGGAGCCAGGGGCGCGTATCCGCTCCCGAACCCTGTGGCCGCGAGCGTGATGAATTTTTTATACAGGCGACACCTCTTTTCATCCAATTCGGGCGGGTATTCCGCATCGGGCGGTAAATTAACCCTTTTCCCCCTGCCCTGTCAATGACGACTTGGCGAATTTTTTACAAAACCGACCCGGGGATAAAAAAATCCCTTGACAATAGAACGATAGTTCTATTATACCTGAAACCGGGAAAAGGCAAGCGGTTTTTTCGTTTAAATCGCGCTCCCGGAAGCGGGTGCTCCGGCTGCGCGAAATGATGAACATAGGGAGGCGTATGAAAAAGGAAAGGCGGACGCTCAAGGGGGTGGAAGCGAAGATCGCCGGCTTCCTCCGGGGAAACCGGCGGATGCCGACCTATGCGGAGATGATAGCGCTTCTGGGGGTGCGCTCCAAGAGCGTCGTCCATTTCTGGGTGCAGAAGCTCCTCAAGGCGGGCCTCCTGGCGAAGGACGACGGCGGATTCCTGAAACCGGCACGGAGCGCCCTCTCGCTGCCCCTCGTCGGCGAGATCGCCGCCGGCTTTCCCTCCCCCGCGGAGGAGGAGCTCAGGGATATCCTCTCGCTCGATGAGTACCTTATCACCCGGCCGGCCTCCTCCTTTCTCCTGTCGGTCAGCGGGGATTCCATGAACGGCGAGGGGATCAAAGCGGGCGACCTCGTCATCGTGGACCGCGGTCGAGAGCCGAAAAACGGCGACATCATCCTCGCCGAGGTGGACGGGGCCTGGACGATGAAGTACTTCCGCAAAAGGGGGAAGGAGGTCGTCCTGGAGGCGGCGAACCCGAAATACCCCCCCATCCGCCCCCGAACGGAACTGCGCGTAGGAGGGGTCGTCACCGCCGTCGTCCGAAAGTACCTTTAAATAGGGACAGATACCTATTTAATTTCCCTTAAATTAAATAGGTATCTGTCCCTATTTAAAGGTGAATCATGAGCGACACGATTTTCAGCCCCCACAGCTGGCCGCGGGCGATCCTCCACGTCGACGGGGACGCCTTCTTTACCTCCTGCGAGGAGGCTACCCACCCGGAGCTGAAAGGAAAACCGATCATCACGGGGGGCGAACGGGGGATCGTCGCCTGCGCGAGCTACGCCGCCAAAGCCCTGGGGATCCGGCGGGGCGTCCCCCTCCACGAGGCGAAGCGGATCCTTCCTCCGCTCATCGTCCTCCCCTCCGACTACGAGACCTACAGCCTCTTCTCCCGGCGAATGTTCAACATCATGCGCCGTTTCACCCCCCAGGTGGAGGAGTATTCCATCGACGAGGCCTTCGCCGACCTGACCGGGATGAGGCGGGCGCTTCGGGGCTCCTACGAAACGATCGCCCGGAAGATCCAGGCGGAAATCGCCCGCGAGCTGGGGATCACCGTCTCCGCGGGGCTCAGCATCACCAAAGTCCTGGCCAAGGTCGCCTCCAAGCACCGGAAACCCGCCGGTTTCACCATGATCGCCGGACGGGCCATCGCCTCCTTTTTGGAGGGTCTGCCCGTGGAGAAGGTCTGGGGGATCGGCCCCGCCACAACGGATTATCTTCATAAAATGGATATCCGGACCGCCCTGGAGTTCGCCCGCCTCCCCGAAAAGACGGTCCGGGAGCGCTTGACGAAACCCGGCGTCGAGACCTGGCAGGAGCTCCGGGGGGAGTCGGTCTACCCCGTCGCCACGGAGGAAAAGAGCGCCTACGCCTCGATCAGCAAGACGAAGACCTTCGCCCCGCCGACCTCCGAGAGGGACTACCTCTTCGCCCACCTTCTCCGGAATCTGGAGTCGGCCTGCATCAAGGCGCGCCGCTACGGCCTCGCCCCCCGACGGATCGCCCTTTTTCTGAAGCGACAGAGCTTCGACATGGAGGGCCGGGAGGCGAAACTCAGCCGCCCCTCGGCCCATCCGCTGGAATTGTCCAATCTCCTCCGCAGCCTGTTCAACGAGATCTTCCGTCGCCGCGACCTCTACCGGGCGACCGGCGTCGTCCTTCTGGACCTCGTCCGGGACACCCAGGTTCAATACTCCCTCTTCGAGGACCCCCTGAAGGCGGAGAAGATCAGGGAACTCTATGAGGCGGTCGACGCACTCTCCGGCAAGTACGGAAAGCATACCCTCCATCTGGGCGGCTCCCACCCCCTCGAGGTCTTCGGCAAGGGCCGCCGGGGCGCCCCCACCGTCCGCGAGCAGACGCGACTCTACGGAGAAACCCGCCGCAGACACCTGGGCCTCCCCCTCTTCCACGCCGACTCTTTGCCAAAAGCACCTTCTGCCGCAATCCCCGATCATGATTTAGGAAAAATTTGAGAAAAAATGTTGACATATTAGATCGATTCCCGTAGTCTCCCTCGCTATTGTGAGAAAAACGTTTGATAGGGTCAACCTATGAAGAGGGTATTGTTTTTTATATCAGTCATATCGATTGCGCTTTGGCTCCCCGCTTCGGCGGCGCAGCACGATGAATATCCGGTTGCCTCGCCGCCCTTCTCCGAGGGAATCTTTCCCTGCAGCAGTTGCCACGCCGGGCTCGAATTAAACACCAAAAAAAGGGAACTGAAGGACGAGCATACCTCCATCCGGCTGCATCATGCCGAGAAGGAGAGGTGGTGTCTCGATTGTCATAATGGCCCCGACCGCGACAAATTAAAGCTTGCCGACGGGGAAATCATAGACTTTACCGAATCATACCGGCTTTGCGGCCAGTGCCACGGGAATATCTATCGCGACTGGAGGGCCGGGATTCACGGGAAGAGGGTCGGCTTCTTCAAGGGAGGGAAACGGACCTATTTCCTGTGCGTGAATTGTCATAATCCTCATGATCCCAAATTCAAACCCTTAAAACCGGAACCACCCCCGATTCGACCGGAACGGCAATATGGAAAATAGGCACACAAGAAGAGATTTTATAAAAATGATGTCTATGGGCGCCCTGGCCGGGCTGTCCCTGGGAAGTCTTTCGTGCACCAGAGCCGGCATGGAAGAGTTTCTTCAGAAGCACTTCCGTGAAATGAGCGAAGATGAAAAGAAAGCGGTCATCCGGCGGCTGGAAGCGAAGTATTTAAAAAAATACGGTAAAAAAGTCCGGATCAGTACGCAGCAGGCCGAGGCGGGGGTGCTTTGGGGGTATGGCCTCGATCTTTCCCGGTGTATCGGCTGCCGCAGATGCGTGTACGCCTGCGTGAATGAGAATAATCAGTCCCGTGTCAATCCCCAGCTCCAATGGATACGGGTGATCAGACTGAAGAAGGGAAGCCTGATCAATCTGGAAAATGCCGAGCATTACTACAATCCCGAAACGGTGCCGGAACCGGGATTCATGTACATGCCCGTTCAGTGCCAGCAGTGTGAAAATCCCCCCTGCGTGCGTGTCTGCCCGGTGAAGGCCACCTGGAAAGAACCGGACGGCATCGTGGTCGTCGATTACAACTGGTGTATCGGCTGCCGCTATTGCATGGCCGCCTGCCCCTATAAAGGCCGGGTCTTCAACTGGGCGGAACCGAACCTGCCCGCCGCGGAATTGAATACCGAGGTGCATTATCTGGGAAACAGACCCCGGATGAAAAATGTGGTGGAAAAATGCACTTTCTGTATCCAGAGGGTGAGACAAGGGCGCTACCCGGCCTGCGTGGAAATCTGCCCGACCGGAACCAGGAAGTTCGGAAACCTGCTGGATCCGAACAGCGAAATAAGATACCTGATAGAAAATAAGCGGGTGTTCAGATTGAAGGAAGACTTCAACACCGACCCCAAGTTTTATTACTTCTTTTCCGCATAGCGTTCCGAGGGTGATATGGAAGCGTGGCGATTTTTTAAAAAAACGGTGAGTATGGTCTTTATCGGCACGAAGGGCTACTACCTTTGGTGCGCCTTCCTGCTGACCGTCATCGGCATAGCCATTACCTTCTATATTCAACAGTTAGACGCCGGGCTGATCGTCACCCAAATGCGGGATCAGGTGTCGTGGGGGCTTTACATCGGCAACTTCACCTACCTGGTCGGAGTGGCCGCAGCGGCGGTGCTGCTCGTTATTCCGGCATACATCTATCACTTCGATCCCATAAAGGAAATCGTCGTTTTAGGCGAGCTTCTCGCCGCCTCGGCAATCATCATGGCCCTTATGTTTGTCCTTGCCGACCTGGGACGACCCGACAGGTTCTGGCACATCATCCCCTTTATCGGGAGCCTCTCGTTCCCGAATTCTCTGCTTGCCTGGGATGTGATCGTCCTCAACGGCTATCTCGTGCTGAACACCATCGTCCCGATCTACATCCTAGTGAAGATCTATTTCGGCGCCGAACCCAGCAAGAAATTCGTCATCCCTCTGGTGTTGCTGTCCATTCCCTGGGCAGTGGGCATCCACACCGTGACCGCCTTCCTCTATAACGGACTGGCCGCCCGACCCTTCTGGAACGCCTCCATCCTGGCCCCCCGCTTTCTCGCCAGCGCCTTCTGTTCGGGGCCGGCAATGGCCATCATTATTTTCCAGATCCTCCGGAAAACGGCCGGGATGAAGATTAGAAACGAGGCCCTGTTCAAGATTTCCGAGCTGATTGCCTACTCCATGTTCATCAATCTCTTTTTGTTGGGCGCCGAGCTATTCAAGGAGTATTACACCGGCACCATTCACCTGGCCCCCATGGAATACCTCTACCAGGGGCTGCACGGACACCATTCGCTGGTCCCCTGGATCTGGTCGGCACTCTTCATGAACGTGACGGCTTTTGTCATTTTCCTGATTCCCAAAACCAGGGAGAATCTCCTCACACTCAACATCGGTTCTTTTTTTATTATCGTGGGGGTGTGGATCGAGAAGGGTCTCGGCCTGATCGTGCCCGGTTTCATCCCCGATCCGCTCGGCGAAATTTACGAATACATGCCCAACATCAACGAAATAGCGATCTCCCTGGGCATATGGGCCTTCGGACTGCTGATCTTTACTCTTTTCATGCGAATCGCGATCCCCATTCAGCGCGGCGATTTCATTCACTCGAGATATGCGAAGCCGACCGCCCGGCCCCAATACGAACGAATAGAGCCCTAGGGTATAATTAAAAAATACTTGCAAAGCCAATGCTATTGAAATAATAGATTTCTTGGTACTGTATATTTTTTCTATTCTCTTTTCAACAGGGGACCTAAGGAGGCGTGGGGAAAAGAAGGAGGTCTTGAGTCTTGAGCGTATCGACAGAGATAAAACCAGGTGATGTCCTTCTGGAACTTGATGGAATTCGGATGTCGTTCGGCAGGGTATGCGCGTTGGACGGAATCAGCGTAAAAATCAAAAAAGGCGAGATCCATTCGGTCATAGGGCCAAACGGCGCGGGTAAGACGGTGATGATGAACTGCATCAGCGGTCTTTACCATCCGCAGAATGGGAGTATTCATTACAGGGGGGAGAGGATTAACCATTTGAAACCCCATGAACGGGCCACACGGGGGATCGCAAGAACCTTTCAGAAGGTGGAGGTCTTTGGAGGAATGACAGTCCTCGATAATATCCGCCTCGGCCGCCATATTCACTACAAATCCGGCATATTGAGCGGCTCTGTCTATATGGGAAAAACAGCGAGAGAAGAAATAGAACACCGGAAGTTTATCGAAGAGGAGATCATCGATCTTCTTGAGATAGAGCATATCCGCCATAAACCGGTAGGAATGCTCCCCTACGGTCTTCAGAAAAGGGTCGAACTCGGGCGGGCAATAGCCCTCGAACCGGAGTTACTCATTCTTGACGAGCCTCTGGCCGGCCTGAACCTTGAAGAGGTGGAAGACATGGCCCGGTTCATCCTCGATATCAATCAGGAGAAGCGATGGGAAATAACGTGTCTTTTGGTTGAGCATGACATGGGCGTGGTGATGGATCTTTCCGACAATGTCTATGTTCTCAATTTCGGCAATATGATTGTCGACGGTCCGCCCGAGGAGATCCAGAAAAATCCTGAGGTGATCAAGGCATATCTTGGTGAAGAGGACTTATATGCATCAAGAAAATAAAACAGCATTCAGAGCCATGGATAAAATAACAAAAGAGCTGACCATCCCCAAACTCTTTTACAGCCAGGCGAAAAAGTATGGAAAAGAGCGGGTTTCCATGCGGGAGAAGGAGTTCGGCATATGGCGGCCCTTTACCTGGCATGACTATCTTGAAAATGTCAAACATATCGCTCTCGGGCTTGTCAGCCTCGGCCTTGAAGAAGGCGACAAGGTGGCGATGATCGGAGACAACCGTCCGGAGGGGCTCTGGACCGAGATGGGGGCGTTGTGCGCAAGGGGCGTCGGGGTCTGGCTTTTCCAGGACTCCCTGATGAATGAAGTGAAGTATATTATCGACCATTCGGACACCAAATTCATTGTAGGGGAAGGACAGGAAGAGGTCGACAAGGCCATCTCCATAATCGACGAATGCCCGAAGCTGAAAAAAATCATCTGGGACGACCCCAAGGGCATGCGCAACTATGATCAGGACTATCTTATCAGCCTGAAAGAGGTGATGCGCCTGGGGAGGGAGCTTGAAAAGGAAAAACCGGATCTGTTCGCAGAACTGATCGGCAAAGGGCACGGGGACGAGGTAGCGCTCCTCTT
>MICN01000016.1 GCA_001829875.1 Syntrophus sp. GWC2_56_31
CCGGCCACGATGGCGAGCGCCGCATTAAGAAGGACGATCTGCCGGCAGGCGCCCTGCAGCCGGCCACGATGGCGAGCGCCGCATTAAGAAGGACGATCTGCCGGCAGGCGCCCTGCAGAGCGCCGGTCAATACCTCTGTCGTGATCCGGGCGTTTGCCTCGGCGTCACCGCCCCGGAGGTCGGAAGCAGGAATGATCTCTCCGAAAAGCTCCAGAGGATCGATGTTGTAAGTCGTGATCACCCCGTCCTTCAGTTCGGATACCCGTGTCTCCCCCGTGACGGTCGCCTCGTCGAGACCGTCGGCGCCGTGGACGATGAAGGCCCGCTTGGTTCCCAGGTTCTTGAGGACCCCGGCGAACATCTCGGTGAGCTTTGGGTCGTACACCCCGATGAGCTGGGAGGTTGCGCCGGCGGGGTTCGTGAGTGGTCCCAGCATGTTGAAGATCGTCCGGATGCCGATCTCTCTGCGGGGGCCGATCGCGTATTTCATCGCTCCGTGGAGCCGGGGGGCGAAGAGAAATCCGATTCCGACCTCCTGTAGACACTCCTCCACGATTTCCGGGTCCGCGTCGATCTTGACGCCGAGGGCTTCGAGGACATCCGCGCTGCCGCAGCCGCTGGAAACCGCCCGGTTTCCGTGCTTCGCCACCGTGAGTCCGGCGGCGGCGACGACAAAGGCGGTTGTGGTGGAGATGTTGAATGTGTTGCTCCCGTCCCCGCCCGTCCCGCAGGTGTCCACGACGACAGGGGCGCGGGCGTCGATCCTGGTCGCCTTCTGCCGCATAATGCGGGCCGCCCCCGTCACCTCCTCCACCGTTTCCCCTTTCATCCGAATGGCGGTCATGAAGGCGGCGATCTGGGCGGGCGTCGCCGCACCCTCCATCACCTCCGTCATGACGGTCATCATCTCCCCCTCCCGCAGGTTCTCCCCGCGGACCGCCTTGGCAATCCCTTCTCTGATCATGACTTGCACCCCCTTTTTCTGTCGAGCATTTTGAGAAAATTCCTGATGATCCGTTTTCCGCCCGGCGTCAGGATCGATTCCGGATGAAACTGGATACCCTCGACGGGCCACCTTTTGTGCCGGAGTCCCATGATCTCTCCTTCCTGGGTCTCGGCGCTGATCTCCAGGCAGTCCGGAAGGGTTTCCCGCTCGACGAGCAGCGAATGGTAGCGTCCGGCGGGAAAAGGGCTGGCGAGCCCCTCGAAGATGGTTCGGCCGTCATTGAGGATCGGTGAGGTCTTGCCGTGCATGATCCTTCCCGCCCGGACCACTCTGCCGCCGAAGGCGCTGGCGATCGCCTGGTGACCGAGGCACACCCCCATGATGGGGATGCGAGGATGGAACGTCCGGACGACGTCGACGGTGATCCCTGCCTGCGCGGGCGAACAGGGGCCGGGGGAGAGAAAGATCGCCTCCGGTTTCATGGTTTCGATCTCCACGAGGGTGATCTCGTCGTTCCGGCGGACGGCCACCTCCTCCCCGAGCTGGCCCAGGTACTGGACCAGGTTATAGGTAAAGGAATCGTAGTTGTCGATCATCAGTATCATCGTTTTACTCCTTCTCTATAATTGACGACCTCGTAGAAAGTCTTAAACGTTGTGAAAATGGGACGGCTTCGTAAAAAGGCCGCAGGCAAGGCGCGCGAATCCTGAGGAATGAGGCGTACTGTTTTGTACGCCGCAATGACGAAGGATGAAGCGCAACGCAGCATCCGGCCTTTTTACGTAGCCGTCATAATTCGAATCCGCTCTCGGCGAGACGGACGGCCTGGACCATCCCCTCCGCCTTGCCGAGCGTTTCCTTGTACTCCGTCTCCGGGTCGGAGTCCGCAACGATCCCGGCGCCGGCCTGGAGAGTGATCTTCCCGTCCCGGATCAGCATCGTCCGGATCGTGATGCAGAAATCCATGTTGCCGTCGTAGCCGAAGTATCCCACGGCGCCGCCGTAAGGCCCCCGGTGGGAGGGTTCCAGCTCCGCGATGATCTCCATCGCGCGGATCTTCGGCGCCCCGGAGAGGGTTCCTGCTGGGAAAGTTGCCCTGAGGAGGTCGAAGCAGTCTTTCTCCGGCGCGATCTGCGCCTGGATGTCCGAGACGAGATGCATGACGTGGGAGTAGCGCTCCACCGCCATCAGTTGCCCCACCTGGACGCTTCCGATCCGGGCAATCCGCCCCAGATCGTTCCGGCCCAGGTCGACGAGCATGACGTGCTCCGCCCGCTCCTTGGGATCCTGCAGAAGCTCGTCGGCGAGCCGCCGGTCCTCCTGCTCGTTTTCCCCCCGCCGCCTCGTCCCGGCGATGGGCTTGAGCTCGGCGATCCCCTCCTCGAGGCGGACCATGACCTCCGGCGAAGAACCGATGAGGCGCATCTCCCCAAGGCGGAGAAAGAACAGATAGGGCGAGGGGTTGACGTGGCGGAGCGCCCGGTAGAGATCGACCGGGTCCGCCTCGGACTCACGCTGAAACCGCTGGGAGAGGACCGCCTGGATGATATCCCCCGCAACGATATACTCCTTGGCCCTGACGACCATGGATTTGAATGCATCCGGGGTCATGTCGGACCGGAAGGGAAGGGCGTCTTTTCCTATGGCGGCGACCGGTTTGACGGGCCGGGGGGCCTTGAGGAGGTCGGTCATCGCATCGATCCGGCGGAGGGTCTTTTCGTAGACCGGTCTCAGGTCTTCTTCGCCTTCCGTGACGGCGCACGCGACGACCTTGATCGTGTGACGGACGTTGTCGAAGACGACGAGCGAATCGGTGATCATAAAGACGGCATCGTCGGTCGGAACGTCTCCGGCCGCGGCTGTGGGGAGCTTTTCGAAATATCGGACCATATCGTAGCCGAGAAACCCCACCGCGCCCCCCGAGAACCTCGGCAGACCCTCCACCGGGACCGGTCGATAGCGGCCGAGGAGCTCCTTCAGAAAACGCAGGGGATCGCCCCCGTGGGGGCGCCGCTGCACCGTGCCGTTTTCCTCGATGACGATCTCGTTGTCCCGGATGCGGAAGATGGCCAGGAGGTCCGCCCCGAGGAAACTGTACCGTCCCCATTTCTCGCCTCCTTCCACGCTCTCCAGCAGAAACAGATGGGGACGGTCCGCCAGTTTCATGAGGGCCGTGACGGGGGTTTCCGTATCGGCGAGGATCTCGCGATAGACGGGGATCAGGTTTCCTTCCTTTGCCAGTCTGGTAAACGTTTCAAAGTCCGGAGTATACATGGTCTATTCCTCATTCCGTATGTGCATCAAAAAAAAGCCGTGAATCATCACGGCCTTTCGCATTAACGCAAAACAAAAAAGCCGTGGGGTCCCGAAGAGGTCCCCGCGGCTTTCATTATTATTCAATCATTCGATCAGCAGCGGACAAACCCCTCCCTCGTGTCGTTCCACCACCACCAGTTCTTCCCCACGATCTGTATCTTCATATCCATTTCGCTCATTTCCAAATATTTGCTACTTCCCTAACAGCTTTTTTCGCACCTGTCAATTACATTTTTAAGCAGGTTCATCTTACTGCAAACCTACGACGATCCTTCACCATATCACGGAGGAGGATCTCGCCGACTATCTTGTTTTATCGAATCGTCAGCCTTCCAATTTATAGCCCTTCTCATTGAATAGCCTCAGGCAGGCGGCCACGACCTTGGGGTCGTACTTGGAGCCGCTATGGGATGAAATTTTTTCCAGAGTTTCGCTTAATGGAAAGGCATTCCTGAAACTCCTGTGGGTCGTCAAATCTTCCAGGGCAGCGGCAACCGGCAAGACCCGGGCCTCGATGAGGATTTCTTCCCCCTTGATTCCCCGTGGAAATCCCGATCCGTCATAACACTCCCGATGCTGGTGGACGATGTCGGCAATCGGCCAGATGCATTCGATCTTTTTCAGCGTGTCATAAGCGGCCTCGGGATAGGTCTGATACAGGGTCAGCTTGACCCCCTCCAGACGCTCCGCTTCCTGGAGAATATCGGCCGGTATATTGACCATCCCGATATCATAGATGCGTGAAGCCAGTTCAATCCCCTCCACCTGAAGATCCGTCAATCCCATCTCCCGGGCAATGGCGGATGCAAGTTGGGAGACCCGCTCATGATGGCCGGAGGTATAGGGACCCCTCAATTCGATCGTTTCCGCGATCGCCCCGATCATCCCTTTCAGGGAGCCGTATATCCTGGCGTGGTTCTTCCGCAGATTCAGCTCTATGCCGTGTCGGTGCAGGGCCAGTTCGATGGCGACATGCAACTGCTTTTTTTCCACCGGCTTCAGGATATACCCGGAAGGACCGGTGAGCTTTGCCCGCCCGAAGGTCTTGTCGTCGGCATAGGAGGTCAGGTAGACCACCGGCGTACCGGAGAGCGCCGTGATCTTTTCGGCCGCCTGGATGCCGTCCATCTTTCCGGCCAGCACGATGTCCATCAGCGCCAGGTCGGGATGGAATTCCCCGGCCTTCTCTACGGCTTCCTCCCCGGAGTATGCGGTTGCCACCACATCATATCCCAGATCGGTCAGTTGTCTGGCAAGATCCCGGGCAACGATCCGCTCGTTCTCGACGACCATCACCTTCTTCTTTTCCAAAGGTTTGCCTCCCCTTGTCTTCTCCATAAATCACGTAAGTTGAAAACCCTTTTCCCGAAATAATCTCAGGCAGGCATCTGTAATCGCATTCTCATAAAAGACCCCTCTATTCTTCTCTATTTCTTCCAACGCCGCATCGATCCCCAAGGCCGGACGGTAGGGGCGGTGCGATGCCATGGCTTCCACGACGTCGGCCACGGCGAGAATCCGCGCTTCGATGAGAATCTCGTCCCCTTTGAGCCCCTGCGGATATCCGGAGCCGTTGATCCGTTCGTGGTGCTGGTGGGCGATTTTTGCTACAGGGTAAGGAAACGCTATCGGTTCCAGAATTCTATAACCGACTTCGGCGTGAGTTTTTATCAGTTCGAGTTCGAGATGGCTCAATTGGGTCGGCTTGCTGAGAATTTCCGCCGGGACTTTCATCTTTCCTATATCATGGATCATTCCTGCCATCCGGATGCCGCTGATCTGCTCTTCGGAAAGGTTCAGATCCTGGGCGATGGCCACGGACAAGTTGGCGACTCTCTCCTGGTGACCGGCGGTATACGGATCTCTCTCTTCAACAATCATAGCCATCGCCCGGATGGTATCGTCGATGCCGCGCTTCAACTTTCCAATGGTCTCGCCGATTTTTTCTTCGGCGAGGCGCCGCTCCGTGACGTCGTCGATGGTGAACACCACCTCGCTGATATTGCCCTTTTTGTCATGGATCGGGGCGCCGTTGACGGAGAGATATACGCGCCGGTCCTCGGAGGATGTGATGGCATGACGCATCCCATAGACGGGACTGCCGGAGGAGATCACCTTTGCAAAAGGCAGATTCTCAATGGGGAAAGGATTTCCATCAAAGTCGGTGACCGGCCATTCCGGCGAACCATAAGCGCGCCCGGTCATTTCCTCCGCGGTCAAGCCATATATTCCCTCGGCTCGTTTGTTGGCGAAAACGATCCTGCCGTCACGATCGGCCACGATGATTCCCGCCGGGCTGGTCTTCATGATGCGGTCCACCATGCTGCGCTCCCGGAGCAGCCATTCCTCCGCCTGTTTCCGTTCGGTGATGTCCCGCGCGACGCAGATGACCGCCGCGGCCCTGCCGTCGTGAAGCAGGGGGGCGGCACTGATCTCACAACATCTCAGTGCCCCGTCTTTGGCTATGAACTCATACACCTTTCCCGGGATTTTTTTGCCCGCCAACACGTAACGAATATCGGAATAGGCCTCTTCCAGATGATCCCTCGCCAGAACTTGGACCTCGTAAATAGGCTTGCCGGTCAGTTCCTCCGGCCTGTATCCCAAAACCTTTTCGACGGAAGGGGATATGCTGAGTAACTTCATCTCCGAATCGATCGAAAAGATCATGTCCGTCACGTTCTCGAAGTGCAGGCGATACTTTTCCTCGCTTTCCCGGAGGGCCTCCACGGAGCGCCGGCGGGCGATTGCGATGCCGATACTGGCGCCGATACCCTCGAGAAAACGGATCATATCGAGTGTAAAAAGATTCTGCCGCGAATCACTCAACTGCAGAAGCCCGATGATCTCCTCCCCCGACCGCAGAGGAATCAGCGCCAGGGACTCGTACCCTTCGCTGTTGCAGCGGTTTCTTATACGGCCTTGATATTCATTCACGGATTTTTCGGTCAGATGTTTCGTCGTGCTGTTCGTCCAGAAGCTTCCGTTTTCCGTGAAATAGGGTTGAGTAGGATCCGTCCGGCCGCGCAGGACGTTCCCGCACATGCATTCGAGATAGGGATTTCCCGTTGAATCGAGGACGATCCCGCCTTCGGCATCGCGCGCGCAAAGAAAATTCTCGGCTTCCAGGAAAGAGGCGGAAAAACCGTTGGTCACGAAGTAGGGATAGTCTTCCCCCTTCTTGAGGCGGATGCCGACGGCTTCGAAGCTCGTGTTTTCCTTCAACAGATGAAGGATATCATTGATGAGCTTCTGAACATCGTTCGAGCGGTTCAGCGTCTCGAGGATCTCCTTGGCCAGTTTAAGCCTTGATTCGGAAAACTTGCGCTCGGTGACATCTTCGCTCATCCCTTCGTAATGGAGCAAAACGCCTTTTTCATCCCGAACGGTGTGCGCGTTGGCCGAGATCCATGCCCGAGAGCCGTCTTTGCGGTGCGCCTGGTATTCAAAGTTCCGGACCTCCCCCGCGGTGTCCATAAGGCGGTTGAATTCGGCGCCACGGTCAGGATCGACGTGAATCTGATGGACAAAGTTGGTGACGTTCTCCATGAGCTCTTCCGGAGAGTCATAACCGAAAACGCGGGCGAAAGAGGGATTGGCGGAGAGGAGCCTTCCGTCCGGCGTTCGCTGGAAGATTCCCTCGATTGCGTTTTCAAAGATGGAACGGTATTCCTCTTCGGCCTTGCGGATCTGGATATACAACGCCGTGTTTTCCAGGATGGGAGAGACGATGCTCACCAGGATGCTCAGCGCCTTCAACTGTCCCAATGTGAATTGGCGGTGACTCTTTGTGATGTTGACATTCAGAACGCCCACCAGTTTGCTTTGCGATAGCATCGGCATGGAGACGGCAATATGAATATCGCTGCGCGGCCGGATCGGCGCCATGCGCGGATCATCGACTTCTCCCCTTAATACGACGGACTCGCGATTGCGGGCTACCCAGCCGGCGACACCCTGCTCGATCGGCGCGTGCTCCCCGAGATTTTCCGTACGCCCACCGCGGACGACCGCAACGTAAAGCTCTCTGCCGCTCTTCGTCGGCAGCATGATGGAGACCTCGTCGGCGCTGCACTGCTGAAGCGCGGCGTCGGCGATCTTGTTCAGGATCGCGTTCAGATCGGAGGAGAAGGCAATGGCCTTTCCCAGTTCGTGAATGGCTACGGTCTCCTTCAGTTGCATGTTTTCCAGCCGCAGATTGCGCACCTGCATGGCGCGGGAGAGCAGCGGCAGAAGCGTGTTGAGCTTGAACGGTTTCAGCATGTAATCGAAGGCGCCGGTCTTCATCGCCTCCACGGCGGTCTGCACCGTGCCGTGTCCCGTCATGATGATTGAGATGAGATTGGGGTCGATCGCCAGACCGGCCCGGATCAGCTCAATCCCGTCCATCCCGGGCATCATCAGATCGGTCAACAGCAGGTCGAATTCCCGCTCCTTGAGGACAGCCAAGGCCTCTTCGCCTGTCAGAAATCCCGCCGTTTCGTATCCCTGGCGTTCCAGCGTCTCGCAAAGGGCGCTCATTAATTCGGCTTCATCGTCCACGACGATGATGCGGCCTATTGTGTAATTGGAGTCTTTTTGCGCGATATTTTTCATGATCTGTCTCTCCCGTTCACGGATAGCGGCTCATCCATTATCATTCGCTCTTGATACTCCTGGCATTGCTTCCATTGGAGAAAGGCAGGGCAATGCATACCCGTGTCCCCTTCCCGGGAATCCCTTCGCTCACGATTTCAAACGTGCCTTGGTGTTCCTCCGCGATGCGCCGGCAAATGGCCAGCCCCAGCCCGGTCCCCTTTCCCTCCGGTTTCGTCGTAAAAAAGGCGTCCATTGCCTTGGGTAAAATCTCCGGCGGTATCCCTACACCAGTATCGGCAATCTCGATATAGACCTGTTTTGCTTCCGGGCGCGCCATTACACGAATCGCAAGCGTTCCCCCCTTCGGCATGGCGTCGCCGGCATTCGTAAAGAGATTCAGAAACAACTGCCGCAATTGCTGGCGGTCTGCGTGAATAGAGGGCACATCGGGTGCAAACTCCCGGATAACTTTTACATTGTTCTTGCGGAAATGGTACTCTATGAGTTCGAAGGTCTTTTCTATTTCCTCGCGGATATCCACCGTAGAGATCTGCTGCCGGCTCCGGCGGCTGAACTGCAGGAGGTTGGTTACCAGGTTTCCCATCCGTTCAATCTCCTGCCCGATGATTTCCAACTCCCGCCGGCGCGGATCGTCCTGGGATGTCTGCGCCGTCAGGGATTCGATCCGAAGGCTGACGATGGCCAGCGGATTGTTCAGTTCGTGGGCAATACTGGAGGCCAGCTCCCCCACCGTCGCCAGCTTCGCCGCCTGCCAGAGCTGCTGTAAGACGGTATTGAGCTCCTCGTTTTTCGCCCGAAGGGCCGCCTCGGCCGACTTGCGTTCGGCAATTTCGATGTGCAGGGCGGCCGTCCTCTTGTTGACCATCTCCTCGAGGTCATCGTTGAGACTCCTCAGTTCATCCCGTGCCCTGAGCAAATCGATGTTCTTTGACATCGCCGTTTCGTATGTCGAAAGAAGGAGGTTGAGGATCTGCCGCCGGTGCGATGTAATTAAAAACTTTTCATCCCTATAGAAAATATGAAAGTCTTTTTGGCTTTTCTCTCGATCATGCATATCCTTGTCATGAAGAAGGTGCCCAACGGTGGTGAGAAGGTGCTTTTCGTCGTAAGGCTTGGTGACGAATTGATCCGCGCCGCATTGCACGGCCCTGATGACATCCTGCGGATCCGAAAGGGAGGTGAGCAGGATGACCGGGGTGCTCCTGAGTTCTTCATCTGCCTTGATATTACGGCAAAGTTCAAACCCGTCCATCTCCGGCATGACGATGTCCGAGATGACGATGGATGGCCTGGACGCGCCGATGGACCGAAGGGCCTCCCTTCCATTGGCGGCGATGGCTGCGTCATATCCATTCACTTCAAGCATATTCTGCAACTGCATGGCCTGGGTGATGCTGTCCTCGGCGATGAGAATCTTGATCTTGTCCATACGTACCTCTTCTGAACTATCCTGTTTTTTGAGGGAGGTTAATCCCTTTTACCCTCGGCAATCCGGAAAGGAATTCCGCGATCTTGGCCGGTGAAAGGACATATGCGGCCGCATTGATGGTGACGGCCTCTCCCGGCATCCCATAAACGATGGAACTCTCCTTGTCCTGGACGATGGTCACCGCACCCCTTTCCTTCATCTGTTTCAACTCCTGAGCGCCGTCTTTCCCCATGCCGGTGAGGAGCACGCCGATCGCGTTTTTTCCAAAGACCTCGCTCACAGAGCGGAACATCCAGGAAACGGAGGGCCGCAGGCCGTTTTCTGGCTCGCTGCTGCTGAGAATGATCCTTCCCCCGTTCTCCACCCCCATCTGGAGATCATCCGGGGCAATATAGGCGCACCCCGGCAGGAGATATTCGCCATGAGCGGCAATTTTAACCGGGAGCTTGGAAGAATTGGCGAGCCAATGCGCAAAGCCTTGGACAAACCCCACAGCGATGTGCTGGACGATCAGCAGCGGGGCGGGGAAATCTTTCGGCAGCCTCGACAGAATCGCGTTGATGGCCAGCGGACCGCCGGTCGAGGCGCCGATGGCAACGGCTTTCAGATCCAGCGTCACGGGGGTGACCATGCCGGCCTTCGATTCTCCGGAAATCACGGGCTTTTTTCCCCCCTGCGGCCGCCTCTTGATCACCTTCACTTCCGACATCAGTTTTACCGTCTTGATTAGTTCTTTCGTCTGCTTTACATAGTTTGGATGGGCAACGCCGACCGGCTTTGCGATTGCGGCTAGCGCCCCGGCCTCCATGGCCCGGAAGGTCTTTTCCACCTCCTGGGGGTCCCAGCTCGCCGATACGATCACGATCGGCGTTGGGGTCGTCTCCATGATGATTCGGGTGGCCTCGAACCCGTCCATGTTCGGCATGACGATATCCATGGTCACGACGTCGGGTTTTTTTTCGCTGACCGCCCGGACGGATTCTTCGCCGTCGCGCGCTGTTCCGATAACCTGAATAGCCGGGTCGGAAGAGAGGATAAAAGTCAGAAGGTCACGCACGACCTGTGAATCATCAACGATAAGAACTCTGATCATTTCCGCTCCTCAAGGTTTTTATATGAGTCTTCTGAGCGTCTCCAGGAGATTGCTCTGATCGAAACTGCTCTTTACGATATAGGCGTTTGCCCCCACGTCGATTCCCCTCTCCCTGTCCTCGCGGGACCCCAGGGCGGTGACGAGGACCACGGGGAGTTCCGCCAGCTTTTTGTCCCCCCGGATCTTTTCCGTGAGGTTGAACCCGTTCATCCTCGGCATGTCCACGTCCGAAACAACGGCGTCGAATTTCTCCGTTTTCAACTGGGAAATGGCGTCGATCCCGTCCACCGCGGTCTTGACCATATAACCGGAAGTTTCGAGGATGTTTTTCAACAACATTCTGGAAGTGATGGAATCTTCCACGACGAGGATGTTTTGCTTTGCCGCCTCGCCCCCGGCCTGCGGCGCTGCCGGCTTTGCAGGACGGACCGCGGATGTAGCCGCCGACTTTACCAGGTCGGAAGCGTTGAGAACAGGCACGACCTTTCCCGATCCGAGAATGGTTGCCGCGGCGATATTCCTGACCCGGGAAAGGGGCCGGCTCATACCCTTGATGAGGATTTCCTGTTCGGTCAGGATCTCATCGACACGGAAACCAATCCTCTTCCCCTGGGACTCCATGATGAGTACGGTGATGACGGGCGACTCATCGTTTCTTTCCGAAAGTTCGAGAACATCGGAGAGTTTTACCAGCGGGATCGCGATCCCTTCCAGAGACAAGGTATCCCGGTTCTCGACGGTCCTGATTTCCTCCCGTTTGATCCGGACCGTCCTTTCCACCTCCGTTGTAGGAATGATGAATGGGAGTTCGGCGGCCGTCACAAGAACCCCTCTGAACGTTGAGACAGTGAGCGGAAGGGCCATTCGGATCGTGGTTCCCTTATGGCGGTGCGTTTCGATCAATACCCGCCCGCCGAGTTTTTCGATTTTTTCCCGGACAATGGTCAGCCCAAGCCCCCGGCCGGAGAGATCCGTAATGATCGGGCTTGTGGAAACGCCGGACTGGAAAACGAGGGTGAGAACATCCTGTTCGGTCAGCTTCCGGGCCTCTTCCGGCGATACGATCCCGCGTTTGAGAGAGGCTTCTTTCAGGCCCCCCAGATCGATACCTGCTCCGTCATCGGAGAGGAGAATTTCCGCCTTATTCCCTTCGCTGCGGGAAACAACGATTTGGATCATTCCCCGCGGCGGTTTCCCGTTTTTCTTTCGGACCTCGGGCTTTTCGATCCCATGGTCGATCGTGTTTCTGAGCAGATGGATGAACACGATGCGCATCTCTTCCAGTATCCGGCGATCGATCTCGATTTCTCCTCCGCTGATCGAAAGTTCCACCTCTTTGCCCTGGTCGCGGGACAGGTCGCGCAAAACCTTCGGGAAGGCCTCGAACAGCGTAGAGAAGGGGAGCATCAGGATTTGTTTCACGTCCCCGAGCAGATTGTCCACCATCAGTCCTGTGGCATAACGATCATGGTCGGATCTTCTCCGGAGTTCCGCCAGTCTGCTTTCCAGGATTTTCATGTTGTCATGGGTCAGCTCGGCGAACTCCAGGAGCTTGACGTTCTGTATATCATCCTGTCTTCTTTTCCTGCCCTGCTTATCCCTTTTTCCCTGCAGACGGCGGAACTCGCAGATGACCGGGTATATTTTTGACCACTGCTTGTTCCATAGTCCGAATATGTGGGTCAGCTCCTGCACGTCCTCCAGATGTCTGTCTGCCGTCAGCTTCAGGGAGAGCAGCTCCTCGCTTTGCCTCAAAAGAGAATCCAGTTTCTCCATGGAGATGCGGACCGTCGACATTGCTTTTTTCTGCGTTCGAGCCGCATCATCGGTTTCCCTGACAGGGAACTCCGGGCCGGGAGGAAAAGTCTTCGGTTCGGAAGTCGGCGGGTAATCCCGGGGGACCGGCTGGTCATTCGGGATCGCCTGTTTTGCCCCGCTTTCGCCCATGGCCGTCTTTGCCAGTTTTTCTGTAATCCTTGAAATTTCACCCGGTCCGGCAGCGGCCTCTTCCGGCGGTGAGAGGGTGATTGCGTTCAGCATGTCAACCGACCGGTGAAGGGTGTCAAACAGCGCGGGAGCCAGGTCGATTTCCCGGTGTTTTAATCCGGAAAAAACAGTTTCGAGGGACTGGCAGAGGGTCTCCATGTCTGACCGGTTGACGGCGCGGGCGGCCCCTTTCAGGCTGTGGGCTTCACGGAACACGGTTTCAATAATCCCCGCTTTCACCTGCGGTTCCAGCTCTTTTTCCAGATCGATCAGCCCCGCCGTGATATTTTTTATGTGTTCATCCGCCTCGACCTTGAAGGTCGACAGGAGCCTTTTCATAAACGCATCAATCTTTCCGGCCATTTTCTATCCCCTCGTGTTCACACCCTGTAGAACTTTACAATCTCCTGCAGCCGCTGGCCCAGGTTGTGGAGGTCGTGAGCGGATTTCTCGGTCTGCTTCGTGCTGGAGGCCATCTGCAAGGCGGCCTCCCGGATATTTCCCATGGCCGAGACGACCTGGTCCATCCCGATGAGCTGCTGCTGGCTCGATGCCGCGATCTGGATGGCGGCATTGGTCGACTCGGTGACGCTTTGGGCCAGGACATCGATCGCTTCCCCTGCCTGCGTGGAGAGCCTCACGCCCTCCTCGACCGCCCTGCTTCCCAACTCGGTCGCCATGACGGCCGAACTGATCGCCTTCTGGACATCGAAGAGGATGTTGCGCACCTGGGTGGTCGCCTGTTTCGACTGCGCGGCCAGGCTCCGGATCTCCTGGGCGACCACGGCAAACCCCTTCCCCTGCTCGCCGGCCTTGGCCGCTTCGATGGAGGCATTGACGGCCAGGAGATTAGACTGCTCGGCAAGGTCGTTCACCGTGGCGATGATCTCCCCGATCGCCTGGCTCTGTTCGCTCAGCCGGACGACCATGTCGGCGATGGATTCCACCTGCTCCTTGATGCGGTTCATGCCATTGATGGTATCTTCAATTGATTTCAGTCCTGTCCGCGATATCTCGACGGAATTCCGGCCGAGTTCGGCGACGTGCTTCGCCTTTTGCGAGCTGACCTCTGTCGTCTGTTTCACCTCTTCCACGGTGGTCGTGGTTTCGCTCACCGCCGTCGAGGTCTCCGCGGCGCCGGAGGTCAGTTGCGACACGGAAGCCATGATCTCACTTCCCGATGATGCCAGGACATTGACGCCCTCCATGATCTCGTGGATCTGCTGGCGGTTCTTCGCCACCATCGTCGAGAAGGCGTTACCCAGGGCATCCGCATCGGAGAGGGGCGCCGCCTCGACGGTCAGGTCGCCGCCGGCGATCTTTTGTGCGATCTGCGCCTTATCTTTGAGAGATT
>MICN01000017.1:0-7519 GCA_001829875.1 Syntrophus sp. GWC2_56_31
GGGCGCGGTGGGTGATGCTCTTGCGGGGGTCGGGTTCGGTCGCCGCGACCGGCGGTCTGATCCGGACCGGCTCACGCGCCAACGGCGCCGCTTCGGGGAGCGGTCTGGTTTCCGGAACTGCCGGGGTTACCGGTGCAGGGGCAGGAATTGCAGCCGGGGCAGCCTCGGCGGGCTTTTCACCCGGTTTCTTCCTCCGGTGGCGGGAGCGCCGATGGGATTTTTTCTTCACCGGTTCATGGTTCTCGCCAGGAAGTGGAGTTGCCCCGTTATTGTTCGGTTCCTCCGTTGTCTGTTGCGTCTCGGGTTCGAGTTCTTCCTCCGCTTCGTTTTCCGTTTCCTTCGGGGGCTCCTCGGTCTCCAATGCGGGCTTGACCGGCTCCGGCGGATGCGGCGCTTCCCGCTTCGTCGCATCGATCCTGCATTCGTCCCAGGCCATATCGGGGTCTCCGGAGATGTGGATCGACATGCCGTATTCGCTCTCCAGGTGGGTGATCTCCGTGCGTTTCTGATTCAGGAGGTAGTCGGCCACCTCATAGGGAAGGTTCACCTTCATCTGGGAGGTGAGACCCTTGACGGCCTGCGTTTCGATCTTCCGATAGGCGGTCAGGGCGGTGTATTCGAGGGACGGGCGGACCCCCCGTCCCCGGCAGAAGGGGCAGGGCGTATAGCTGATCTCCTGGATTGTCGACTGCTTCTTCTGGCGCGAGAGCTCCATGATGCCGAATTTGGAGATGTGGGAGAGCTGGATTCGCGCCCGGTCCAGGTCGATCGCCTTCTTGAAGGCCTTTTCCACCTCGGCGTTATGCTTCTGATCCATCATGTCGATGAAGTCGATGACGACGAGCCCCCCGAGGTCGCGCAGCCTGAGCTGGCGGGCGATCTCCTCCGCCGCTTCCATGTTCGTCTTGAAGGCGGTCTCCTCGACGTTCCGTTTGCTGGAGCCCCGACCCGAGTTCACGTCGATGGTGATCATCGCCTCGGTTGGGTTGATGATAAGGTATCCGCCGGATTTCAGCTCCACACGATCCTGGTAGATGACCCGGATCTGATCCTCCAACTGGTATTTGTCGAAAAGCGGGTTTTTCTCCTTGGCCAGTTTGATGACTTTTACGTTGCGGGGGGCGACGGCTTTGCAATAGGCCCGCATCTGCCGGAAGGTCTCCATGTCGTCGACCAAAATCTCCTCGATGTCCGGCGTAAAGTAGTCCCGAAGCGACCGGACGCCGAAGGCGCTTTCCTGGTAGATCAACGCCGGCGCCGCGGTCTCCGAGGCCCTTTTCTGGATCTCCTTCCAGAGTCGGGAGAGATGCTGGTAGTCGCGGGACAGCTCCTGCTTGGTCCGGTTCATCCCGGCCGTCCGCACGATGAATCCGAGCCCGTCTTCGGTCGTGATCTGTTCGACAAGCTCCTTAAGCCTTTTCCGGTCGCCCTCGTCCTCGATTTTCCGGGAGATGCCGCTGCTCTCCTTGTTCGGAAGGAGGACAAGGTACCGTCCCGGAAGCGAGATGTAAGCGGTCAGGAGCGCGCCTTTGCGCTCGCTCACTTCGCGGAGGATCTGGACGAGGACCGTCTGTCCCGCCTTTAGCGTCGGCCTGCTTCCCTCCCGGCCATTGGTTTCCGCGAAATTGTTGTAACTGACGTCCTTGAGAGGGAGAAACCCGTCCCTTTTCCCGCTGTAATTCACGAAGGCGGCCTGGAGGCCCCGTTCCACCTTCATGACGAGCCCCTTGTAAATATTGCCCGTGATCGGTTCCTTTACTGCCATCTGAATGTTGAATTCGACCAGTTTGCCGTCCTCCACGATCGCCATGCGCTTCTGCTCCAAATGGACGGCATTGATGAGCATCTGTTTTTTCATAAAGATCCTTTCTATATAAAGGCGGACACATCGCCCTTGCCTGCCCTGATCACCTCGACCCCTTCGGAGAGGAGGCTGATCACGCTCGACGGAGCCGCTGCGATGATGCCTCCGTCGATAATCATGTCCACCCGGTTGCTGAAAAGCTCGGCGATCACCAGGGGATCGCTGAGGAGTTCCCCATTCTCGTCTTTGACGCTGGTGCTGATGATGGGAGAGCCCATCTCGGCGACGAGCGTCTGGCAGATCCGGTTGTCGGGGATCCGGATACCGGTGGTCTGCCGCTTGGGGAGGATGATTTTGGGGACGATTCGGGAGGCTTCGAGTATGAAAGTGTAGGGGCCGGGGAGGAGACGCCTCATGATTTTGTAAGCCTCGTCGGAGACCCGTGTATAGCGGCTGATGTCTTTGAGATCCGAGCAGATGAAGCTCAGAGGCTGTTTCCGGTTGCGGCGCTGGACATCGTATATCCTCTCGATCCCCCGTTTGTTGAACAGATCGCATCCCATCCCGTAGACCGTGTCGGTCGGGTAGATGATGATCCCCCCGCTTTTCAGAATATCCACCGCCCGGCGGATCAACCGCATCTGAGGGTTCTGACTGTTGATGGCTACGAGCATTTCGTCCTCTACAGCAATATATCAGAACCAGGGGTCGTTATCAATCATGATCTCTTGTCGTCCTTGCACAGTTTGTACTGGATGCTGTCCACGAGGGCTTGCCAGCTCGCTTCGATGATATTCTCGGAAACGCCGATCGTGCTCCACACCTCTTCTCCATCCCGGGAATCCAGGAGCACCTTGACCCGCGCCGCCGTCCCTTCGCTTCCCTCCACAATCCGGACCTTGAAGTCGATCAGGTGCACCCTGCCGATCTGGGGGTAGAATTTGGTCAGCGCCTTCCTGAGGGCGTGGTCGAGGGCGTTCACCGGGCCGTTTCCTTCGGCCGCGGTCAGTTCCACTTCGTTGCCCACGGAGATCTTGATCGTCGCCTGGCAAAGCGAGGGCGCGTTTCCGGTCTTCCCGTGCGTGACGCTGAGGCTCTCGAGCGTGAAGGGCTCTTTAAAGGCGCCGGTGATCTTCTTCATGAGAAGCGCCAGCGACCCGTCGGCCGCGTCGAACTGGAATCCCTGGTCCTCCAGTCGCTTGATCTCCCGGACGATCTTCCGGTTCAACGTATCGTTGTCGCCGACGTCGATGCCGAACTCCCTGGCCTTGAAAGCGATGTTGCTCTTTCCGGCGAGATCGGAGACGACGACCCGCTGGCCGTTGCCCACCTGTTCCGGGCGAATATGTTCATAGGCCTGGGGGTTTTTGGCAACGGCGTTTACATGGACGCCTCCCTTGTGGGCGAAGGCGCTCCGTCCGACGAAGGGGCGGAAAGGGAGCGGCCGCACGTTCGCGACTTCGCTCACATAGTAGGAAAGATTCGTCAACTGCCTGAGCGAGGCTTCGGGGAGACACTTCCTGTGCATCTTGAGCTGGAGATTCCCGATCACGGCGATCAAATCGGCGTTTCCGCACCGCTCACCGTATCCGTTGACCGTCCCCTGAACCATGGTGACACCGGCCCGGACGGCCGCGAGGCTGTTGGCTACAGCGAGTCCGCCGTCGTTATGGGTGTGTATGCCGAGGCGTTTTGGAGGGATAAACGCGGCCGCCTTCAATACGGCCTCGGTCAGGTCGTGGGGCAGCGTGCCGCCGTTCGTGTCGCAGAGGACGATCCGGTCCGCTCCGGCGGCCAGGGCCGCCTTCAGGGTCGCCAGCGCGTAAGCGGGGTTGTGCAGGTAACCGTCGAAGAAGTGCTCGGCGTCGAAGATCACCTCCTTCTCTCTCGCCTTCAGGAAGGTGACGGAGTCACGGATCATCTGCAGATTTTCGTCCAGCGGGATTCCGAGAATTTCCCTGACGTGGAGGTCCCAGCTCTTCCCGAAAATGGCGATGGCCGGCGTCCCGGCTTTCAGGAGCGCTCTGAGGTTACGGCAGGTTTCGGGTCGTACGCCCGGTTTCCGCGTGCTGCCGAAAGCGGTGAGGCGGGCATGGCGGAAGGGAATCGCTTTGGCCATCTCGAAGAAACGGAGGTCCTTGGGATTGGAGCCCGGCCATCCCCCCTCGATGTAGTGAAATCCCATCTCGTCCAGACGCCGGGCGATACGCAGCTTCTCTTCGGCGGAGAAATTGATCTGTTCGCCCTGGGTGCCGTCCCGCAAGGTGGTGTCGTAAATCGATACTTCCTCTGCTTCCATCATCCGCTCCTGCCATCCTCTAAAATATCATATGGAAAATTGCAAATCCCGCAGACCGGAAAGAGGGGTTTACGGTTTGCATGCCCGGTCAAGGCGACGCGGGCCCGCCGGGTCCGTCGGGGCCGGGAAGAATCGATTTTTCCAGGCCGACCTCAAGGATCGCGCTGCAGCGCTCCGTATTGAATATCCCGCAGGGGCAGGGCTGTGCCAGGAGATGGGCGCCCGCCTCGGGAGTCATCTTCCCCGCTTTCACCTTTTCGATGACGGTCCTGGAGAGTTTGGCGGAAACCATGCCATGGCCGCACATCGTCGTGATCTGCAGTACCTGGTCCGTAGGAAGGAGCGCCTTCTTCCCGTGAATGCCGAGCGAGAGGAAAGCGGTGTGCGGCTTGAGATCGAGCTCCCGGGCAATCCCGACGATCTCATCGATCAGGCCGCTGATGACGATCGAGATTCCCGTGTCCGCTTCCCGGAGTTTCTTCAGGATCGACCGGATCGCCTCTCTGTCGGAAAAGCAGGCGGCGACGCCGTAGGCATTATCCAGGGTGGCCGCATAGTCGTCGGGGTCGAGGCCTGCCTTGTAGCTCTTTCCTGCGTGGCTGGAACCGAAGTTGACAAGCCCCTTTTCTTCAAGGAGGATGCGGAGGATCTTTCGGAGTTTGGGGCCGCACCCCTCCCGGTTGACGAAGCGGGAGGTCCGGGCATAGAAGGTGTAGTCGTTCTGAAGCTGCTGTGCTGTTCCATGGCGGTGCAATGCATGACTCATGACGGGGTCTCCCTACGGTTCAACGACCGGGCGTCCCAGTCCCATATTGATTTTTGCATTCGGGCGGGCAGGAACCCCCAAGGCCTGAAGTTTTGTCCGGACGGGAAGCGCGCCGTTTTCGGCAAAGCGCGATACCAGCCCCCAGGAGACGACGGTGTCGAGGTCGGCGAGAACGGGCAACAACTGCCGCACCACATGTTCCAGCCGGTGTTCCGGGATCTTGAATTCGAGGATGGCGGAAAGGACTTTTTCGTTCCGGAATTCGGGTTTTACCCCTCCGGTGAGCGGCTCGTCCAGAAAGGCAAAGACGGCGTTGTTTTTTTCCAGTTCCACGTCCATCGTCACGAGGAGCTTGAGGACCTTTTCGAGATCGGTCATCCGGGCGCCCGTGCCGGGACGGCCAAACTCGAGGGCCATTCCATACTCGCCCCGACGGATGCGCCCCGTGACGTCGTTCGTCTTCATCTCTTCGGTCCCCCGCCCCCCCTGATTTGTCGAGGGGTGCTGGACTCCCGGATCGCTGAACTGGGCGCGGATGGCGCGGGGGTACTGCGTCGACTCCACCGGCATGGCGATCGCGTCCGTCGGGCAGACCCCGGCGCGCAGACAGACGCCGCATTCGACGCACTCGTCCTGGTCGATCTCGACTGCATCACCCTTCTGCGCGATACAGTTCATCGGGCAGAAGTCGATACATTCGAGACAGGCGATACATCTATCAGAATTGATTCTCACATTATGGATGATAGAGTGTCGCCTATCTTTTGTCAAACAATATAAATATGTTGAAATATTCGCAATGAATGATGAGGCACCCGAATGAGAAGAAAATCATTTGACTTTGTTGGCCAAAATAAGCGATTAAAATAAAGTGACGCGGGTTTCGGCAGCAAGAAGAAACGGAATCCGGCGGCATGGTGTGGTTCTATTAGTACAGTTACACTAATCAAAATAAGGAGGGCATTCGTATGAAAAGAAGTAAGGTGATATTTTTTTCCATAGCGGTATTGCTTGCGTTGACGGCGGGTATGGCCATGGCGGCCTATCCCACAAAACCGGTGGTTCTTATCACCCACTCGAGCCCCGGTGCGGGGGGAGATATTTTTCTTCGCAATCTGACGAAGCACATGGAGCCATACCTTGGAGGGGCTTCGCTCGTCGTGGAAAACAAGGCGGGCGGCGGCGGGGCGATCGCGCTGAACGCCGTGGCGACCGCCAAACCCGACGGCTATACACTCCTCGGGGTCACTCCCACCTATCTGCAAACCCCGCTTCTGGGAAAGACGGCCCGAAGTTACCGCGACACAACCGCCGTAGCCCGCGTCTTTATCGATCCGATGATCCTCTATGTGAAATATGACAGCCGCTTCAAGAGCGCGAAGGATATCATCGATGACGCCAAGAAAAACCCCGGCAAACAGCGCTGGGGAGGGGCTACCCCCGGTTCCGTCGAGCATATGATCGGCCATCAGATCCAGAAAGTGGCCAAGATCGAAGTCGTTCCCGTGACGTTCGAGGGCGGCGGAGACCTTCTGGTTGCCGTTCTGGGCGGTCATGTCGATCTGGGCCTGGGAGAGCCGGGCGAGGTGATGGGACAGGTCGAAGGGAAGAAGGTAAGGATCCTCGCCTGCTTTACGGACAAAAGGCTTGACCTGCTCCCCGAGGTGCCCACCATGAAAGAATTGGGTCACAATGTCGTTGTGGAAAAGTTTCGGGGCATCGTCGGTCCCAAAGGGCTTCCCGCCGAGGTGCTGACCTGGTGGGAGACAAAGATTCAGCAGGTCCTCAAAGACGCCAAATACAAGAAATACTATGAATCCGTCAATCTGCTTCCCGCATTTTTGGGGAGCAAGGATTATACGGCCAACGTCGAGAAGGAAAACACGCGGCTGACGGCTTATCTGAAAGAGATCGGGCTTTTGAAAGCGTATAAGGCGAAGAAGTAGCCGTATGATGTCAAACCGGGCGGGAAAGAGGAGAATCGCCCCCTTTCCCGCCCGACAAACCGAGGAAATAGCGTATGAAGTGGAGCAATATCATCATCGGTGTGATTCTTCTCATTTTTTCCGCTTTCTATTATTACTCGACGTCGGAATTTCCCCCGCCCAGCAAGACGGAGAATCTGGGGCCGGCCTTCTTTCCCACGCTCCTGGCTGCAACACTCGCCTTTCTCGCGATCCTGCTGATCGTCAACAGCATCATCTTCCGGGGCGCCTCCGGAAAAGATAAGGACGGGGCGGTGATTCAAGGCGCCGAACGCCTCGAGGAGGACTCCTTCGGGGCCGAAGAGATTTCCTATACGTTCCTCTTCGGCACAATATGCCTCTCCTTTCTCTACGTGGGATTGATTTCCATCCTGGGATTCCTCATCAGCACGCCCCTTTTCCTGATTATCCTCATCAGGCTTTTGGGTTACGAGAAGTGGACGAACAATCTCGCAGCCTCGATCGGTTTGACGGCGGCTTTATATCTCCTATTTGCCACCGCGCTTGGCGTCTCTCTGCCGGCGGGCATCTTTTTCAGTTAGACGACGGGAGGAGGACATGCTTCACAATTTCATGCTGGGTGCATCTATCGCCTTTACCCCGATGAGTCTGCTGTTCATCCTTTTCGGCGTCTTGTGGGGCATTCTGGGGGGCGCGCTCCCCGG
>MICN01000017.1:7571-7797 GCA_001829875.1 Syntrophus sp. GWC2_56_31
CGGGATTACCGGTTCGATCGCCATGGCCCTGCTGCTCCCCCTGACCTACAACATGGCGCCGTCCGTCGCCTTGATGATGCTGGCGGGGGTCTATATCGGCGCCATGTACGGAAGCTCGATTACGGCGATCCTGATCCGGACGCCCGGCGCGCCGGCCTCGGCGGCAACCGTCCTCGACGGGTATGAACTCCACAAGCAGGGGAAAAGCGGCGTGGCTTTGGGGATC
>MICN01000018.1 GCA_001829875.1 Syntrophus sp. GWC2_56_31
CTGGCTATTTCCGGAGGTCCGAACCAAGGCCCTGCAATGGGCATCGCCCTGGCTCAAGAGTGTTCCCGGCCTCCAGAGTGTTCCCGGAGTTGAAAAATTCCTCGGGAGTGAAACGAAAAGCCGCGAGACCGCTAAAGAGCCGATCCGCCTCAAGGACGTCCGTCAGCGTTCCGTGGCGAATCTCCTTGGAGCGAACCTTCGGGTGATTGAGGGGATTGCCGTGAACCAGTCTCCCTATTCCCAGTCGAAGATACGGGTTCGCCTGGTGATTTCCGATGCCAACGATGCTGTCCTTGGGGAAAAGATCGTATACTGCGGCAATATCCTGACCGATGCCGAACTCAATACCCTTGCCGAGAGCGAGATTCAGCGGGAGCTCTCCATCCCCCAGGGGACCGACGTCATTAATGAAAAAATCGCACCGAACGGTGAGATTCCCTTCATGGTCGTGTTCAGTCAAGAACAGGCAGGGGCGGTCAAGACGGTGGTGGCGCCTGCCGGCGCCGACCGCGTCCCGTAAGCGTCACTTCTTGAGATTCTCGTGCTTCCTCTCGACTTCTTGGGCCATCTTCCGGCTGTAGGACTGGAGTCTTTTCGAAAGGTCCGCATCCTCCAGGGCGAGAATCCGGACGGCGAATAACGCCGCATTCTTCGCCCCCGCCTTGCCGATTGCCATCGTCGCCACGGGGATGCCCCCCGGCATCTGTACAGTCGCGAGAAGGGCGTCCAACCCCTTGAGCGAGGTGGCGTCGATGGGGACGCCGATCACAGGGAGCAGGGTTTGCGCCGCGATGACCCCGGCCAGGTGTGCCGCGGCCCCGGCGCCGACGATGATGATCCGCACCCCTCGTTTGGCCGCCCCGCGGGCGAATATTGCCGTCCGCTCCGGGGTCCGGTGGGCCGAGGTAAGAAACAGTTCATGGTGAATAGCAAAGGCATCCAGGACCTTGACGGCCTCTTCCATGACCGGGAGATCGGAATCGCTGCCCATGACAACGCTGACGACAACCTCGCTCTTTTCCTGCATGCCCTCTTCCTTTCTTAATGTTTAAAGTGCCTGATTCCGGTAAAGATCATGGCCATGCCGTGTTCGTCCGCGGCCCGAATGACTTCGTCGTCCTTGATCGAACCGCCCGGCTCGATCAAGGCGGTGATTCCCGCCTCGGCGGCCATATCGAGCCCGTCCCGGAAGGGGAAGAAGGCATCCGATCCCAGGACGCAGCCTGTCGTAGGGAGGATGGCCTTCATCTTGGCGATTTTGACCGAGTCCACGCGGCTCATCTGGCCGGCCCCTACACCGACCAGCTGATCCTTGGTCGTGTAGACAATGGCGTTCGATTTGACGTGTTTTACAACACGCCAGGCGAAATCAAGGGCCTGGTACTCTGCCTCCGTCGGCGCCCGTTTAGTGACGACCTTCGCCTTCCGGATATCGAAATCCTCGCTATCCCGGTCCTGTATGAGCAGGCCGCCCATGACCCGGCGGAAATCGTAGCCGGCCGAGCGTACGGAACAGGTCTCCGGGATTTCGAGAACCCGGACGTTCTTTTTCGTTCCCAGGAGTTCCGCGGCTTCGGCGGTAAACCCCGGGGCGATGATCACCTCGAAGAAGGTCTTGACCAGTTCCTCCGCAGCTTTTTTATCCACGGGGCGGTTCAGGGCGACAATCCCGCCGAAGGCCGAGACGGGATCGCCGGCCATCGCCTTTTGGAAGGCCTCGGCCATGTCGCCGTCGGATGTGGCCGCGCCGCAGGGATTGGCGTGCTTGATGATCACAACCCCGGGGAGGGGGAGGTCGGAGACGATCTGCCAGGCCGCATCGCTGTCCATGATGTTATTGTAGGAGAGCTCCTTCCCCTGGAGCTGACGTGCGTTGGAGAGGGCCGAAAGCCGCGGGTCTCTCTCCCGGTAGAAGGCGGCCTTCTGATGGGGGTTCTCCCCGTAACGGAGGTCCTGTGCCTTGGCGAACTGGAAGGAGAAGGTGTCGGGGAATTCCCGCTTTTCGGCGCTTCCGCCGCCGAGCAGACCGAGGTAGTTGGAAATGGCGCCGTCGTAACGGGCCGTGAGCTGAAAGGTCTTTTTTGCCAGTTCGAAGTTGGTTGCTTCCGAAATCCTGCCCCCCGTCTGCGCCATTTCCGTGATGATCTTTGGGTAATCTTCCGGATCGGTGACCACGGTAACGAAGCGGTAATTCTTGGAGGCCGCACGGAGCATCGTGGGGCCTCCGATGTCGATATTTTCGATGGCGTGCTCCAGCGTGCAGTCCGCTTTGGCGACGGTGTCCTCGAAACGGTAAAGGTTGATGACGACCATGTCGATAAGGTCGATCCGGTGTTCGCGGAGGGCCTGCATATGCGACTCGTTGTCCCGAAGCGCCAGAAGACCGCCGTGGATCTTCGGATGCAGGGTTTTGAGCCTGCCGTCCATCATCTCCGGAAATCCAGTGTAATCAGACACATCGGTGACGGGGACCCCGCTTTTCCTGAGCTGTGAAGCCGTTCCGCCGGTGGAGAGGATCTCCACGCCGAAGGTCCACAATCCCTGGGCGAATTCGACGATTCCTTTCTTGTCCGTCACACTGATCAGCACTCGCTTTATTTCGTTCAGATGCATGCTCTTCTCCTATCCGATGTGCTCTTTTCTTATCATCTTCATATGTTGAATCCTCTTCCGTATGAGAGGCTCGGTGCCGATGTCGGGCCGATGGTCCACGGGGCCGCGGATGGCAGAGACCGCGCTTTCGGCTGTCCTCTCCGCCTCTTCCAGGCTATCGGCGATGCCGACCACGCCGATCGCCCGCGACGAGGTCATGTAAAGCCCGTCCGGCCTCTGATCGATGGAAGAGTAGTAAAGCCGGGCCCCCGGCACAGCGTCTATCTCGATCCGTGAGGACGTGGAAGCGGCATCGCGGTGGTCCTGGGGAAGGCCGTAACCGACCGGGACGACATATTTGCACACGGTCGCTTTTTTTTCAAATACTATCTCGAGTCGATCGAGCGCGCCGTCGATGATCGCCCGGCAGACATCGATGAAATCGGTTCGCAGAATGGGAAGGATGTTCATCGCCTCGGGGTCTCCGAAGCGGGCATTGTATTCGATCAGTTTTACCCCCGAAGCCGTGATCATGAAGCCGCCGTACATGATCCCCTTATAGGAAATGCCGGTTTCCAGGCGGATCGCCTCGGCGACCTTTCGCGTGATCTCCAGGCCTTCGGTCACGGCAGCAGAGTCCAGAAAGGGAAGGAGGTGATCGGGACACGAATAGGAGCCCATCCCGCCTGTATTCGGGCCCCGGTCATCGATAAAGCGCCGCTTGTGATCCTGGACCGGCGGAGTGGCCACTACCGTCCTGCCGTCGCAGAGGCACTGCAGGGAGAACTCCTCGCCTTCCAGCTTCTCCTCGATGGTCACGCCGGGGTGTGTCTTCAGGATGTCTCGGCAATGGCCGAGGGCCTCGGCCCTTGTCTGGAAATGGTCCCCCTGGACAAGGACTCCCTTCCCGCCCGTCAAACCGTCCGGCTTGAGGACGATGCCGGCCAGTTCGTCGCAGAAGGTCTCGATGCCCTCGATGGACGAGAAATTCCTGAAACGCGGGTTTCCGCGGATGCCGTATGTTTCCAGCAGGTTTCTTGTGAAAGACTTCGAGGTTTCCAGGCGGGCCAGGGCCCTGGTCGGTCCAACCGCCGGGATTCCCACCGCTGCCAGGTCATCCACGATGCCGTAGCTCAGAGGATCCTCGGGACCGATGACGGCAAACTCCGCCCCCGTTTCTTTGGCAAAGGCGATGATCGCCTCCGGTGCATCGTAACGGCCGATCCTGACCTCGCTCGCGAGGGAGGCGATTCCGGGGTTGTTTGTTTTCATGAAGGCAGAAAGTCTCGGGTTCCGGCTCGAGCGCGCCACCGCCTCGGCGATTGCATGCTCGCGGGCCCCGTTGCCGATGAGAAGGACATGGGTCATAGAGGTCTCCTTTTTATAAGATATATATCGGGAAACCGGTCCGGAGTCAAACCTATCCTTTCAGGCTGTCCTTTCAGGCAAGCAAAAAACAAATTGTTTGTCTTTTCTCAATATGATCTGCTAAGTTTCACCGCAAAAGGTCGCAGAATCATAAAATTTGGGACGGCTTCGTAAAAAGGCCGCAGGCAAGGCAACGCAGCATCCGGCCTTTTTACGAAGCCGTCCGATATGAAGGTGGCGGTTATGCACGACCAAGACGATATCAAGGCCGAGGAGCGGGAGGGGTTCCGGACGATTATCCTGGCAGCCGGCAAGGGGAAGCGGATGAAATCCGATCTGGCAAAAGTGCTCCATCCTGTCTGCGGGGTTCCGATGCTAACCTATTCGGTTGCCGCGGCCCGCGCGGCGGGAGCGCGGAAGATCGTCGTCGTGATCGGCCATCAGGCAGCGCGGATCCGCGAATTATTCGACAAAGACGAATTAATCTTCGTGGAACAGCGCGCTCTTTTAGGCACGGGTCATGCCGTTTTACAGGCTGAGGAGGCCTTTAAAGGCTATACAGGGGCCGTCGTCATCCTCTGTGGCGATGTCCCGCTGATCCGGCCGGAGACGGTGCGGGCGCTCTATGACCGTCACCGGTCGGATGATGCGGCGTTAACGGTTCTGACGACGATTCCGACCGAGCCCGCCGGTTACGGCCGTTTGGTGAAGGCAAAAGACGGCCGAGTCCTGAAGATCGTCGAGGACAAGGATGCCACCCCCGATGAGAAGCGGATTCGTGAGATCAATACGGGGATTTACTGTGTAGAAAGCCCGTTCCTTTTCGATGCGGTGAGCAGCCTCGGCAACCGGAACGCCCAGGGGGAATATTACCTCACCGATATTGTCGAGATTGCAAGCAAGAAAGGCTTGCGCGTCACATCGATCCTGGCGGACGATCCGGAGGAGGTCATGGGGATCAATACATGCGAAGAGCTGGAAAAAGCCTGTCGGCGCAGGGAGGAATGGGGCCGAAAATAAGATGAACATCGGTCGTTTACGTCTGAAGAACAATATCGCTCTTGCCCCGATGGCGGGAGTCACCGATCTCCCGTTCCGCACACTTGTGCGCGAGTTCGGTTGCGGCCTCGCCTTTACCGAGATGGTCAGCGCCAACGGCCTTGTCAGGGGGACGGGCAAGACCTCCCGTTACCTCGATTCTTCGCTTCACGACCGGCCTCTCGGGGTTCAGCTCTTCGGCTCCGACCCGGAAACGCTGGCGGAAGCGACAAGGATGACGGAGGAGCGAGGGGCCGATCTTATCGATATGAATATGGGATGTCCGGTGAAGAAGGTCGTGAAGACGGGGTCGGGGGCGGCGCTGATGCGCGACCCGCAGCGGGCAGCCGCCATTCTTCAAGCCATGCGTAAGGCAACCGAACTGCCTTTTACCCTCAAAATCCGAGCCGGATGGCGCCCCGGCGAAATAAGCGCCCTTGCCATCGGCCGCATCGCCGAGGACTGCGGTGTAGACGCCGTCATCCTCCATCCGCGCACAGTCGATCAGGGCTTCAGCGGCAAGGCGGACTGGAGACTCATCGCCGCTCTCAAGGAGCGGTTGCGGATTCCCGTGATCGGAAGTGGCGATGTCCGCCTTCCCGGAGATGCGGTAAGGATGGTTCGCGAGACAGGGTGCGATGGGGTCATGGTGGGAAGGGGGGTCCTGGGGAATCCATGGCTCATCAGAAATATCCTCTGCCTTTTGTCCGGAAGGGATTTTTTTGAGCCCTCGCTCGCGGAAAGGGCGGAAATCATCAAGCGTCACCTGGCGATGGCGGTCGCATATGATGGAGAAAAGGTCGGAACCAGGGACTTCCGGAAGCATCTCCTCTGGTATACAAAAGGTTTGCCCGGGGGCGCTCAATTTCGCGCGGCGGCGGGGAAAATCACCGATCCGGCTTCGGTCCGAAAAGTCTTGCAAGACTATTTTCAAAATCTGGCGGAACCCGCCGGAGTGATGTAAAATAAGGTGACCCAGTAAAAATCTCAAAGGGGCGTGAATATGGGGCGGCTTCGTAAAAAGGCCGCAGGCAAGGCGCGCGAATTCTGAGGAATGAGGCGTACTTTGGCGTACGCCGCAGCGACGAGGGATGAAGTGCAACGCAGCATCCGGCCTGTTTACGAAGCCGTCAAATAAGGTCTTGACTTTCGCTCGTCACATTGTCATAATCGGATGCAACTTTGCACGGCGCCAAGGGTTGTAGCGTCGGACGATGCGGGTTGAAATTGACGGGAAAAACGGAGGATTTGTGGAATTCTTAAAGTTTGATGAACTGGAAAAGAAGATCACCGGTCTGGTCGAAAACCATACCTTGTTGAAAAAGAGGAATCTGGAGCTGGAAAAGCTGATACAAAATAAATCGATGGAGTTGGAAGAGGCAAACAAAAAATTAGGGGGGTTGAGGGAAGAACGGGATACGGTGCGCACAAAGGTGGACTCGCTTCTTGATTTGCTTCAGGAGATAAAAACGACTTAGTACAAACCTTGAGGTCGTCCATTGAAAAAACGCTTTGACGTCAAGATACTGGGACAGGGGCTCTCAGTCGTGAGCGATTCGGGGGATGAACATGTGGCAAATGTCATCAGGCTTGTCAGTGACAAGGTCGAGGAGGCGGGAAACGCCGCAGGAAGTAAAAACACCTTGAACATTGCAATCCTGGCCGCCTTGAACATCGCGGATGAGTATTTGCGCGTGATTGGAATGAAAGAAAACACGTATAGCCAATTGGAGAGCAGATCGGAACAGATGATTCATTTGATTAATGATATAAGGTAAACAGAGTATCCCCTGCGATGTGCGTGATTAACGTTCGTTTTTTGAACCAACACCTTGGAACCGGGAACCTTGCCTCGTTAGCGGTGTGCATGTCCGACTTCCGCGCAAGCGGGTGATGGAAAGCCTGAAGCAACGATATGTGGTGCCCACTTTTCAAACGGTTCAAAAGGTAGTTAACACGGCATAGGCGGGGTTTTTATTCATTCCCGATCAGCCGGTCCAACCTTACGCCCCCCACGATCTTCCCGGATCGAACCATCAGACCATCGACCTTTGTTTAAAGAAAACTCGAGGAGGTGAAAACTTTGTACTATAATAATATCTTAATCCCTATTATATTGGCAACGCTCGCTGTCGGTCTGGCGGCAGGGTATATCGTCAAACAAATGCTTTCCAAAAAAAGGCTCGAGTCCTGCGAGAGTCTTTCGGTCAGAATTATCGATGAGGCCAAGAAGGAGGCGGAGACCATCAAAAAAGAGGCCATCCTTCAGGCCAAGGAGAACCTGCTCAAAGTCAAGACCGAGTTCGAGAAGGATACCCGGGACAGGAAGGTCGAACTGGATGCCTTGGAGCGAAGACTCAGATCGAAGGAGGAAAACTTAGAACGGAGGACCGATCTCCTTGCCCAGAAGGAAACCACCGTCGAAAATCGGGAAAAGGCGATCTCGAACAAGGAATCTCAGCTCAATGCAAGGCATGAAGCGATCGACCGGATGCTGGAAGAGCAGAAGCTGAAACTTGAGCAGATTGCGGGTATTACGTCGGAGGAGGCAAAGAACGTTCTTATCCAGTCTATGGAAGCGGCTGCGAAACGGGATGCCGCCCTGATGATCCGGAAGATCGAGGAGGAGGCAAGAAGAACGTCCGACAAGACGTCGCGGGAGATCATTGCCTATGCGATACAGAGATATGCGGGCGATTATGTGGCCGAGAATACCGTATCGGTAGTCAACCTGCCGAACGATGAAATGAAGGGGCGGATTATCGGCCGGGAGGGAAGGAACATCAGGGCTATCGAGGCGGCGACGGGGATCGATCTGATCGTCGATGATACCCCGGAGGCAGTGGTACTCTCGAGCTTCGACCCCGTTCGGCGGGAAGTGGCGAGACTCTCCCTCGAGAGACTGATCACCGATGGCCGGATCCATCCGGGAAGGATAGAGGAAATCGTAAAGAAGGTGCGCTCTGAGGTGGAAACTATCATCAAGGAAACGGGGGAGAGGATCTCCTTCGATGTCGGAGTGCATGATCTGCATCCCGAACTGATCACCATGCTGGGCAGCCTCAAGTTCAGGACAAGCTATTCGCAGAACGTCCTCCAGCATTCTATCGATGTGGCTCATCTGACCGGGATGATGGCAGCAGAATTGAAAATGAATATCAAAGAAGCGAAACGGGCGGGGCTCCTCCACGATATCGGTAAAGCCGTCGATCACAATGTGGAAGGAACCCATGCAGCCATCGGCGCCGATTATGCCAAGCGGTTCAGCGAATCGCCGCGGATCATCCAGGCGAT
>MICN01000019.1 GCA_001829875.1 Syntrophus sp. GWC2_56_31
CGGTCCGGCGTGATCCCCGCCAGGGCCTTGGCCAGTTTCACCTTCTTGTCCAAATCCCCTTCGCGGAAGATCATCACCCGCTGGGCCTGGGGGGAACCGGCGCCGTGCATCGACTCCACCAGGGCCGTCCCTCCGGTCATGCTCTCGATCAGCCGGCCGATCTTGATTCGGTCTTCGGTGGGGATGCCGGCCACGCCGGAGAAATATTTCTTCACCAGATGCCCCGTGTCTTCACTGCGGAGGTCGTATTCGCTTGGCAGAGTCGCCAGAAATCCGCCGGCCAGATCGGCGGCCAGGCGGGCCACTTCGAAATGAAAACGGGTGGCGTTATGCTTGCCCACGTTGGCCAGCATCGTATCGACCATATAGGCCCCGGACGGGGTCGGCCATCCTTCGGCCGCGCAGGCGATCGCGGAGCTGTAAAGGGTTTCGCCCAGGTGGATCATCTCGGTCACCTTGTCCCGCACATGGGAAGCCTTGGCGGTGCCCTGGACTTGGGCCAGATAGGTCACCGCCCCGGTCAGGACATCGATCAGGCCGGTTTTGCATCCCCCGTAATTGGCCCGGTGGTGGGCGGCGAAACGATAGACCAAGGCGTTGGTGAATTCCGTCTCCCCGTTCATGAATACCCGCTCCGTCGGGACAAAGACATCCTCGAAGGCGATGAGAGCCTCGCCGCCGACCCCCCCGAAAAGGAAGTTCCCGGAATCGATCCGTTCCCGGTTGTCCTTGCGGTCGTCGTTGGCCTGACGTCCGAAGACCATCGTTACCCCGGGGGCGTCGGCCGGCACCGCGCAGACCACGGCGTAGTCTTTGGATTTCTCATCCATGGCCGTGGTCGGCATGATCAGGATCTCATGCGAGTTGATCCCTCCGGTCATGTGCAGCTTGGCCCCGCGGATGACAAGGCCGTCGTCCCGGCGCTGGACGATACGGAGATATTGGTCCGGATCGACCTGCTCGGCCGGCCCTTTGGAGCGGTCCCCCTTGGGATCGGTCATCGCCCCGACCACCATCGAATTCTCCTCCTGGATATAGGTCAGCCACTTCTTGAAGCGCTCGAAATAGTCGGTGCCGCACTTCCGGTCGATTTCATACGTCACCGAATAGACGGCGTTGATGCCATCGAGCCCCACACAGCGCTGGAAACACGAGCCGGTCTTCTGACCCAGGACGCGCAGCAGTTTGACCTTTTTGAGAAGATCCTCCATGTTCTGGTGCACATGGGTAAAACGGCTGACGGTCTTGCCGGTCAGATGGGAGACGGCCGTGGCCAGCTCCTTATATTCCGGGTCGCTCGCCAGGGCGTAGGTCATGGCCGCGGCCCGGACATGCGGGGCCGTGGCCGGATGGCGTGTCACATCCTTTATCCTCTTCCCCTTGTAATAGACCTTATGGTCCAGCTTCCGCAGACTTTTCAGGTAATCCTGTGCAGTTTTGATCTTCATCCGAACACCTCCTCATATCGTTCCCATCCCCGCAATCGCTAATACCTCTCATCGGCCATCAGCTTGTTCAGGCTCTTCATGTCAGCCGATTACGAATCCGAGCTGGATTCCTGCGGCAGTCCAAGACGGCGTGAATCCGGATCACATCGCCGGTGACGCGGTAGTACACGGCGTACGGAAATCGCTTAGCGAGAAGTCGGTGATGACCCCAGTGGATTGTGTGAATGCCGGCATAGATTTGCAGGGAATCAATGTCTGAGAACAGGGAATCAAGGAAGTAGTCACCCAATCCTATGGACTGGCTTTCATAGAACCGGAAGCCGTCAATGAGGTCCTGTTGCGCTTCGTCAAGAATCTCGATCTTCACTTGACATTGTCCCGAATGTTCTTCTTAGCTTCCCCCCAATCAAGGTACTTCGAGGAACCTTCGTTAACGCGGTCCTCTCGAGCGCAGAGCACATCCGCGTGCCATGAGGGAGACGGGACATCTTCGGCCGAGCGACAGAGATCCTCCCATATCTCCTCGATAGTGCGAAGCTTATCCGAGATCGTCATCTGATCCAGCGGCAGTGTCAGGTTCATGCTCCCCCCTGTATTTATGCGAGTGTCATCAAGTATTCATTCTATCTCTGAAAGAGCCGGAGCGCAAGGCAGATTTCTTCCATTTCTCTTGCCCGAACACCATGATCAGGCGCGGCGTAGCCGTCGCCTGGATTAAATTGTTGTGTAGGTTCTTTTATTTTTGTTCGTTGTTCAGGATTTTGGGGTGAGCCGAAACTCACCCCAAAATCATAGGTGGAAAGTATTATGAGAATAGAAATCACAAACCCCTTCCTAATGATCGATTTCGACCTGTACTGGTTGAGTAATCACAGCATTTACGACAGGTATTTTCATCCGTATTTTCTGCCGGTCTTCATTATTTGCACTTCTAATCTCATTTATTGTTGGTGGCATTCTCTGCAAAATAAGAACTTGAACAAGCAAAATAGAGGAAAGCAAAATGCAGATAACCAGCTTGAACAATTTATCCATATAACCTCCGTAAAGTGGTCTCTATCATTTCTTTTTTGGAGTTCCCAATGAAGATTTTGAGATTGTTGATAAAGGGGGAGCCGATGCCGGTAAAACTGTTTGTTGTTGAATTATTGGTTTTAATGTTTCTATTTGCCTTGTCGCTTGGATATTTGTGGTCAAGAGCGTTGCGATACCTGTTATGATTGCGCCGATTAAAATACCAATAAATCCTATAAAGGCAGCAAATTTCATCCATTTGACTTGTTGTTTGAGAAGGTACTTATCGAGTTCATGTTGTTCTAACATGAAACGTCTTTGCCATTCCTTTTCAGCCAAGATGTCATATTCGCTTCTGGGCTTCCAACCAGCCTGCCAGAGGGATAGTTCTTCAGGTGATTTATTTTTAAGATCGTCTGATATGCTCATTTATTTCTCACACAACAATTAATATCCGACCTTCGCTTTTCCCTATATTTGGGATATCATCGCAACATAAGTGAGTTACTTCGTATCGGAAAATAATTCATGATTCCAATTGAATACACACATATACCATTTCGTATAATCTGGTAATAGCGATGTAAAGCGAGCTTCGTAAAACACGGTCAATTTGGAAGTTCACATCACCCGGATGATCCACGGTTGCTCTCTCTACGGCCTTGTCGGAGGCGCTCAAAAATGCCGGCAGTTGGTTACCGTTCTTCCTCTTGTATGCCGGATACGCAGCACATAGATCTTGGATTACTGGATTTCGTAGCACATCTCGTAATGGTTCACCTGGATGCGACGAACCTCGCGGTTCGAACTCCTCTAATTTTTCTCCGATGCGTGAATACTCCTTGAGACGGGCCGGTGTGACCGTCAGTGCCGTGTCAATGCGCTTGCCGTGTCAGCGCCGCAGTGCCTAACCGCGTCCACTGAACGCTATTGTTCGCTGATTCACGATATAATTGCATTGCATATATTAAGGTGCGTCCTCTGATCGACCCAGCCAATATCCTGGTTTACGTTTTGTATGTGCAACGGCAAGGACACGAATATGTTCCGGCTCTATGGAATAGATGATTGCATATGGAAATTTCGGCAACAAATGACGCCTGAATGGAGCATGTAAAACGCGGTAGCGAAATGGTTCTTCTATGGTCTTTTGGATGGCGGCCTCAACAACATGGCGAAAACGTAGACCCAAGCCAACTCGACAATCTTCATAATATTGGATAGCTGATAAAAATTCTTCGCGAGCTTCAGGGTCAAAAATCGCTACTGTCATTTTTTCAACATCCTATCAGCTTCCGCAAAAACTTCCTGTGCTGCAATGCCTGGTCTTTTCCCCTCTTTATATTCCTGATATCGACGTTCTGCCTCGTCTAACCAAGCGGCATCAATATCGTTTAGCTCTTGTCCATCTAGTGAACTGAGCAAACGATCAGCTAAAAAAGCACGCTCTTGTCTAGAAAGTCTGAGGACATCATGTTCAATTTTGTCTAATAAAGCAGCCATACGATTCCTCCTTAAATAGGATCTGCTACCAGAATATCATTATTTTGTTTTCATTCCAATGACTCATCCATTTGCGGCGAACAAAGAACTCACCGACGCGGCCCATGTGGGGAGGTGGAACGTGGTAGACAGGATGACAATATCGGAAGCGGAAATTAGCCGGATATCCTACCGCGTTCGGTGCAATGACTGGTTCACCAGTGGCGGTTGCCTCTTCTCTATGCCGCTTTTGCCCTTCCAGGAGGAGCAGGAGCACCCTGCAAGAGCCCCTGGGCAGTGAGATCCTCATCAAGGTCCGGCCAGTGTATTCCGTACCCGGCTCCAGCAATGCACCAGTTCGCCCGTTCCTCCGGCGTCGCATGTAGCAACCGGGGGTACCACGTCAAAGGAACCGTTATGGTTCGTCCGTCGAAAAGATCGACACTGATGACGTCATCAGCGACTCGCACATCCCTGATACGTTCGCCGGCTTTAGGTTCCGAAGTACTCATTCCATGCCTCCAATAGCTCTTTTTGGTGTTCCGCTGTGAGCCCCTGATCTGAAGATTACTGGGGACATCTCTCCCCTCCGTGTCTATGTTTCCGGCACCAGATCGGGAAGCACCTTGCCGGTCTATTTCAGTTCGATCATTGCGGCAGCGGGGTTTCGGTGCTAAGACTTTCTGCCCACTCCTGTACTGCCTGGTGGTCAATGACACGGCCGGCATCGACATCGGCCATCGCTTCCAGTGTCAGTCGCTGACGCTCCTCTTCATAGCTATCCATGCGTTTACTTCCTTTTATCCATGATCCGCTTGGCTTTGAAGGTGGTCCGCTCCAGCGTGCCGAAGTTTTCGATGCGAATTTCCGGCGTCACCATGAGCTCTTCCCTCAGAGCCTTACGAAGTCGGCGCTCGAGAGCCTGTTTATCCTCCCGGGGTCCCACGCACTCGCACACCACCGTGCATACGTCGGTGTAAGTCTTTTCGTCCCGGGTCATCTCGATAACGAATTCATCGCCCAATTCCTTGTAACTCCGCACCACTTTTTCCACCTGTACGGGATAGAACTTTGCCCCGCGGTAGATGACCATATCATCGGCCCGCCCGAGGATCCCGCCCAGGGAGCGAGCGTGGGTTCGACCGCAGGAACACCGGCTCGAATCGTAACGGGCATAATCATTGGTCCAGTATCGCAGCATGGGCGTTGCTTCCCGGGTCAGATGGGTAATGACCAAAACGCCCATCTCCCCTTCGGCGCAGCGCGCCATCGTGTCCGGGTTGATGATCTCGATCGCGTAATGGTCTTCGGCCCAGTGCAACCCGGCCTTGGCCGTACACTCTGAAGCAAAGGTAGGACCGATCTCCGCCAAGCCATAGTAATCATAGGCGTCGATTCCCAGGCCTGCCTCGATCTTTCCCCGGGTGGCCGTTGTCTCCGTTCCCGCTTCTCCCCCGAAACATCCCACCCTGAGTTTTAATTTCTGAGGAGAAACGCCGCGCTCCCGAAGGTTCTCGGCAATGTGCAAGGCAAACGAGGGTGTGCACAGAAGGACCGTTGACCCCGGATTGAGCATGTAGTCGATCTGCCGCCCGGTCATGCTGGCGCCGATGGGAATCACGAAGCAGTCCAGACGTTTGGCCGCGTAATGCGTAGACATGCCCGCTATCCACAGTCCATAGCTGAAGCCGTTTTGGATGACATCCCCGGGGCGCACTCCGAAGCTGTACATCGTCCGCGCCGTCACTTCGGTGATATTTTCCACATCGCTTTCGGACCAAATGGTGTTCACCGGGATTCCGGTGGTGCCGGTGGAAGGGTGGAGTTCCCTCCAGTCTTTCGCCGGGGCCACGGTGTAACGCCCGAAGGGAGGATGCTTTATCTGCTCTTCCCGCAGTTCCTGCTTGGTGACCACCGGCACATGGATCAAATCATCCACGGTTTTGATATGGGCGGCCTTGAGTCCGGCTTTCCTGAACTTCTCCCTGTAGAATTCGGACTTTGCCAAACAGCGGCGGATCTGCCAGCGCAATTTCTCGTTTTGGAGTTGCCGTATCTCCTTCCGGCTCGTCCTTTCAATCTCCGGGTTGTAATATTTCCCTCTGCTCATCCCTCTTCTCCTTTACACCGCCAAGTATTTCTTAACCAGTTCCTCATCCTGACAGATGTTTTCTATTTCACCCTGGCACTGGATGAGACCCTTCTCGAGGATGTACCCTCGTCCCGCCACCTTGCGGCAAAATTTCAGATTCTGATCGGCAAGCAGGATGGTCACCTCCGACTTTTGGATTTCCCGGATCACTTCCACCAGGTTCCTCACCACCAGCGGCGCCAATCCTTCGATCGGCTCGTCCAGAAGCAACAAATCCGGGTTCTTCATCAGGGCCCGGCCGATAGCCAGCATCTTCTGCTCTCCACCGCTCAGGCAGGTCCCTTTGCTGGCGCGCAGCCCCTCCAGGACGGGGAAAAGCTGATACACCTTTTCAATGGTCCACGGCCCGACCCGCTTCTTGGCAAGGCGTCCGGCCAATTCCAAATTTTCCTCGGCGGTCAGGTCGGCGAAAATCCTGCGATCATCGGGGACGTATCCGACCCCGAGGTTGGCAATTTCGTGGGGCGCCCGGCCGACAAGCTGAGTCCCTTTGAGCAAAATACTTCCCGACCGCGGGGGCGTCAGGCCCATGATGGACCGGAAGGTGGTTGTTTTTCCGACCCCGTTCCTCCCCAGCAATGAAACGACCTCTCCCTGACCGACGGTAAGCGAAATGCCATGGAGGACCTGGCTCTGCCCATAGCATGTGATCATCTCTTTGACTTCCAGCATGGCGGTCATATCTCTTCTCCGAGGTAAATGTCCCTGACCTCCTGATTCTCGCGAATATCGCCGGGCGTGCCTTCGGCAAGGACCTCCCCGCGGTTCATGACCACGATCCAATCGGATAGGGAAAAGACGATATCCATGTCGTGCTCTACGATAATGAACGTCGTATTGCGCTCTGCGGCTAATTTTTTTACCAGTTCCAGGACTTTGATTCTTTCGATGGGGTTCATGCCCGAGGAAGGCTCGTCGAGGAAGCAAAGCTGGGGATTGGTGGCCACGGCAATTCCCAACTCCAGGAGCCGCTGGTCCCCGTGGGAAAGTTCCCCGGCCGGGGAATCCTTCTTTTCTTGCAGCCATACTTCCCCCAGGGTCTTCTCCGCCTCCCCTACCGCTTCCTTCTGGCTCCGCAGGGAAGAAAAGGCGCTGGAGGTTTTGTTCAGACGGGACAAGACGGCCAGGAGAATATTCTGAAACACGGTCATCCGCGGAAAGATATTCATCACCTGGAAAGACCGGCTGATCCCCATCTTCACCCGTTTGTCCGTCTCGAGCCGGGTAATCTCTTTTTCCCGGAAATAAATGGCGCCCCGATCCGGGAGCATAAAACCGGACAGGAGGTTGATGAGGGTGGTCTTCCCCGCCCCGTTGGGTCCGATGACCGAAGTGAAAAGACCCTCCTGCAGGGCTAAAGTGACCTCGTGCACCGCGGCCATCGCTCCAAAATACTTTCCCAGTTTCTCGGTTCGGATGATCGCATTCACGGCCGGCCCCCTTTTCTCAAGAAGATACTCACCACTCCGCCCCGGAATCCCATGACCAGCGCCACGACGATGATCCCCAGGCATATCTGCCAGTACTCCGTGAATCGTACAATGATATCCTTCAACAGGTAAAAAATCACCGATCCCACAATGGGTCCGGAGAAGGTGTAGATCCCCCCTAAGAGGGTAGCCAGCACGGGTTCCGCCGAATGGCTCCAGTGGGCCAGCGGAGGAGTGACGGTGCTTTCCAGGGGGGGGAGCATGGCCCCGGCCAGTCCGGCGTACAGCCCGGCAATGGTAAAGGCGATGAGACGGTATTTTCGTACGGATATTCCGATACAGGCCGTGCGGGTTTCGCTGTCTCGAATTCCCTGCAGGGTAAGACCCATGGGCGAATGGACGATCCGATGGAAAAGGGCGATGGCCAGAATGGCGAACGCCAGGACAACATAGTAATAATTTTCCATCGGTGTCATGTTGATTTTGAAAAGGCCCGGGATCTCTAAAGCGGCCCGGGGAATTCCCACCAGGCCGTCATCCCCGCCGGTCATATCCCGCCACTTCCATGCCAGCGAGAAGATCATCATGCCGAAGCTGAGGGTAAGCATGGAAAAATAGATGCGCGTATGCCGGATGCAGAGATATCCCAGCGCTAAGGATACAACCCCGGTGATTGCCACACCCCCGACGATCCCGACGAGGAGCGAAGGATAAGCCAGGAGTATCTTGGCGCAGCCGTACGCCCCCACCGCATAAAAGCCGGCCTGCCCGAAGGAGAGCAGTCCCGTGTACCCGAACAGGAGATTGAACCCGAGCGAGAAGATGGAAAGGAGCAGGATGTGGATGACGACGTAAACGGCATATTTCCCGGCGTAAGCCGGAAGCAGGGCTAAAAGAATAACCAGGATCAGGATGGCCAGTCTTGTTTTCATCGGTCAACCCCCCCCGAAGAGTCCCTGCGGTTTTACCATCAAAACCACAGCCATGATCAGGAATATCAGGAAGAGCTCGAACACCGGGAAGAGGAGAATGCCATAGGCGCTTAGGGTTCCCACAATGATGGCCCCGACAAATGCGCCTTTTAGATTTCCCAGTCCCCCGATCACCGTGATGATGAATGCCTGGATAATCATGGCCGCTCCGATCCCTGGGGCGACCACCCGCACCGGGGTTCCCAGGGCGCCCCCCAGGGCAGCGAGCATGGCCCCGAAAACAAAGACCCCGGTGAAGAGCGTGGGAATGTTGACGCCGATGGCGCTGGCCATCTCCCGGTCCGAGGCCGAGGCCCTCACCATCTTCCCCCACCAGGTCTTTTCAAAAAGCTGCCAGATCGCTATGGCCACCGCCAGGCCGGTCCCTATGATGAAGAGGTTGTAAACGGGGAAAGGCCTTCCTACCACGGACACCGTTCCTTCGAAGAAGCTCGGCATGGGCGGGATCTTGGCCACTCCTCCCCAGATCATCTTTACGGCATCGTCGAAGATAAGGATGAAGCCGAAGGTCAAAAGGAGCTGGTAGGCATGGTCCATATGGTAAATATGCCGCAAAAAAAACCGCTCCATGAAGTAGCCTACGACGCCCACCGATAGCAGGCTCAAGGCAATGGCCAGCCAGAAGTTGATTCCCAAAAGGCCGTAGTAGGTGAAGGTAAAATACCCCCCCAGCATGAAAAGGCTCCCGTGGGCGAAGTTGAGAACCCCCAGCACCCCGAATACGATGGTTAACCCTGCCGCCAGGAGCCAGAGGTACATCGACACGCTCAAGCCCACCAATCCCTGGAAAATCAATGTCTCCATATCCTTATCCTTCTTTCCCTCATTTGTGTAAACAGGGGAGCCCGCGTGTTCAGGCTCCCCCGTGATTCAAACTTACTTGCCCATCGTGAGGGCTTGGAAAGGAGGATTTCGATAGTAGGCCGCGGCCGGAAACACCTTCAGGTCACCCAGGACGGGAATGGGGTAATTGGGATCCTTCACCACCCGGCCTCCAGGGACGTTATAAATCGCCTGGTGGTCTTCCGGCCGGAAAAATCTTTCTCCGGCCGGGGTCATGATCTTCAACCCCTCTATGGCTTTGATGAGGTCGGCGGTCTTGAGGCTTCTGCACTTTTCGATCGCCGCCTTGAAGACATAAATGGTGGAGTAGGCGTTTTCGGCGGAGTAGTTGGGGAACCGGTTCCACCGCTTGCGGAAGTTTGCCACGAATATATTGTTCTCCGGCGTGTTGGGGTAGTTGTGTATGTAACGGGCTGTGGCCCACAATTTATCCTTGAATTTGCCGGCCTCCACTTCCCGGGAAATGCCTTCCAGAATATCTACGGAGGCGCCCATGCATTGGAACCAGGCCTGGACCTTGTCGAAGACCCCGAGCATGAGCGCCTGCCGGAGAAGCATGACCCCTTCGCCGGCCCACGGGGTGGCGATGATGCCATCGGGATTCGCGGCCATTACCGCCGAAATGTGGGAAGAAAAATCCATCGTCCAGAAAGGGGCCCAGGCAATGGACACGAATTCCACATCCGGGCGGTATTTCTTCAGGGTGTCCTTGAACATGGCCCAGACGGAATACCCATATTCATAATCGCAGTGAATCCCCGCCCACCTCTTTATATTGGGATTCTCCTTGAAAATGAGGGCGGCCAGGTTGCTCTCCTGGTACACCGGAGCAGCGATGCGGAAGATTTGCTTGATCCCTTTTCCGTACACCAGTTCCTCGGTTAAACGATGAGTGGAGGCATGGTCAAAGACGCAGATACGGTCGAGTTCGGGGAGAATGGGGCCAATGGCCATGGCGCTGCCGCTTGAATCGACTCCGAATAGAAGATGCGCACCCCAGTCTGTGGCGAGATACCGGGCATTTTTCACCGCCACGGCCGGCTTGAGCTCCTCGTCCATGAACTTGAGTTCGAGCCTGCTCCCTAAAATCCCTCCTTTGGCATTGATCTCATCGATAGCCATGATCGCGCCCGACTGGATCTGCCAGCCGTAATCGGCGTGGGCCCCCGAAATGACCCCCTGCCCCCCGAGCTTGATGACATCAACGCCCAAGATCTTTTTGGTGGATTTGGTCTTAGCAGCGGGCTTCTCTTTTGCGGTGGCGGCTATTCCCGCCTTGCCCAACCCCAAAGTCACCCCGCCAACCCCGGCAACGGCTGCCGCTTTCAGTAATTCCCGTCGACTTATCTCTTTGCTTCCGCTCATGGGTCCCTCCTCTTTTTTAAATCTCGAATTAAGGATTTCACGCTCCCAGTTTCAAGTTGTTACTTACCCACCGCAGACTCCTTATCACCTCCTTACTTCTTCTCAGGCTTCTTATTTTACGTACCGCGCAAATAACGTCCACGTAAGAAAACACCGGTCAACCATGAATAATATCGGGCGCCTCCTGAATATCCACACCTGCTCTTTTTTAAGAAATGCTTTCGGGGAAGTCAGAGTATAGGGGGGCTGTTTTTGCTTGTCAAGGGATATTATAGGGTTTGTCAAGAGTAAATAGAATTGTCCGGTTTTGTAGCACATGAGTTGTCCGCTTTTTCTGTTCATCAA
>MICN01000020.1 GCA_001829875.1 Syntrophus sp. GWC2_56_31
CATGATGTGGCGACGCGAACCGCCGCCCGCGTTGATATCCGTGCCGACCCGGTTGAATACCTTCGTCGTGATGACAACTTCATCGCGGCAATCCCGGATCAACTCGCCCAATATCCGCTCCGATTCACCTCCGGCATAGCTGTTGGCGCAATCGAAAAAATTGATCCCTGCTTCGCGGCAACGCCCGAACATGGCGGTTGAAGCCTGTTTATCGGCCTCTTTGCCGAACGTCATGGTCCCCATGCACAACCGCGATACCTTCACCCCGGTGTTTCCCAACAGCCTGTACTCCATCTTCCTCTTCCTTTCTCATCGCCGTAACGATCCTGACTGCCCCGTCCGAGAACTCGTCATCATCGAATTACAAACGTAACGTCTATCCTTTAACATATCATATTCTGTGAACCAAACCGAATTCGGTCAAAGACGCAGCGCCAATCGGGATACCTTCCCTGCGCAGAAATGAGCATGCCGGTCACGGGGTGCATGCCCTTCCCTTCAGGCTGAACAGCAGTTTGAGAATGCCTTTTGCCCGGTCGCCGAACAGCGTATCGGCAAAGACCCGCCCCGCGGCGCGCTTGGAAATTTCCGACAGGGTTGGATAGACGTGAACGGCGCCGGCCATGGCGGAGAGCTTCACCCCACCGGACAGCGCGATAATCCATCCATGTATGAGCTCGCCCGCATGGGCGCCTATCATCTGGCAGCCCAGGAGTTTGCTATTTTTATCCAGCAGGATCTTGATCTTCCCCAAGGGTTCCCCTTCCGCCTGGGCGCGATCGTTTTCTTCAAACGGCTCCTCGATGATCCGATATTCCAGTCCTTCCTTGCGGGCGCGCTTTTCATTGAAACCGATGCTGGCCACCTCAGGGTCCGTATAGGTGCACCAGCCGATCCTGCCATAATCCACCTTCCGGGGAAGATGAAGGATCGCATTGGTCAGGGCGATTCCCGCCTCGTATCCCGCAACGTGGGTGAAGGGAAATTGACCGTTCACATCACCGCAGGCGTAGATATGGGAGATGTTCGTTTTGAGGCGATTGTTGGTGGGGATGCCGCGCGGGTTAAAGACGACCCCGGCTTTCTCAAGGGCCAGGTCACCGATATTGGGTTTTCGGCCCGTCGAGAGAAACAGGGCATCACCTTCAATACGCATGGATGGACCCTCTTTAGCCGCGGGGGCAACCGTCAGCAGGATGGTGGGGCCTTTCGATACCACCTTGAGAGCCTTGGTCCCCGTATGGATTTTCACCCCTTCTGCCTCGAAGCGGGCCTTCAGTACTGCCGCGATATCGGCATCTTCCGGCCCCAGAATCTGATCCATGAATTCAACAATCGTCACCTTGGAGCCAAGACGCGCAAAGGCCTGGGCGATTTCCAGGCCGATCGGTCCGCCACCGAGCACGATCAGACGCCCGGGCAGGGTCCTCTGGGAGAAAACCATTTCGTTGGTCCAGAAGGGGACGGACGCAAGCCCCTCGATCGGGGGTACGACGGGGCTGGATCCGGTGGCGATGATCCAGTGTTTCGCGGCAATCCTTTTCCCATCCAATTCCACGACATGGTCGTCGGCGAAGGCGGGTCTGCCGAAGCGGACCTCGGCCCCGAGACCGCAAAACCGCTCCGGGGAGTCGTGATGCTGGATTTTTTCTATGACCGCATGTACGCGATCCATGACGGCGCCCAAGTCTACGGGCGGCCGGGTTAAGGTCGGAAGGCCGAAGGCGTTCGACCGTCCAACCAGATTCCATACGGCTGCTGTGCGGATCAGCGTTTTCGACGGAACGCAGCCGTAATGAAGGCAATCTCCTCCAAGCCTCGAAGATTTCTCGATGAGAATCGTTTTTGCCCCGAATTGAGCACCCCCGGCCGCCGCCGTCAAACCCGCCGCACCGCCCCCGATAATCCCCAGATCATATTCAAAGCTTGCCATAATGCCTCCCGTTCTGGTTGTTTTCATCCGCCGCCGGAAAAACTCACCAACACAATCGAAGAGACTCCCTCCGGGATGAGCCCCGGTCGAGTCGGGGTTCATCCGGACCGGAGGGTCTTCGATGCCGAGGCTTATTGTACGGAGGGAAGTCCTCCGCCCTATGAAGACCGCCACAATCGGTCTCGCAGAAAGGCCATGGTTCGCGAACCGCTGAAGGCGGTGTTTCCGTGTCTGGCCCGAAGGTCTGCGAGGTCCTCCTCCGTATCGATATCGTGCCATGTCGGCGCCTGGTGGACCCGACATCCCCGTACATGGAGGCGGTTCAGGGTTTTTTCAAAGACGCTTTTTTCTCCCCAGGGCATTCCGTCGAAAACAGCGGGATCGAATGTATCGGCGCGAAAGCCGATCAGATAGTAACCGCCGTCGAATGCGGGGCCGACAGCGGCATCTTGCCCGTTCACCATGGCCTGGAAGGCCCGCTCGATCACCTCCGCGGTCAAATCCGGGAAGTCGCTCCCGATCAGCAGGGTCGAAGCGAACCCCTTTGCAAAGCAGGAGCGGAAGGTCCTCTCCATCCGCTCTCCAAGCCCTTCGCCCTCCTGGGGGGAGTAGCAGAAGCGAGGGCCGAACCGCCGTCTGATCTCCCTCTCCCTTCCTGCAGGTGTGAAAAAAATCTCCAGATGATAGCTTCCCCGCTCCAGCCCTTCTAAAAGATCGTCCACGAAATATCCGTAGAGTTCCGCAGCGAAGGGGTCGCCATACGTCTCGGCCAGCCTGGTTTTGACCTTGCCCGGCTCGGGATCGCGGACAAAGACCGCCAGGCATCGGTTCGGTTTCGGCAGAGGGCTCAGTGCCATGCCCGTCACCCCTTTTCAAACGGATTCAGGATCATCTTCCAGAATCGGGCGTACCGGACATCCCGAAAGCCCGTGAGACCGATGATCATCCCTTCCCGGCCCGCCGATGGCTCCGCCTTGTACGTCCCGAAGAACCGGTCCCACCAGGAGAAGTTGAAGCCGAAGTTGCGATCGGACTCCTGCCGAACAGTGGAATGGTGAACGAGGTGCATGTCCGGCGTCACGACGATCCGCCTGAGGAGGAGGTCCGGCCTTTCGGGGATCCGGAAGTTTCCGTGGTTGAACATGGCCATGCCGTTGAGAAGCACTTCAAAGATCAAGACGGCCAGGGCGGGAGGTCCGAGGAGGGCAACCGCGGCCATTTTGATCAGCAACGAGACAACGATTTCCAGCGGGTGAAAACGGAGCCGATGAAACAGCACGTGCTGGGCGTAGATCAGCAGATCGAGCATCAGGACGGTGACAAGGACGGCAGCCGCTTTCGTGAGCGGAAAGATGTTCAGAAGCCCCCATCCTTTCTGCGCCCACAGGAGGGCCATACCGACGGGGAGGATCGGAAAAAGAAGGCGCGGGAGGAGGCCGTTCATCAGATGGATCGAAATATTTCCGAACCAGCGCACGGACTTCTTCACAGTCGGCAAACGACGGGGAACGACCATTTCAGAGATCGCGATGACGGCGAAGAGGATCAGGGAGCAGCCGGTCCGGATGACGGCTTCATGCCGGAGTAAATTGAGTTGGAAACTTGTATCGGGAAAAATCATCCGTACCGTCCTATCTGTAAAACCGGGCGAGTCGTTCCGGCGCGACTCCGCAAAGGTAGAGAGCCATCAGAAACCAATTTCGCAGCGTACCGAATACCGGGCCTTCTCTTTCCCAACGACGCGCCGATGTGATCACCGGCTCCCGGAAAATAGCAATCCTCTTCCCGTTCCGCTTGATTCTTTGCATCAGGTCCACATCTTCCATAATCGGGATCTCCTTAAACCCCCCGAGGGTCCGAAAATAGGAGGCCCTGATGAACATCGCCTGATCCCCGTACGGGATTCTCGTCAGGCGCGATCGCAAACTGGCAATCGTTTCGATAACCCTGAAGACTATTCTCCGGGAATCGATGCGCAGATCGAAGGCGCCGCCGACGCAGCCTTCGTCCCGCATCGCCCCGGCAATCCTTTCAAAGGCGGTTGGCGGCAGAACGGTGTCGGCATGGAGGAAAACGAGCACATCACCGGTGGCGACTGCTGCGCCCCGGTTGAGTTGCCTGCCCCGACCTTTTTCAGAAAGAAGCTTCCGCACGGAGCCGTCGCGTATCGCCCCGAGCGTTTCCCGCTCCGGCTGTCCATCGACCACAATAATCTCCGCGGCGTCTCCGCCAATCCGATGACGGACGGTTTCGATCGCCCGGTTGATGACCGCCTGTTCGCAATACACGGGGATGATGATGGAGACGCGACATTTCAAATTTCTGAAGATGACCCTCCTATCAATACATCATGATGACGCCACCCACATGTAACGGCCTCGTGAAAAGTCGGAATTTACCTTTTTTTCATTACGGAGAAAACCGGAATCCAGAGATTTCAGCGCATGACGGGAGCACTGGACATCGGTTTTCACCGGTCCGACGACTTTTTACGGATTCGTCATATTTTTTAGCATAAAAAAGTTGCAAACCCCGACAACGTGTATATCATAATAAAGCATTCTATATCACAGTACAATGAGATAATAGCGTGCAAACGGGCGACCACTGCTATGCCTGAACGGCAGGGGCAGGATTTACCCGGGGGGGACATATTTCAGCCCAGGATGGGCTGGCAGGAGCGGAGGTCCGACGAGGTGCCCAAAACGGAACGCCATATACTGGCCGCGGATATCGGCGGGACCAACAGCCGATTTGCCCACTTTACGACAGATGAAGATGAACGTCTCGATCTGGTTTCACTTCTCTGGCTCAAAAGCGCCGCATCGGGCTCATTTGCCGATCTTCTGAAAAATCTGCGGGACAGCGATTTTCCATTCGATCCGGGGCAAGCCGATATCGTTGGCATCGCCCTTGCGGGACTTATCACAGGGGGTGTCATAGGCAATCCACCGCATATCCCGTGGGACGTAGACATCACCCACGCCGGGCGCGATTTTGGATTCCGACGGACCATCCTGATCAACGACTTTGTGGCGCAGGCCTTTTCCTGCATTTCGCCCATCGGCAAATCCGCCGAGATCATCCTTCCCGGCTCACCCGAGCCACTCTCCGCAATAGCCGTCATCGGGGCAGGCACGGGGCTGGGCAAGGCCATGCTTGTGCCGGACGAAAAGGGCGTTTACAGCGCCGCCCCCTCGGAAGGGGCGCACGCCGGGTTTCCTTTTATCGGCGAGAAGGAATTCGCCTTTCAGCGTTTTTTGATCAGCACGTGGCACACCCATTACGCGACATACGATCACGTTGTCTCCGCAAGAGGTTTGAGCGCCATCCATGAATTCCTTACAGGCAGTCGATTGGAGCCTGCTCAAGTCATGGAACAGTCTCCCCGGCATCCCGAGACGCTCGAATGGTTCTCAAGATTCTATGGGCGTGCATGCCGGAATTTTGCACTTGAAACACTCTCACGCGGTGGTCTCTACATCGCCGGCGGCGTCGCCGCCAGGAATCCCGAAATCGTCCATCACGAAGCCTTCAAAAGGGAATTTCTCGATTCCGATGTCATGAGCGGCCTGCTGGCCAAACTGCCGATCTTCCTCGTCAGCGACCAGAACAGCGGGCTCTGGGGTGTGGCAATGAAGTCAGCCGGGACATTGGCAAAAGACCTGTCATAGGAGTACCTCCTCAATAGGACCGAGATCTGCCGATATCTGGCTACGGATGACCTGCGGCATTACCTGAAGGCGAATGGTGAACGCCCGACATTCGAATACCTTTTTTATGACTGGAACCTCAACATGGGAGGGAAAGACAATGACTTTAGAAACAAACGAAGCCGCCCCCAAGAGCCATTTTGGGGTGATCGTAAAAGGCGCCGTCCTGGGTGTGATCGTCATCGGGCTTCTCCTGTCAGCGAAATATTTCGATCTGCAACAGGCGTTTCGTGACGCCCTGGCGTGGATCGAGGCGGCCGGCCCCGTCGGCCCCGTCTTCTTCTTCGGAATCTACATCGCGGCGTGCGTCTTCATGCTGCCCGGATCCATCCTGACGCTCGGGGCGGGTGCGGTCTTCGGGGTCGTCAAAGGCACGCTTCTCGTCTCGCTCTCCTCGACCGCGGGCGCGACGGCAGCCTTCCTGGTCGGGCGTTACCTGGCGCGGGAGATGGTCGCCCGCCGGGTCTCGGGAAACCCCACTTTTCATGCACTGGACGAGGCCGTCGCGTCCGAGGGCTGGAAGATCGTCGGACTCACCCGGCTCTCGCCGGTCTTCCCGTTCAACCTGCTCAACTATGCCTTCGGATTGACGCGCGTATCGCTGCGCGACTACGTGCTTGCTTCCTGGATCGGGATGATCCCCGGCACTGTGCTGTATGTCTATCTCGGTTCGCTGGCCGGCTCTCTCACGGAACTGGGGGCCAGGGACGGCGGACGCGCCCGCCAGCCCGCCGAATGGGCGCTCTATGCGGTCGGCCTGATTGCCACGGTGGCGGTTACGGTTGTCATCACGCGCATCGCCCGCCGTGCGTTGAACCGCCGCATCAACCCATTGGCGGAACGAAAGGAGGCGCCATGACGGCATCCATAACGACATCTCTCCTTAAGATTGGCTTGGCATGCGAACCGCTGAAGGTGCGTGCATCTGACCAGGTTGGCGGTTGTGTGTGCGGATGAGGCGAGAAGCAATATATTGAAATTATATGCATTTGGCAGTCCCACGGGGAGTTGAATCCCGCTTCCGGCGTGAGAGGCCGATAAAGGTGCTCTTACACACTGCCACCGACTACTACGTGGCAATTTCTGACATCGGCAAATAGATCGGTAAAATATATTGCATTAAATTTGATCATTGTTATAATACCTCTCGTAATCACAGATTATTTGTAAGATACTCAACGGTAATAATATCGGCAATTGGAGACTGTAATATGAACTCTCAAATCTACCGAATGACCCCTCTCCTACCTGAAGAAGCGGATGATCTTCAGGACCTTGCCTTGGAGGTTCTCCAGAAATCTGCTGCGCTAGGGAGCAGACAGCATAACGTAACGCTCGACACGTTGCGGGAACTGCTCAGGATCATCAACAGCTACTATTCCAATCTGATCGAGGGTCATAACACCCACCCTTACGACATCGTCCGCGCCATGCAGAAAGAGTACGATTCCGAACCGGCCAAGCGCAATCTTCAGATGGAAAGCGTTGCCCATATCGCCGTCCAGAAGGATATGGAGAGGAAATTGCGGGAAGAACCGGAAGCCAGCATGACCGGCCGGGAGTTTCTCTGTTACCTGCACCGTGATTTCTACCGGCAACTGCCGGAGGAATTTCGGGTCGTGACGAATCCTGAAACGAGCAAGGAGAGCATGGTCATACCGGGAGAGCTCCGCGAGGAGGCCGTCAAGGTCGGATATC
>MICN01000021.1 GCA_001829875.1 Syntrophus sp. GWC2_56_31
AGGCATTTTGTCCCGTTAGCGTCCATTACCCAGTTGACTTTATGATGCTTTAGAGTAAAATGTTGGTGACTTTGAAAGCGAACCGACCTGTAATAATTACTGATGTTGGGAGTGTTTTGCCAGTGAACGATTTTATCCGGCGAATGATCGCTTCCCGAAAAGAACTGTTTTGGGATAAAGGCCAGCTGGATCCTGAGAAAGATAAATTCCTTATCGTCGAAAGGATTCTTGAGTTTGGAACGGAAAAGGAGTCCCATGCAGTTGTTTCCTACTACGGCGATGAAATAATCAAGGATGTGGTCCGCAACAGCCGTAACCTCAGCCCCAAAACGGTTAATTATTTTGTTAGTTTATTAGATGTTTCCCGGGAGGCTACACGATGTTTTTCCGATGTATCACCGCGGATATGGCAGCCATTCTAAAAAGCCCGTTTCTGAAGGAACTTCCCCCGCACACCTATCTGGCGGGCGGCACCGCGGTTGCTCTTCATCTTGGCCATCGCCTCTCCATAGATCTTGACTTTTTCACGCCCAATGACCTGGACAGCCTGCAATGGTTCAAGGCGCTGCAAACATACTTTGCCGGGGATTTTACATTATCCGCTGTAAAAATTGAGAAAAATACCCTGGTTGTTACCATAAACCATACAGGATTCGGTCTTTTTGTCTATCCTTATGAACTCATCGAGACGACTGTCTCCGATGATTCCCTGCCGATGCCGTTAGCTTCGCTACGCGATCTGGCCCTCATGAAACTCATTGCCGTCAACCAACGCGGGGTGTGCAAGGATTTTATCGACCTGAAGTTCATCATGGAAAATACCGGTCTAAATCTTGAAGTTCTTTTGCAGGATCTCCATCGGAAATATGCAGTGGGCGAAGAGATATTTTTTCAAATCAAGAAGAGTCTGATCTATTTTGATGACGCCGAAAAGGACTTGAACGTGAACATGTATTCGACGGACAGCGGACGCTTTGAGCGCCTTGCCGACGATACCTGGCAGTCCACGAAACGTTATTTTACAGATATGATCATGACCGGTTCCCCGGGGTAATCATAACGGTCCCGATATCCCTCCCGTTACACCTCTGCAACGTTACAGATACGTAACATTACAGCGGCTCTTTTTGACTGCCATCCTCAATCCATATCTAAACTATTAGTATTAATGGGCTTTTACCCCCCCCCGAATTTCTTGGCACATAATTTGCTTTACATAGTTCAGGTAGCGCTTTCACAGAAGTTCCAGCGAAAAAAAATATTCAAACACACTTTCCTCCTCACCTTTGAATTTTTCCTTCCGTTGGCTGGTTCAAAAGGGGTTTAAACTTGGTTGTTGATCTTTAGCCTTCTAAAAGTCTCAGATATTCCTTAGGGTATCCAGCTTGCAATAAGGCAAGATTCATGAGGAGCCGAGCCGCCCGTCCGTTTCCGTCTCGGTCAACGAATTGCCTTCCGGGGCGTTGCTTGAATAGGTCATGCCGATTAAGCACACGAAGCCTTCACCGGGGGGCGTGCCGCCGATCCGAACCGGCTCGAGGTAAAAGACGCCTGGATATTCTGTCTTGCGTCTTTTGATGATTCCCCCTATAATCGCACCCTCGGTTGGAAATAGGGTTGGGAAATATGTCTATTAATTCCAACCGTATTTCCAATCTTCAGTTTCAATATAGAGGTATTTTAAAGTAAGCGAAGCTCCCCGCCCACAGGGCGGGGCTTGCGGGATGCGCTCCCGGTCAAGGAAAAGATGAGACGGTAACCTATTGAAATTATATGTATTTAAAAACGAAAACGCAAGGAAACTCATCCTGGCCGGATTGTCCGGCCTCCTCCTCTTTTTCTCCTTTCCGATGTATGGAAATGGGATCGTCGCCTGGGCGGCGCTGATCCCTCTTTTTTTCGCGCTGAAGGATGCCGCGCCGCGGGCGGGATTCAGGATCGGTTTTCTGGCCGGCATCGTCGCCCATGTCGGTATTTTCTACTGGATAGTCTATGTGGTTGTCCATTACGGTTATCTTCCTGTGTACGCCGGGATAGCGTCAATGTTGCTCCTTGCCGCGTACCTGAGCGTTTATACGGCATGTTTCGCAGCGGGTGTCGTCTTTCTGAAGGGAAAAGGGGTGCCGCTCTTTCTGTCGGCGCCCCTTTTGTGGACCGTACTCGAATTTTCCCGTTCGCATTTCCTCACGGGATTCCCTTGGGGAAATCTGGCTTATTCTCAGTACCTCTATACGAAAATAATACAAATATCAGATATTACAGGAATATACGGGGTAACGTTTGCCATCGTTCTGATCAATGCCGTTCTCTATGACCTGATGTCGGCAAGAACTCAGAGGAGGCGTCTATGGGTCGAGACGGTTTTTGCGGGAGTTCTCATCACGGCGATCCTGGTCTATGGCCATGTTCGAACTGCAGAAATCGATGAAGTATCGAAGAAGGCGCCCGGTCTGCAGGTGGCTCTCGTCCAAGGAAATATCGAGCAGAGTGTAAAATGGGATCCGCTCTACCAGTCGCAGACCATCGATATCTACAGCTCGCTTTCCCGGGAATCGATCCCTTCCGGAAACGGATTGATCGTCTGGCCCGAAACCGCCGCGCCCTTTTATTTTCAGCAGCCCGGTCCGCTGCAGGAAGCGGTTGTCAATCTCGCAAGAACTTCGGGTTCCGCGATCCTCTTCGGCTCTCCCAGCTTCGAAGAGGAAAAGGGAACGATTCAATATATGAACAGCGCGTATCTGCTCGGGTCGGATGGGACCCTGAGCGGACGGTACGACAAGGTCCATCTCGTTCCTTACGGAGAGTATGTGCCCTTGAGGCGGCTGTTCCCCTTCATCGGCAAACTTGTGGTTGGTGTGGGGGATTTCAAGGCGGGCAAAGGGTTCTATCCTCTCACCGTCGCCGGACATCGTCTGGGGGTCCTGATCTGTTACGAAGGAATCTTTCCCGAGGCGGCGAGGGATTACAAAAAGGAAAAGGTGGAGTTCCTCGTCAATGTCACCAATGACGCCTGGTTCGGGAGGACGTCGGCCCCCCATCAGCATCTATCGATGACCGTCTTTCGTGCGATAGAAAGTCGTCTTTATCTCGTCAGGGCCGCCAATACAGGGATCAGTGCGATAATCGATCCCAAAGGAGAGATCGTTTCCCGAACGGGTCTCTTTGAAAGAACGGTCCTGAAAGGCGATGTAAAAATCATTGACGAGAAGACCCTTTATACGGCATATGGAGACGCGTTCGTTTATCTGTGCGTCATCGCCCTGGTCACCATTACTATTTCGACAACGCAAAGGAGAAAGAAACATGTTTGAAGGAATACAAGACACACTGCTTGATCTGAGAAAAAGAATCGAACACATAGGAGAGTGTCTTTGACATCCCTGAAAAGGAATTGCGGATCCTGGAACTGGATAAAGAGACTCTTCGGGGAGATTTCTGGAATGAACCGGACAAGGCGCGCGAGACTCTTCAGGAACAGAGCCGCTTGAATGATATAGTCGGGAACTGGAAGGGGCAGAAAAATAGCCTTGCCGATCTGGCAGTGCTCTGCGAGATCGCCTCCGAAGATGAGGATGATCGTGCCCAGGAAGAGATAAAAAACGAGCTGGACAGGCTTACAGCCTCCATTCGGGATGTCGAACTGAAAATGATGCTGGGATCCGAGCAGGATTCCATGAATGCCATCATGTCGATTCATGCCGGGGCCGGCGGCACCGAAGCGCAGGATTGGGCGGAAATGCTGCTTCGGATGTATCTGCGATGGGCGGAACGAAAAAACTTTGCCGCAACCATTATCGATTATGTTCCGGGTGACGAGGCAGGGGTAAAGAGCGTGACCTGGACACTGCGGGGGGAATACGCCTTCGGTTATGCCAAGGCCGAAATCGGCATTCACCGGCTGGTGAGGATTTCTCCTTTTGATGCGGGGGCACGCCGGCATACCTCTTTTGCCTCGCTTTTTGTCTACCCCGAGGTAGACGACCGGATCGTGATCGATATCGATGAGAAGGATTTGCGTATCGATACATTCCGGTCATCGGGCGCGGGGGGGCAGCATGTCAACAAGACGGACTCAGCAGTGAGAATCACCCATAACCCCTCGGGAATCGTGGTCCAGTGTCAGAATGAGCGCTCGCAACACAAGAACAAAGCGATGGCAATGAAATACCTGCAGTCCCGTCTTTATCAAATGAAACTGAACGAAGCGAATGAACGGCTTCAGGAGATCAACAAGACAAAGAAAGGTATCGCCTGGGGAAGCCAGATCCGTTCCTATGTGCTGCATCCTTACAAGCTGATCAAGGATCACCGAACGAACCTTGAAACCGGCAATGCCGGCAAGGTTCTCGATGGCGACATCGACGCATTTATCGAGGCGTATCTGATTCAGTTCAGCGCTCAAACATGAGGAGTTAAAAGATGATCAGAATCAAAATCTGCATAGTTCTGTTTTTCCTGCTTTTTGGTTGCAGTGCTCGTATGAATCACCAGATCTCCGAAACACCCACCGGGGAAGCGGCGGCTGATCAAACACCGAAATCGGCGGTCAAAACCGATCGTCCGCCGCCTTCGGAAAAGCTTCCCCTTGCGACTCCGGCGCCGGAATCTTCGGTGAAGGCTGCGCCTGTTCTCTCGGAGAAGAAGGAGGCATCCATACGGGAAGAGCCGTTATCCCCTGTCAAGAAAACGTCTCCGAAAGTGGCCTCTCTTTCCCCTGAGCGGGTAGAAACCGTAAAGCCGGATCAGAAGGCTTCCGCCCCCACGGGGTCATCTTCGAAAAAGACCTCCCCCCCGCCTAAGAAAAACAACACACCGAAGACAAAACAGTCAAAGTCTCAAGTGCAAGAAAGCATCAAAGACCCTATGGAGGAGGCAGAAGGGGATATCATGGAGGAGGCCCTTGTGCTGCTGAATGAATCGCACAGCCTTTGGGTCAACGGCGACCTTGAGGGCGCTCTGGACATGCTGGATCAGGCGTATGCCCTTTTACTCGACACCAACGGCAATCCGGATATTGCCAGGCAGAAGGATGACCTCCGCCTGATGATATCGAAGCGGATCCTCACCTTATATAATTCTGTTCAGACCAATGCGAAGGGGATACGCAGTGAAATTCCGTTGATCATCAATGCCGATGTTGAGAAGGAGATACGCCAGTTTCAGACCGTGGAACGGGACTTTTTCATCTCAGCCTATAACCGGTCGGCACTGTATCGCCCCATCATTCTGAAGGAACTGAAGAAAGCCGGCATGCCGGAGGAATTGGCCTGGCTTCCCCTGGTGGAAAGCGGATTTAAGATCAATGCCTTATCGACAGCGCGGGCACTGGGTCTTTGGCAATTTATCCCCTCCACCGGATATAAGTATGGTCTTAACAGGGATGACTGGGTGGACGAGCGAATGGACATCGAGAAATCCACCCGCGCAGCCATCGATTATCTGAAAGAGCTGCATACCATGTTCGGCGACTGGCTCACCGTTCTTGCCGCATACAACTGCGGTGAAGGACGGATCATGAGAAATATTGCGTCGCAGCATATCAATTATCTGGATCGGTTTTGGGATCTGTATCAGAAACTTCCTTACGAAACGGCGCGTTATGTCCCCCGATTTATCGCCACCGTCCTGGTGATCAAGGATCCGCAGAAATACGGCATCGATCTCGGCGCCGGGAAGATGCCGCCCCTGTCCTACGAGACGGTGGAGATCAACAAATCGATGCGCCTGCAGGATATTGCCCGTAAGCTCGACTTCCCGGAAGAAATGCTGAATATCCTGAATGCCGAACTCAGGCACAGAATCACTCCCAACAGGCCTTATAAACTGAGGGTGCCGACGGATACGTCGGGGCAGCTCCTGAAGGTGGTGGATGACATTCCACTGGCGGATACGCCCCGCAGCTCCTTCAGGCGGGGGGTCGTCATCAAGCACAGGGTGCGACAGGGCGAGACGCTGGCCTCCATTGCCGGCAAATACAAGACCTCCGAAGGAGCTATCAGGAATGCGAACCGACTCTTGAAGAAAAAGCCGCTGGCGGCAGGTCAGCGGTTGAATGTACCGATCCACGACTCCAGAGGCGCTTCAACCAAGGTACTGAAACGGGAAACGGTCGTCGCTCATAAGGTGCAAAAGGGAGACACACTGACGTCGCTGGCAAGGAAATACGATATCGGGATCTCCGAAATAAAAGAGTCAAACCACCTGGAAGGGGATAAACTGAGGCTGGGTCAAACACTGCGGATAGAAAAAATCAAGAACGATCCGGTCCGGGAAACCAAAAAGGGCGGCCGAAAGGTCGGCCGCGGCGACAACAAAGGGAAAGCGAAGCCCGAGACGGCCTCTGCGTTGGTAGAGTCCGGGAAGGCGGTCGAAACATCCGCGGTGAAGAAATATAAGGTCAAAAAAGGTGACACCCTGGGCAAAATCGCCCGCGAGAACGACACGACGCCCGATAAGCTGCGTCAGCTCAACAGCAGGATACGCAAGGATAACATCCAACCTGGGCAGGTGATCCGGATCAAATAGTGCGCGCTTTGGACACCATTTTCCTCCGCACGCTGGACATTTTTCGACCCTGCTCCTCCTCGCTTCGCTGCAAAGACGAAACTCGCGCTGAGGCGCTCAGACAGTCGTCTTTGCGGTCGCTGCGCTGCGGGGGCAGGGTTCCCCGAAAAATCTCCAATGCCTGCTTCCGGGAAATGATGTCCAAGTCGCGTTAAGGTATTATTAGAGGAAATAGTTTTTCATATAATCGGGTAGCCCCTCAGGATGAAGAAAAGCTCCCGCTCGCGGGTCTTCATCTTCCTTGATTCTGCGGATGTGGCGTTTTCATGTTCATATCCGAGGAGGTGGAGGAGGCCATGAATGAGGAGAAATTCCACTTCATCCATGAGATCGATACCACCCGCTGCCGCGTCGCGAGCGGCCGTTTCGACGGACAGGGCGATATCCCCAAGAAGCCGGGGGTTGATGGCGCCGAATTCCCCTTCGCGCATCGAGAAAGAGATGACGTTGGTTGAATGATCCCGCTGGAGGTACATTCGGTTGATCTCCCGGATCTGATCGTCATCGACCAGAAGCAGGCTGAGCTCGCCATCCTCACAGCACAACTCTTTCATCAATCTTTTCAGACTTCTCCGAATTCTTCTCGAATCGAGCTTGAACTTTTTCTGTCGGTTTTCTATCGCTATAGACATATGGAAACCTCTGCGCGAATTGGGAATCGTGTCCCGGAAGCACGCATTGGAGATTTTTCGGGGCTCCCTGCCCCCGCAGCGAAGCGAGGAGGTGCAGGGTCGAAAAATATCCAGCGTGCGGAGGGAGCATGATTTCCAAAGCGCGCATATGGTCAAACCTCAGCGCTTGTTTTTATCGCTCCTTCTCCGGTGGTCGAGATGGTTGTACGCGCGGATGATATCAAGGACGAGAGGATGTCTGACCACGTCGAGTTCCGAAAAGTGGACAAAATGTATCCCCTCGGTTTTACAGAGCAGTTCTTCCGCTTCGACCAGGCCGGACGGCTTGTCGATCGGAAGGTCGATCTGGGTCACATCACCCGTGATCACGGCCTTGGAGCCGTATCCGAGTCTCGTCAGGAACATCTTCATCTGCTCTGATGTCGTATTCTGGGCTTCATCAAGGATGACAAAGGAGTCGTTGAGCGTTCGACCCCGCATGAAGGCAAGGGGGGCGACCTCGATAATCCCTTTGTGCATCAGCGCGGACGCCCGCTCAAAATCGATCATATCAAAGAGGGCGTCGTAGAGGGGACGCAGATAGGGATTGACCTTCTCTGACAGATCCCCCGGCAGGAAGCCTAGCTTTTCGCCCGCCTCGACGGCGGGTCTCGCCAGAGAAATACGCGACACCTTCTTTTCGAGCAGTGCTGAAATAGCCATGGCCATGGCCAGGTAGGTCTTTCCCGTTCCCGCCGGTCCGATACCAAAGACCATATCCGAGTTCCGGATGGCATCGATATACAGTTTCTGGGCGATGCTTTTAGGGGTGATGATCCGCTTCTTGGCAGAGATGAAGACGGTATCCAGAAATATCCGTTCCAGATCCGCGGTGCAATCTTCGGACAGGATGCGATGGGCGTATTCGATGTCCGCCGGATAAAGCGGATACCCTTTGGATGTAATGTCATACAAGCGGGAAAGAAGGGTGCGGATGAGCGTGACCGCCAGTGAATCGCCTGTTATAGATATGACATTTCCGCGGACGCCCAGCTTCACTGCTGCGAGCTTTTCGATGAGTTTGAGATTCCGGTCGTGTTCGCCGAAAAGACTGCGCAACACATCGTTATCGGGGAAAACGATCTTTTCCAAACCGGCGGGCTCGCTCTTTTTTTTCAAAGGTCAATCCTTCCCCGTCCCCTGACCCCTTCCCAGCATGAGGGTGATCAGGGACGATCGATCTTTTTTATCGCTGGGAATAATGAGGAAACCTCTTTGTACACCGTATCGTTTCCGACAATCAGCATGATCGCCCTTGCCGGGTCAAGATACTCTCCGGCGGCATTCCTGATATCGTTTACAGTGACATTATTTATCTTGTTACGATATGTTATAAGATAATCCTCAGGTAGATCATTATATTCGATCATCAGCTGTTGCAGTGCGATCTGGTCGGTGGAAGTAAAGGAAAAGATAAAACTGTTCACTATCGAATTCTTTGCTCCTTCAAGCTCTTTTTCGGTAATCGGCTTTTTGCCGAACTCTTCGACGATGCCCTGCAACAGCGAAACGACTTTGACCGTTGATTCGGATTTCGTCAGGGTATAGGCGCCGAAGATGCCGTAACCATTTTTGGGGGAATAAAAACTGCCGGCGCTATACGCCAACCCCTGGTTCGTTCGGATTTCCTGGAATATCCGGGAACGGAACCCGCCGCTGCCGATGATGAAGTCGATGATCTCGAATGGGAAGGATTGGACATCTTGTTTTGCCGGGGCAAGCCAGCCAAAGATGACGATCGATTGGGTCAGATCCTTGGTGAGGACAAAGAACTTTCCTTCCTGCGGCCGGGGAAGGGGCAAGGATTCACTCTTCTCCTTTGATGGTTGCCAGTTCCCCAAATGACGGGTCGCAAGGGCCTCCGCCTCGCCCCTGTTCACATCACCGCTGATGGCGATCATCACATTCTCCGGATGGTAGAACCGATCATGAAAAGCGATCAGATCGTCTCTTTGAATTCGGCTGATGGAGACAGCCGTTGATAGCCTCCCCCGGGGAGAGCCTTCATGCAACAATCTGCCGAATTCACGGAAGGCCAATTTCTGTGGATCATCGGCAATCCGGCGCAGCTCCTCGATCTTGAGGTCTTTGGCCAGGGTCAGCTTCTCCGCCTCGAAGACGGGTTTCCTCAGGATTCGGGAAAAGAGTTCCAGCCCCTTTTCCCGATCATCCCTCAAAACAGAGAGCGAAAGGGCGCCGGAATCACGTTGAACGGATATCGTCAGGTTTGCCGCCATGGATTCGAGCGCTTCATCGAGGGCGTCTCCGGTCATACCTTCGATACCGCCGGTTCTCATCACCTGTCCGGTAAGCTTTGCGAGACCCTCTTTTTCAGGGGGATCATACATGCTGCCGGTCCGGATGACGGCAGTGATTTTTACAAGGGGTAGTTCATGGTTTGCAAGGATATACAGGACAAGACCGTTGGGCAATACCACACGTTCCGCCCTGGGAGGGGTAAAGGAAAGGGGTTTGAAGGCGATCCGGTCCGGATCCGGCAAAGCGGGCGGTGCTGCGGCAAAGGCGATGGAATAGAAAAAAATGGCACAGAGAATCAATAAGAAGCGGGTTTTCTTTATTTTATCTTTCATGCAAAGGCTTTCTTACTCCCGAGGCGACTGTTCTGTTTTCGCGCGTCAGGTAGGTCCGTGCCGCCGCTCGGATATCGTCGGGGGTGATTTTATCGATGGCGGCGGTATAACCGGTAAGGTAATGGTAATCTCCCAGCAGCGCTTCATAGTAGGAAAGCATACCTGCAAGCCCGGCGTTGGAATCGAGCCCTCGAATGAAATCGGCCCGGAGCTGATTCTTCACCTTTTCCAGTTCCGATTCGGAAACAAGGTCGTTTTTCAGTCTTTCGATTTCCTCATCGATCGCCCGTTCCAGGTCCATATTGGTATGGGGGTGAAGCGGCGTTGCAAAGAAAACAAACTGATTGGGATAACGTGCTCCCGGCAGGCCATTGTGGGCCTGTATGCTTTTCGCGAGGCGTTTTTCTTCAACGAGGATTTTATAGAGCCTCGCCGTTCTTCCCCGAGTCAAGAGGGATTCGATGAGATCAAAAACATAATCTGAAAAATCGGGCGGGGGTGGTTTAGGGTATCCCAAAATCAGTTTTGGATCTGCTGCATAGAGGACCTCGACCCTTCGTTCTCCAGAGCGAGCCGGCTCCTCTGTCAGCGGAAGCGGGGTCAGTCTCTGCGACGGAATCGGGCCGAAATATTTTTCCACGAGTTTGAGGACCTCGGGCGGTCGAATATCACCGACAACGGCGATGACGGTGTTGTTCGGCGCGTGGTTTTCTTTAAAAAAGCGCCGCATATACGCCATATCGAGAAAGCGGATGTCCGACGGCCAGCCTATGACCGGTCGCCGATAGGGATGGGCGATAAAGGCAGTCGCGAGATAGCGTTCGAAGAGCTTTCCATCCGGATCCGACTCGTAACGTTGTCTTCTTTCTTCCATGACCACGTCCCGCTCGGTGTAGAATTCGCGAAACACCGGATTGCGCATGCGATCCGATTCGATTCTCGCCCAGAGTTCGATCCGGTTTGCGGGGATGCTGACCTGATACGTCGTCAGGTCCTGGCCGGTGGATGCATTCAGACCAACGGCGCCATGTTCGGTATAGAGCCGGTCGATTTCATTGGAAACAGTCTGCTGACGGTGGGTGTTCTGCAATGCCGACAATTCCCGTGTCAATCTCTCGATGGCAATCGGGTCGGCGCTCTTGCCCTTCATCTTTTCCCGATCAAGCGCCGTTCCTGCCGCTTCGATTTTCAGGAGGAGCTTTTGTTCGCGGGGATAGTTCCTGGCGCCGATGGTTTTTGTCCCTTTGAACATCATATGTTCGAGCAGATGAGCCGTTCCTGTCTTTCCGTCCGCCTCATCCACCGCCCCGGATCGATACCGGATGTATATAGAAACGGTGGGGCTCAGGCGCCTCTCCAGCATCAACAGACGAAGACCATTCTTCAGAGTAAACGCCTGAATCCGGTTCGCTATGTCGTATGAAAAAAGAGGCGAGGGGAGAAGAAGGAGGAAAACCCATGTCAGGGATGTAATAAAAAAAAGTCTGTTATCTCGGATCATTCGAATGCTTCCGCGTTTTGAACAGGGCGTAAATCTTTAGCGTAGGGTAGAGGATACCGACGAGGCTCACCAGAACCATGAAACTTGAGGAAAAGAAGTAGATGATAAATTCCAGGGGATTCTTCAAAAGAAAAGAGCCGATGAGCGTCTCGATGCCGAAGACAAGAAAAAAGAGCGCAAAGAGAGCGATCAGGATGTTTTTCCCCCACCAGAGGTACGAATCCATTGGCCTTATCATCTGAAGATCATTTAAACAAAGAGGCATAAATTTCGGGTAGAATATATCCCCGTTGGTGTCGATTGTCAAGCACCTTCGGACAGGCGCGATTCATCTTGACAATGAAAACATAAAAAGGGTAGTGATGAAATATGTCAAAAAAGACTGTTCGATCACGGGTCACCCGTTACCTCGAAGCAGTTGCGGATGCTTTTGATTACAGGGGAGATTTATTATGATAGGCGTGCTGATCACCACCCACGGCAATCTGGGAAGCGAACTGATCAAA
>MICN01000022.1 GCA_001829875.1 Syntrophus sp. GWC2_56_31
TGCGGGAATGAGCCGTTTGATCATCGCCACCTTCACGGCATCGTTCACGACAAGGCACGAGACCATCGCATAGGAGAAAATCGCGAGCGTCTGCCACCAAGGCAACGGCAGGAGTCCCGGGAGACCCGCGAACGTCAGGACGGTGCCCATGAGCGCATTTGCCATGATTGCCGCCACGAGGGTCTTGCTGGGCATCGTCGCCCAGAACCAGCGGCGCTCCCGCGCGGACACGATGGAGAACGCGGCAAAGTAGAGCAGCGTCAGGAAGCTGAAGGTGTAAAGGGCATTGTCGTTCGCCGCCAGACCGAAACGCGACCAGCCGATGTACAAGAGGAGAAGCGTCTCCGCGACCATCGCCACGCCCAGCGCCACGGACACCGTGATGAAGCCGCCGATGTTCCACGTCTCCGGCCTCCTGGACGGCCGAACCTGGTCGGTGGCCAGAGCGATTTTCGCGAAGTCCGTCATGAAGACCAAGAGCAGCATCGCAAAGGCGGAGACGACGAACTTGCCGGTCGCCACGAACGCGATGGCCACGAAGGCCGCCTTCAGGATCGTCCGGCTGATCTTGTTGATGATCCACGTCAGGATGCGCTGGTAGATCGTCCTCCCCTGCTCGACCAACGCCACGATGTTCGTCAATCCCGGTTCGGTCAGGACCACACTGGCGGCGCCCTTGGCGACGTCGGTCGCGGTGCTGACGGCGATGCCTACTTCGGCCTGGCGCAGCGCGGGCGCATCGTTGACGCCGTCGCCCGTCATGCCGGTCACGTGCCCCGCGGCCTGCAGGTGCTGCACGACGATGTATTTGTCCTCCGGGTACACTTCGGCGAAACCATCGGCGCCCGCCAACAAGTCAACCGCCTCGTTGCCGGCCTGGGCGCTCGCCGCCTTCAGGTCCGCCACGCGCCGGATGTTGGGCAGCCCGACTCCCTGTGCGATTTCACGCGCGACCGCCAGCGCGTCGCCGGTGAGCATCTTCACTGGAACGCCGAGGTCGCGAAGTGCGGCGATGAGCTGCTTTGCATCCGGCCGGGGCGGATCATATAGCGTCACCAATCCGAGCAATGCGGGGGTGCCCGTCTCGGGGCCGCGCGCCACCGCCAGTGTCCGATATCCCTTCAGGGCCGATTCGCCGACCAACGCCTCCAACGCCGCGATCGCCGGGGGCTCAAGTCCGCAGGCCTGGGCGACGGTTCGCACGGCGCCCTTCATCACGCGCCACCGCTGCCCGCTTAGTTCGACCACGGCTTCCGTCCGCCGGTTCTTTGCATCGAACGGTGTGAAGGAGACGGGTGTGATCTTGGTAAGGCCATCGAAAATATGCCGATCTTTTGCCGCGGCGAGGAATGCCAGGTCAATCGGATCCTGGTTGGCTTCCTGGGAGGCGAGTGCGCCCGCGAATAGCGCGTCGGCTTCCGTCGCATGTTCCAGCGGGATCACGCCGGTGACGGCCAGTTGGTTCATCGTGATCGTGCCCGTCTTGTCCGCGCAGAGCACGTCCATCGTTGCGGCATCCTCCGCGGCGCTCAGGCGCGTGACCAGGACGCCGCGCTTCGCCAGCTCCTTCGATCCGAAGGCCATGCTGACCGTGAACATGACGGGGAGGGCGACCGGCACCGCGCTCATCAGCAAGACGAGCATGAGCGGGATCATCTCGAGGAGGGACACGTGGCGGATCAGCGACAGGACGACCACCACAGCCAGGAGCGCGCCGACGATGACGAAGAGCCGGCGGACCACCTTGGCCACGACCGCTTCGATGTGGAGTTTCGGTCGTGCCTCCTGCACGAGTTCCGTGGTGCGGCCGAAGTAGGTTTCCGCCCCGGTCAGCATGACCGCGCCGTTGCCTTCCCCCCGGCGGACGACGGATCCCGACGAGAGCACTCCGCCGGGAACTATATCGACATCCATGGATTCGCCGGTAAGGGCCGACTGGTCAACGCTCAACGCCCCGGTAAGGAGTTTCACGTCCGCCGGGATGATGTCGCCGGGGCGCATGCGAACGATGTCGCCGGGGACCAGCTCCCGGGCAGGAATGACCTGCCAGCTCGCGTCGCGCAGCACGCGCGCGCTGACCTGCAACCTTCGCCGCAGCGTTTCGACGACGCCGGCGGCGCGGCGCTCCTGCATAAAGCTCAACACGGCATTGACAACCAGCAGCGCGCTCACCACGGCAAGGTCCGAGTATTTCCGGAGGAAGGCCGACAGGACCATGATCAGTTCGAGCATCCACGCCGACACGCCCCAGAATTTCCCGAGGAATTTGAGGGCTGGATGCCCTTTCCGTTCGGTCACCTCGTTATAGCCGTGTTCCTTCAGCCGGGCCTGAGCCTCTTCGCGCGTGAGACCGGCCTCCGGGTCCGCGTGGAGCGCCGCGAGCGTATCGGGGACCGACGCGGAAACGATGTCAGGTCCTTTTTTATGTGATGGCATCGAGCTCAAGATCATGCACCTCCGGTCATTGGCGCCGTCCAATGTATTGAGAGTTTTTACAGCACAAAGCCGACCTAAAAACTGGTTAATCAAACCTTCTTGCGAAGGTTTTGAAAGTTTCAAGAATTTTAATCGTCGTATGTGGTGATCTGTGGAATACTATGAGGGGGTTTCCCCATGAAATCAAGAAAAGAATCAAAGGAATTGCGCATTACGTGGTCGTATCGGATAGGGATCATGACGGAATCCGGATTCTTTTAGCGGTCTCCCTCAAGGGGACCCCGCTCACTTCCTAACGGAATCTCAAAGTCATTGTCCCACCATGCGCAGACCATAGCGAACAATATTGAAAGAGCCGAGAGTCTCATCGCAGAGGCGCGGGAATCTGACAAAATCCCGACGCCGGATATGGTTTATTTTTTTTCTTGACGCCGGGAATGAACTCCTGTATTAACGCGCTTCATTGATGGGGATGGAGTCCCCCGCTGTAAAACGCTTCTTAACAGAGCTGATGACTCCTGCTGCACGGGATCCCATGCGGTGGGGCATCGGCTTTTGTGTTTCTGTACCCCGCCGCGCGGCGGGTTTTTTTATGCTCAACACCATAGACAAAGGAGAATGTCATGACTGAAACTTTTACCATGGCCGCCTTGTGGCTTTCACTGGCTGTTGTCGCAACCATCCTGGCGAATCACCTCAAGGTCTCCATGGCCCTTACGGAAATTTGTGTCGGTGTGGCTGCAGGTTTTGTTGCGGATCGATTCTTTGGGCCAAACGTTCTGGGTGCAAACGTCGATTGGCTGAAATTCTTGGCCGCCTCCGGGGCCGTGCTCCTTACGTTTCTGGCCGGGGCTGAACTGGAGCCGCGCGTTTTACGCGCCAAGTGGAGGGAAGTAACGGTGGTGGGTCTCTTCGGTTTTTTTGCACCTTTTCTCGGTTGCATGGCGGTGGCCTATTATCTTCTGGGATGGGACCCGCGCGCAAGCTGGTTGGCCGGCGTGGCGCTCTCCACCACGTCGATGGCGGTGGTCTACGCCGTCATGCTCGAAACCAAGCTGAACCGCACGGAATTCGGCAAAGGCATTTTAGGGGCGTGCTTCATCAACGATCTGGGCACGGTGATTGCGTTGGGGGTTATTTTTGCCCCGTTTACGTACAAAACCCTCATTTTCGGCGTTGTCTGCGCGGTCGTAATCGGGCTCCTTCCCTTCCTGACTAACTTGATCACTCGCCGGTACGCCCACCGCACGGCCGCCGTCCGGGCGAAATGGGTGCTCCTAGTACTTTTCGGACTGGGTGCGCTGGCGCTCTGGTCGGAGAGCGAGGCGGTGTTGCCGGCTTACATTGTGGGAATGGTGCTGGCAGGGACGGCTGCCGAAGACCGGCTGTGGGTGCGCCGGATGCGCACCCTGACCATCGGATTTTTGACCCCGTTCTACTTCATCCGCGCCGGCTCGCTCGTCTCCCTGCCCGTGATCGTGACCGCGCCGCTGGTGTTCATATTGCTTCTCGGCGGGAAGGTTGCCAGCAAGGTGTTCGGGCTTTACCCGGTCGTCGCCAGGTTTCGCAACGAAAGCAAAGAACGATGGTATTACACGTTGCTCATGTCCACGGGTCTCACCTTCGGGACGATCTCGGCGCTTTACGGATTATCCCACGGCATCGTGTCCCGCGAGCAATACTCGTTTCTCGTCGCTGCGGTGATTGCCAGCGCAGTCGTTCCTACGGTGATTGCCACCCTGGCGTTTCTGCCTCGGCATCTGATTCCAGTGTCCTCTCCGGAAGGTCAGGCGCCACAACCTGCCGAGGTCTGCGCTCCGGATCAGAATGGCAATGGTCACGGGGATGGGTTGGGCGATGAATAGTTGATTCGGTGGAGAATTCGCATATCCTTCTTTCGCCGGACAAACAAAAGGCAAACGGACTTCAAAAGAAATGATCCATCCTTCCGGTTCGACAGGTTCCGAAATTGATGAGGCGGGTGAGATTAACCCTCTGGAAAAGATCAAGATCGACAGTGTCGCCGTAAACATCCTCATCCCTTATCCGGGGACCGAATTCTATCGGAAATTTGAGAGGGAGGGCCGGATCATCTTTCAAAATGGCCGATTCGAAGGTACCTCGTGACCGAGCAACACGACCATCTTCATCGGCACGACGCCATCGTTCACGAGCATCGGCACGCGCATGACGACGAACATTATGACGTGCATCATCCGAATCCGGATGGCCTTTCGATCGCGCATGTCCACGCCCCTGTCCACGACGCCATCGAACACGACCATCAACACATGCCGGATATCCACCATCGGCATCGGCATGCAGCGGAATCGAAAACGGAAGCGTAAGGCGTTGTTTGCCCGGACGCCCCGCGGCCATCATCGCCGATGAGAAACGGCCCGATGTTTAAGGCGCCGACCGAGCATACCCCGCGGACCGGCGCCGGCAGGAGGGCCGGCCCGGTGCAGCGGGGTGCAGAGGGTTAGAGCCCCTTCTTTTCGAACCAGCGGAAGAGTCCGACGAAGAGCGCAACGAGGATGACGATCACGATCCAGTGGTTGATTCCCAAAACGACCGGTAGGGTAATCTTTCCGAAATCCCCCCAGGTCAGGACCGTTTCCTTCATCAGGGGATACGCCTCGGCGTAGAGCCCCGCTCCGAGGATCATCCCCAGCAGACCGAAGGCGCTGTCGTAGCGCCCCTCTCCCAGGGCCCCCATGGCCGTGGCGGGGCAATATCCCACGATGCCCCAGCCGATCCCGAAGATCAGGCCGCCCAGCACGTTGCCCCCCAGGATCAACGGTTTGACGGAAAGCTTGATGAGACCCATATCGAACAGGAGATAGATTCCCACCATGGCCACCAGGATCGTGCTGAGCATGAATTTGACGATGGTCATGTCCTGGAGGCGCAGGGCGGCCAGTTGCCGGTCGTACCGGATCACCTGGGCCTTCTGCATGAGGAACCCGAAGAGGATTCCAGTGATGGCGCCGGTCAGCAGTTCATTCATGGCCATTCCCTCCTCCGTACAGAATCCTGGCCATGATCATTCCGGCCAGAAAAAAACAGATCAAGGATACGTAACCGCTGACGGCTACCTGAGCCAGACCGCTCAGGCCGTGACCGCTCGGTCACCCATCGGCGAGACGCGCCCCGAACATCAGGACCACTCCTCCCAGAAAGGCCGCGACCCAGCGGCGAACGCGCGATGCCCCGAATCGACCCTCCCACATCGGCGGCACGGCGACCGCCCGCTTTTCCTTCGAGAGCCAGGCCGACGCCAGGGCGCCGAAGAGCACCCCGACGACGAACAGGAACTGCCAGTCGACAATCACCTTCTCCTTGAGGAAATACGCCATGCCGGCAACCTTCTCCGGTGCGACGGCTTGCTCGACGTAGCCCGCCGCGCGGACGAAGGTCGTCGAGGCGCCGAAGTATTTTCCCGTGAGGAAGACGGACAGGACCAGCAGAAGGCCGGCCAGCGCGCCGGCGGTATAGGGAGACCATGTCTTTTTTCGAAGAATATCCATGATTTTTCACCTCCTTGGTTAACGAGTTGAAAAATGATCGACCGGAATCCGAAGGGCATCCCGGCCGCCCGAATAGCTCCGACAAGGACGATATCGCTTTATTTTGCTGATATTATGGGAAATGCGGTGTGGGATGTCAATGAATAATTTGTAACATTCGATACGGCGCCCATCACGACGCCTTCCGTTTCACCCGGTAGGTGACCCAGAGTCTGATCGCGATGCCGATCAGCAGGACGACCGGCAGGAGCGCCAGTTCGTAATGCGCTATGTCTTTCAGGATAATCTTCAGGACCCGTCCGAAAAAATAACCTCCCACCGCGATGACGGTCGACCAGAGGGCCGCGCCGATCAGATTCAGCAGGATGAACCGCGGGATCCGGATCGTACGGTCCATCCCCAGGAGCAGGGGTGTGACGATGCGCATGCCGTAGACGAACCTAAATCCCAGCATGATCCCGTTGCGGCAGCGCCGCATTACCCGCTGTACCTTTTCCGCGCGACGCCGCCAGAGGGGATGTCTATCCAGGAGGGCCGCGCCTTTGCGCCTTCCCAAAAAGAAATAGAACTGATCCCCCAGGACGCTTCCGAACAGGGCCACCAGGATGACCAGCGGCAGTTTCATCAGCCCCATATGGGCCATGAGACCCGCCAGGATCAGGACGGTTTCCCCCTCCAGGAGGGTTCCCAGAAAGAGTGCCCCGTATCCATAGTTCTGTACAAAAGATTCAAGTGACATGCGCACCCCAACAATCGCTGAACATTCTCATCACTCCCTGTGGTTCGATCTAAAGATGGGCATTCTGAATAAGCAGGCGTATCCCCACCGCCCCCAAGGCAAATGCCAGCCCCCGGATGATCCATGTTCCCTGTGTCTTGCGGGAAAGCCGGGCCCCCAGTTGCGCGCCCAGCAAGACGCCTATGGCCAGCAGGATGGTGCGGCGAATGCCCTGCGTAAAGGCGCCGGTTGCGATATGGGTCAGCGTTCCCGTCAGCGCCATGTTGGTCAGCACAAACTGGGAGGTCGCGGTAGCGATGCCGTCAAAGAGACGTCGGGGCATATAGGGCGTGGCGAGGGCTCCCAGTATGGCCCCCGGTATCGTCGCCATCGAGAAGAGCAGGCCGGAGCGGTACTCGATCCATTTCATGCGGGCGTAGGCGACGGAGCCGGAAAGGGCATTGAAGAAGACGACCGCTCAGAATGTTTTCTCTTCATGATTTTTCCGCTTGATTCAAGTCTGAAACTATGTTATATACCAATCATTGGCATACCATCTATCATGGGCGCCTGTGTCTGTCAATGAAACTTCGTCGGGAGAAGACATGAAGAACAAACAGGATGTAATATCTCATATCATGGATAACATAAGAAGGGTCTTCCAGATCTTGAACGAACAGTCGCAAAGGGTCAAGCAGGAGACCGGTCTGACAGGTCCGCAACTTTGGGCCATCCGGGTGATTCATGAACACGGGCCCATCAATATCTCGGATATTGCCAGGCGAATGTATCTTCACCCGACAACCGTTCTGGGGATCGTCGACAGGCTCGAAGCGCGCGGTTTTGTTTCACGAAATCGATCGAAGGATGATCGCCGCATCGTCTGGCTTGAATTGACGCAGGGCGGCAAGTGTCTCGTTCAATCGACGCCCGAAGTCGTCCAAGGTTTATTGGGGGCAAGATTGGAGGGCGTGGCGTTCGATGACCTTGCGGAGATCGACGAGGGCATCGGCCATTTGGTCAAAATCTTCGGCGTGCAGGACATATTCCCGAAACCCATGCTTTCCTTAGAAATGAACAAGCCAAAGCGGAAAGGAGAAAACTCATGAAGGAGGCAGGCCGGAGAAACATTACTGAATTGGAAAGGAGAATGGGGATGATGAAGAAAAATCTGGTATGGGTTGGGTTGGTAGTTCTTGTCATGTGTCTTTCCGTCACATTCCTGACCGGATGTGCGAAGAAGACGTCTTTGAAGGAAGAAGCGGCGGTTACCCGGGAGCAGAAACCGGTTGTCCAGGCCCCGGCGAAGGCAGTGACCGACGACCAGGCTGCCAGGGAAAGGGCCCTTCGGGAGCAGGCCCTTCGGGAACAGGCTTTGCGGGATCAGGCTTTGCGGGATCAGGCGGCGAAGGCTGCCAAAGAAGCGGCCGACAAGGCCAAGAGAGATGCGGCGGCCAAGGCTGCCGCGATTCTTAAGGAACTGCAGATCCCTGATGTCAACTTTGATTTCGATAAGTACAATCTGAAACCGGAGGCCCAGGCGATCCTGAAAGCGGGCGTCCCGGCTTACCTGAAGTACAGGGAATACAAACTCGTGGTAGAAGGGCATTGCGACGAGCGCGGTACCGTGGAATACAACCTGGCGCTCGGCGATAAGCGGGCGGCCGAAGCGGCGAAGTACCTTGTGGACCTGGGCATCGTGAAGGAAAGAATCAAGACGATCAGCTACGGCAGGGAGATGCCTCTGGACAAGGGGCATGACGAGACGGCATGGGCGAAAAACAGAAGGGCGCATTTCGTCATTTTCCCACCGACGAAGAATTGAGTTCTTAGAATTATCGAAAGAAAGGGAGATACAGAGGAGTTACGGAAACCACCACCATTCAGAAAGGAAGGCATGATCGATGAAAGCAGAGCTGGAAGCGAAGGTGCAGTATGGAGCCGGGGGTCTCGTTTGCGGGGCCGTTATCGCGATGATCATCGGGTTTACGTGGGGTGGCTGGGTAACCGGCGCCACTAGCCAGAAGATGATCGGCGAGGCGGTCTTGGCGAGTCAGGCGGCGATCTGCGTCGCCCAATACATAAAGGAACCGAATGGTCAACAGAAGCTGAAAGAATTTGAGGCGCTCGATAGCTATAAACGTTACGAATTCATTGAAAAGGGGGGATGGGATAAGATGCCCGGGCAAGAAAAGGCCGGCTACGGTGTCGCCAGCGCATGTGTCACAGGGCTTGAAGCTCTTATCAAGAAATAGGACAAATCAATAAAGGAGAGTGAATATTACTCCGGCAACTAAACATTAAAAATTATTCCGCCGAAAAGGTTTTCAACTTGCAGGGACTTGATTGTAAGCGGTAAACCTCACCTCAATTCGACATCGGACGTCATTGACTTGGTAGGTGAAAGAGAGCGAGACAATTCAAAAGCGCACTTCATTCGATGAACGAAAAGAGGTCTCCGCTCCCCGACATCTCGCGACGCTTTTGGAGGCACGATGGGGCAGGAGGCAACTGCCCGGGTAAAAGGTGTTGACTGGGAAAGAGAACTTCCTTATATTTCCCCAAGGCGAGGAGGAAATTATAAAGTAGTTTTCCGCAGGTTGGAAATTTCCCCTTTTCCGGTAGGGCATCTTTTTCAACGGCAACCAACGGTAGAGGGTCTGATGCGAGTCTTACTGGTCGAAGATGACGTCAAGATCGCCTCTTTCATCATCAAGGGGTTGAGATCGGCGGGGTATGCCGTGGACCACGCCCCGGACGGCGAGGAAGGTCTAAGCCTCGCCCTGGCGGAACCTTACGATGCGGCTGTCATCGATCTCATGCTGCCCCGGAGGAACGGCTTGGCGTTGATCAGGGAGATGCGCGCCGAAAAGGTGAACACCCCCGTCCTGATTCTGAGCGCGAAAGGTTCGGTGGACGACCGGGTGAAGGGGCTGGAGACCGGGGGAGACGACTATCTGACGAAACCGTTTGCCTTCTCGGAACTTCTGGCCCGTGTGCAGGCCCTGATCCGCAGGGCGAACGGCATAGCCGATCCGACCCGGCTCTGCGTCGGGAACCTGTCCGTCAATCTCCTCACGCGCGAGGTCCTGCGGGGAGGAAAAAGCATCGACCTGCAGCCCCGGGAATTTTCACTGCTCGAATACCTGATGCGGAACGCCGGGAGGATCGTTTCCAAGACGATGATCATGGAACACGTGTGGGACTACCATTTCGATCCCCAGACCAACGTGGTGGAAGCCAGAATCAGCCGGTTGCGGGACAAGATAGACAGGGATGCCGATCAAAAATTGATCCATACCGTTCGGGGGGTGGGATATGTCCTTAAAGAGACCCGGTCGCTTCCGGAATAGCCTCACCTTCCGCCTGACCCTGTGGTATGCCGGCATCTTCGCGGTGTCCTCCATTGTCGCCTTCTTCCTGTTTTATAAACTCATCACCTCCGTGGTCCAGGAAAAAACGGATCAGGACCTGTCGAATCAGGCGGGGCAGTTCGCGGCCGTTCTGGGGGAACGCGGGATCGTGGCAGTCGAAAACCTCGCCCTCTTTGAGGCCCAGGCGGCCGGAGAGAAAAAGGTCTTTTTCCGCCTTCTCTACCCGACCGGTCAGGCCTTTTCCTCGTCCAACATGGCCTACTGGGAGGACATCCCCATCCGTAAGGAGGCGATAGGGCAACTGCTCGGCGGCGCCGGACCGGTGATCGAAACGGTCATCCTGACGACCCGCAAGGACCAGGTGCGCATTCTCTACGCCATGATCGGTCCCGGCGTCATCCTCCAGGTCGGCCAGTCCATGGAAAGCTACACGCGAATCATCGATGCCTTCCGGGGGATTTTTCTCGTCACGATGGCCCTGCTCATCGGCCTGGCTACGGGGGTCGGCTGGTTCATGGCGCGCCGTGCGGCATCCGGTGTCGAGGCGATCACCAGGACCGCACAGGGCATCTCCGGGGGCACCCTCGAAAGGAGGGTCCCTGTGAAGGGGCGGGGCGACGAGATCGATCAACTGGCGATGACCTTCAATCAGATGCTGGACCGCATCCAGTCGCTGGTCGTCGAGATCCGGCAGATGGGAGACGACATCGCCCATGACCTGAAGAGCCCGCTTACCCGGATCCGGGGCATGGCGGAGATCGCGTTGACCACGGGTAAATCACTGACCGAATATGAAACCATGGCGGCAAGCGCCATCGAGGAGTGCGACCGCCTCCTGGAGATCATCAACACCATGCTGATGATCTCGAAGACGGAGGCGGGCGTGGAGAAACCCTCCCGCGAAAGGATCGATCTGGCGGGTCTTGTCCGGGAAGCTTGTGAACTTTTCGGGACGACGGCCGAAGACAGGGGCTTGACCCTGTCCTGCAATGTTCCAGAGACGTGCGTCATCGCGGGAGACGTCCGGATGATCCAGCGCCTGCTCTCGAATCTCCTGGACAATGCGATCAAATACACCTCCGCGTCGGGAAAGGTGGCTGTCTCGCTTTCGCAAATCGAGGGACAGGGCGTTGCCCTCACGGTCAAAGACACGGGGAGCGGCATTTCCGCCGGGGATCTGCCCCGCATATTCGAGCGTTTCTATCGGGGAGACCGGAGCCGCTCCGAGTCCGGAACCGGTCTGGGGCTCAGCCTGGCCCGGGCTATCGCCCGCGCCCACGGCGGGGATATCACCGTGGAGAGCCGCCTCGGTCAGGGGAGCGTCTTTACCGTTACCCTCCCGTCTTCGGAAAAAGACGCGCCCGCTTAAAACCTTCCTTTCACCCCCGAATCGAGGGCGTGCCTTCGATGCACTGCCCCAACCTAACCAAACGGTAATCTTCCGATCATCCTCCCGTTAAGTTCGATCCATATAATGGGTATCAAAGAGGGGCCGTCATCGGCCCAAGATCGAAACAAGGAGGATACGTCATGAAACCGAGAAGAAATTTCAAGACCGTACTGATCGCCCTGCTCTTGGCAGGCGCGATCGCCGGATTCGGTTACGGGATGACCGCGACTGCAAAAACCGGAGAGGCGCAGGCCGCCGCAACGGCAGCGATTTCCGCCGGATCGCCCATGGTGCCGGGCAATTTCAGCGACCTGGCCGAACGGGTGCGGGCCGGCGTGGTCAACATTCAGGTCAGTAAAAAGGTGAAGAACGCCGGATTTGAGAGATTCAGAGGAAACCCCTTCGGAGACGAGAATCCCTTCGGGGAGTTCTTCGGACCTTTCGAGGGCAACCGTCCCGATAGGAAACAGCAGGGCGTCGGCTCCGGATTCATCATGAGCAAGGAAGGCTATATCCTGACCAATAACCATGTGGTCGAGGACGCCGACCGGATCAAGGTCAAGCTGGCCGGCGGAAAAGAGTTCGACGGGAAGATCACGGGCCGGGATCCCAAAACCGATCTGGCCCTCATCAAGATCGAGGCGTCATCGGAACTCCAGCCCCTCAAACTGGGGAACTCGGATGATCTGAAGGTCGGCAACTGGGTGGTGGCCGTAGGAAGTCCCTTCGGACTTGAACAGACGGTGACCGCGGGGATCGTCAGCGCCAAAGGCAGGGTGATCGGCTCGGGTCCCTATGACAATTTCATCCAGACCGACGCCTCGATCAACCCGGGCAACAGCGGCGGCCCCCTGATCAACCTGCAGGGGGAGGTCGTGGGCATCAACACGGCCATCATCGCCTCCGGCCAGGGGATCGGGTTTGCTATCCCGATCAACATGGCCAAGGAGATCGCCCCGCAGCTTCAGAAGCTCGGGCACGTCACCCGCGGATTGCTGGGTGTGAGTATCCAGGATGTGACCCCGGAACTGGCCAAGTCGCTCGGCCTCAAGGAAAGCAAAGGCGCCCTCGTCGCCCAGGTGGTTCCGGGCGGACCGGCCGACAAGGCGGGGTTCGAGCAGGGGGATGTCATCGTGAACTTCGACGGCCGGATGGTCGGCGAATCGAAGGATCTTCCCCGGATCGTCGCCTCGACGCCGGTGGGAAAAACCGTTACGGTGAAGCTGCTCCGGGACGGGAAAGAGGTCGAGCGCCAGGCAAAGGTCGGCGAAATGGAGGAGGAGAAAGCATCAGGAGCGGCGAACAGCCCCATCCATCCCTCGCTGGGGGTTACGGTGCAGAATCTGACGCCGCAGATTGCACGGGAACTCGGCTTGAAGAAAAGCGCCGGGGTAGTCGTGACCGCGATTGAGCCCGACAGCCCGGCGGCGGAAGCCATGATCCAGATCGGCGACGTCATCCGGGCGGTCAACCGGAAGCCGGTCAAGGATGTGGACGATTTCGTGAAGATTGTCGAGAAAGCCAAGGGCAGCGGGAGTCTCCTGCTGCTCGTCCAGCGGGGGGCAAACAGCCGCTTTGCGGCGGTAACGCCCAGGTAGAAGAACTTTTTCAGCACCAGGCCGGCAGAGAACCTTCCGCCGGCCCGGCGCTTTTTCAATATTCAAGGTGCCACACTGTGCAGTAGAAATTGTAAATCTCCTGTATATGTTTGATACTGGTATTAATATTTTCAGCTTTGCTGAAAAGACGCCCTTTGGTGAAAATAACATAATACAGATTCCCTCTGCGGTGTCTTATTTATCGCACCAATACTACCTGGCACGGAGAGTTCTATGCTATTTATTGAAGAACAGAGTGAGCGCGATCCATGAAAAAACGAAGCAGAGAGTGTTGAAAATTATCAGATCTGCTAATCGTGGGTTAACCGTTACGCTGCTTTGCGCCGCCGGCTTCATGTTTTACAGAATCTGATTTTGGTATGAATTCGATTTTCAGATCACAGCCAACTGCTTGTGCATATTTTTTTAGAGTCGTCAGTGATGGTGCATGCTTTCCAGCAGATTCCAAGCGCGAGACAGCACTTTTTGTTGTTCCCATCAACTCCGCAACAGCTTCTTGGGTGAGACCTGACTTTGAACGCGCTGACAACATCTCGCGGACAAGAGTATATTCTTCTGCCAGGTCATTGTACGCCTTTCTGAATCCTTCGCGTTTCTGTGCATTCTTGAGAAATGCCTTATGGTCGTGGGAAACAGGTTCGTATTTTAATTCAGCCATTTCGCACCTCCTTCATTCTTTTCCGGGCTATCCTAAGTTCCGATTCTGGCGTGTCTGGTGTTTTCTTGACAAACGCATGAAGAATTATGACACGTTGACCGATGACAAAACAGTAAAACGCCCGTCCGATGCCTTCGCGACCTCGAGGCCTTAATTCAAAAAGGCCGCCGCCCATGGCACGAGAATGCGGCATTCGCAAATTCGGCCCAAACTCCATCAACAACTCCACAGTCCGCGCGTAATCGGCCAATATGCCGTCAGGCCAGCTTTCGATCTCAGCTTTGACCCGCGAATGGAAGTAGGTTATGGAATAACTCATAGCAACCAGGTTAGCATATCTGCTAACATATGTCAATGGAGATTTTTCACGTGCATTCAAAAAGACCGTGCATATTTCGAACCGAATTGAATGATCTGGCTGAGTCAGCAGTCCTGAACATTAGTATTTGTAGTGATTTTTTGAGATATCAATAAAGAAAAAATCCTCTGCTACCGACATAACTTTGAGCCAACAATGCGGTTTAAACTGACACCTGATTCCGATGCCTGAATGGCAAGATTTCTGTGAATTTCGGGAGGGACACGCACCATAAACTTACCGCTATATCTTTTACTGGCTATTGGCTGAGGTATCTCTTCGCCAGAATGCTTCATATCCTCGATGACACCTTCGACTACTTTACGGATTCCCTTCAGAGCAGATTCCGGTGTTTGATCCAGCCAACTCAAACTCTGAAATTCGGCACATAAGCCAATATATTCCTGATCCTCTTCAGACCAGGTTACACGGTATGTATAACGATCATCTTTTAGTGGCATGTTCAACCTCCAATTTCTGTCTTATATCTTGGTTATGGTTCTAGTATCAATATTGATATTCATGTCAAGTAGTTTTTGCCAATTTAACAGAATTGAATTGACATAAAAGACCGTTCTTCATCATTGCTGTCCAAATTAGCCGGCGTTTATAGAATCGCCGGTTGAAATTATTGTTCTTTTGGACGGGTTTCTGTTCTTTCCT
>MICN01000023.1 GCA_001829875.1 Syntrophus sp. GWC2_56_31
GCCTTTGCGCCATGGCCGTCCGCGCGCGTGTGGGTAAAATACCCCTGGTAACAACAGACCGTGGATACGATGACGGCAAAGACAACCGCTTTGATTAAACCGTCGGTGATATCTTTCAACTCCATACTGGTCTGAACACGATACACATAGGTACTGGCATTGGCGCCCAGGAGCAATACGCCGGAGACGTACCCGCCGATAATACCGACGAGGTCGAACAGGGCGGTGAGCAAGGGAAAACTGATAATCGAAGCGGTGATTCTCGGACTGACGAGATACCTGAGCGGATCGATGCGCATGGTGTCCAGGGCGTCAATCTGTTCGGAGATGCGTTGAATGCCGATCTCTGCGGTGATGGCCGAACCGGCCCTGGCTGCAATCATGATCGCCGTGAGAACCGGCCCCAGTTCCCGAACCAGGGTCAGGGCGACCAGGGTGCCGAGAGCCCCCTGCGCGCCGAATTTAACCAGGGCGTGGTAGGATTGAAGGCCCAGCACCATGCCGGTGAAGAAACTGACAAGCACGATGATCATCGTCGATCTTGCCCCGATATAGTAGACCTGCTGGACAATCTTGAGCATCTGCTTGGATCGAAAGATCTTCAGGAACGCCAAAAGGAGAAAAATGGCTGAGGCCCCTAAATTGTCGACCCATCCGATCGCCGCCCTGCCGACAACGGCAAACGGCCCTGTCAATAACCTGCCGAGCTGCCATCCCGTTTTACTGTTTTCACTGTCAGCATCGAGTGCCATACCGGAACTCCTGTGATTGGCGCCATGGGGCGGTAAGTAATGGTTTCAAAATCACTAGGGATATCCCAATCACAACATCTCTAACGACTTTTGGTAACCATCCGCACGAAAAAATGTTCGTCATCCGTGAGCGAGGTGATCGAATGGTACACTACTTGGCGTTGTGGTAGTAACGGTTCAAATCGAACAGTCCCCCGTGAACGGGCTCGTCCTCATAGAATCGCTTTTGAAACCAGTCATACGTCTCCCAGAGTCGGTCCTCCGCTCTGTTGACGCCGTATTTGGCCATTCGCTCATAATCTCTCGGACTTTTCTTGAAATTGGCGAGGAGATCAAAATAGTCGGGCAGGTCCTCTTCACGGACGTCAAAAAAATAGTTTGGGTATGATCCGATGAGGCCGTGAATAAAATCGGCACTGTCCTTCGACGCATCGAGCACGCCCTTTTCACCGAATAAATAGGTCACATTGTTATGCCAACGCTTGATCACGATGGAGATCGCAAGGTCTTTTCCATTTTTCAGGCGGATCCTCATGTAGGCGACATTGACATTGTAATCATTGTTCAACGAAAAAAATGGCGTGCCGGGTTTGGAAACGGCGCGAAAAGCCTTGATGTAGTCATCCCTCGTTTCGTATTTTTCCGGCAAGCCTCGATAGGCGACCCCTGCCCGCTCATAGTTGACGGCATCAAAAGCGATATGTGTCGCAGGCAAAATGTGTTTATTCACAATATGTTCGATGAACTCACGCTTCGGCTCATCCGTTATAAAGGAAATTTTCGTCGGCAGGGCGGAAGAATAGTAATGAATCTTTTCGAGATCAACCCCCTTATACCACGACTGCATAACCTCCCGTCGCTTTGACGCGGGCAGAAAATTCAGGAAGTAGCTTTCGCCTTCGACGCGGAGCGCATCCATATAAAACCGCAGCGCCAACTGGTGCCCGACCGTGCCGTACACATCAAATCCGGCAACAAGCCCATAATAGACGCGTTCGAGCAAGGGATAGTCGACAACCCACATCGTTTTCGGCAGATTCCCCAATACCCCCTTATGCACGGATGCGCTGTCAAAATGGCGATAGACGGTAAGCAACGGCGTATCCGAGGCCTTGTTTCCCTTCCAGATGGATTCATAGCCGAGACCGGCGTAGTGATGGGTCGTGTAATAGTCTTGCCGGACTTTATAAAACTCAACGGCGGCTTTTTTATGTTCATCGATCAGCGCATTGAAGACGCGCATGTCGCTGCCGATTTCGATCGGCATGCGCAGTTTGTCGCTGTGCAGCTTCAGAAAGGCCGGATATGCCACGCTCAGATCGTGATCGGGGTCCAGGAACATCACCCAGAAATGATCATTGATCACATTGAGGGCAACTTGACCCTTACAGACCGGACCGTGGATGAAGGTCATGATGATATAATGCGCGTTATCCAATAGAAACTGATAGCGCGAACGCGGGGGGATCTGTTCGAATGCGACAAAAGGATTGGCGCTCGATTTCGTTTCATACCCTACCGTATGTGGGGGTTGCAACCATTCCGGCTTTATAAAAAGCTCCTCGAAACGACGCAGTTTTGCATCATCAAGGTCAAATACCATGTGGGTCTTGTGGACGATCGTGGAGTGGATCTTTCTGAAACGATAGTAGACCCGCGGGGCGCCGGGGTCATCGTAGGGGCGCACGGTGGCGATCAGATCAATGGGCTCGCCGGACGCGGTCTTCGAGCGGACCAGTTCATAGTATTCATGGGTCGGCGTGCCGAATTTCAGATGGGCCAGGAACAGATGCTCATAGAGATAGCGCGCGGTCATGGCGTGCTTGGCGTCGTCCCGGTTAAGAAACGATTCCCACTGCTTAATTGCACGGGCATCGCTCGCTTTCGGTGTGGTCAGTATCTCCTGCTGGACAGCATCAGGCCCCTTCGCGCCCTGAACCAGCCAGCCCGCAACGAGATCGAATTCTTCCTGCTTGAGTGGAGGAAACCCGAACGGCATGCCGCGGTTCGGGTGTTTTTCAAGATACCCTCCGAGTTCTTCCTGGTTTTCGGCACAGGTCAGATCGTCGGCTTCAGACCGGTACTCCCCGACGCTTTTCGGGTTTTTCATCTTGTGGGAAAGCAGCTCGATCATGATCGAGTCGTTCAACCCGCATGACGCCTTGCTGTCGGTAACGCTGAAAAATTCTTTCTGACGCCACTCCCTGGTCGATTGGGCGTCCGTGAACAGACGGGTTGGATCCATCGATTTGAGCCGTGTGGCATTGTAAACCGCCCTTTTTGTGGCGCCGCGGTCCGCACCCTCAAAAGAGTCGAGCTTGAGCTGGCAGGGGGAATTGTAACAGGAATGGCATACCACGCAGCGCTTGTCGAGCAGTGGTTTTACCTCCTTCAAGTAATCGATATGTCTCGTCGGAATCTGGAAAGCCACCGGTAAAGGCGCTTTCGCAGCACATGCGACCAAAAGCCCGGCCATTGCCAAAACAAGCGCTATCCTATGCCTCATGGGTTACTCCTGTTTAAGATCGTAATGACTTCCGACAGCCCAGATCAACTCAGTATGAACTCTGGGCTGCCGACGCGAAGCAATCCCCGTTGATCCCCTTAGGGACGAATGATGACGGGGGGGAAAAAGATCGGGGGGAAAAAGATACCGATGCCCGGCGGCGGGGGCGGCGCGTAGATCACCGGCGGCGGGGGATAATACACCCGTTCCCTATGGCCATATTGCCCATAATAACGCCGGTCGTGGTCATACCCGCGTCCCCTGTGCTCGTAACGGCCATTGTCGTGTTTTCCTCTTTTATCTTTGCCGAGGGCCGGCGCCGCGTCTATACTGCCGATCATTGCGGCCAAGACAAGCCCCATCATCATCTTGCCCACTATGGATCTGAAATTCCATGCACTTGATGTTTTCATACGGTCACTCCATTCTTCGATCGATTCCAGTCGCCTGTTTGGCGTCTATCTTTAATTGTATACGATTACCGATCATTTCCTCTTTTGTTTCCCGTGTCTTCCATATTTCCCCGTCCTGAATACACTATTGGTAATATTCCTCTGTTGATCCGACATACTGGAGTAAAACGCCTCGAAAGGCGGGATGAGCTTCTCCATTTGATTCAACTGGGCTTTGGTAATTTGACTGTGCAATTTCATATGCTCGACAGCGTTCATCGTATTGGCGCCTTCAGACCTCTCCTTGCGACGGGCGTCGCTGAAGGCATCCATCTCTTTCGCATTTTCCCGCATCACCTTGGCAAGGTTATCCCATAATTCTTTCTGGGCCTCGGTGATACTCAGCGCGCCTTGAAGCTGTTTGATCTGGGCCTCGGTATGCTCGACAGCAGAGGTTCTGGCAACTGCCGGCGATTTCTTTTTACCTGCGGCTGCAAAAGAAAGATCGGCATTGACGAAAAAAAGTGTGGATAGAAACGCCACCATCACGATAACCAATGTAGCTGAAAAAACAATGTGATTAGCCTTACGATTCATGATCTGTCTCCTTACGAGTTTAATTCTTGGCGCCTGCAAGCGCTAAGGGGTTATAAACCAATATAATAGCAAATAGCCTGCCAATAGCCGAAGGAGCATTAGAAGTGTTGATTCATTCTTTAATAACAGAGGATTAGATAAATAGGAAAGAACTGCAGAAAAGTATGAACCGAGTCGCTTGGCCTCAATATTTGGCGGAACCTCAACATACTGAGGGATACGTTTGCGCCATCGGATTTCTGAAAGAATCCTGAGAATTAAATAATCCGGAACTTTACCGCTAACTGTGGTAAAAGTGGTGATCGACACTACTCCTCAAAAAGAGGGCTTGAAAGTGAATGTAGACAGCAAGACCATTCCCGGAATTCTGTCCCGTTTGTGGGTGAGTCTCCGCGGCAACGGTTTGGCACAAAAGTATGCCGATGTCGAGCCGCCATTGCGGGCGGAATTATTCAGCGCCGATCAGATGGAGCAGCACGGCAAGACGCTCGCAGACTCACATGCGTTGAGTGCGGGACACGCCCCGGATCGCCTTCTGACAAGACTGGCCAAGAATGAAGAAATCTTAATCGGCGTCTACAATTTGCTGACGGAGGCGGTAAAAACAAACCGCCGGATTACACCGGCCGGGGAATGGCTGCTCGACAACTTCTATTTGATCGAAGAGCAGATTCGCACCGCCAGGAGGCATTTGCCAAAGGGGTACAGCCGGGAACTCCCTCGCCTGATGAATAGCCCATCGTCTGCCCTGCCCCGCGTCTATGACATTGCACTGGAAATGATCTCCCACGGCGATGGACGGGTAGATCCTGAGATTCTCAGCAGATTTGTCGCAGCCTATCAGAGCGTCAATGCACTTACGTTAGGCGAATTGTGGGCAATACCCATTATGCTGCGCCTGGCGCTGATCGAGAATCTCCGACGCGTTGCCGCCCGGATCGCTATCGATAGAATCGACCGCAATCTGGCCGATTATTGGGCAGACCGGATGACCGAGAGCGCCGCGAAGGATCCGAAAAGCCTGATTCTGGTGATCGCAGACATGGCGCGATCGAACCCGCCGCTGGTGAGCTCGTTCATCGCGGAAATGACACGACGCCTGCAAGGACAGGGTCCGGCTCTGTCATTGCCGCTTACCTGGCTTGAGCAGCGACTGTCCGAGGAAGGCCAGACGATCCAGGAACTGGTGCGGGCGGAGAACCAGCAACAGGCCGCCGATCAGGTATCCATGAGTAACAGTATCGGCTCTCTTCGTTTCCTGGGCGCAATGGACTGGAAAGCGTTCGTTGAGTCGATGAGCGTCGTCGACCAAACTCTGCGCAAGGATCCCGGCGACGTTTACAGCAAGATGGATTTTTCTACCCGTGACCGTTACCGCCATGTCGTGGAAAAGTTAGCCAAACAGAGCCGGTTTCACGAAAGCGAGGTGGCGCGCAAGGCGATCGGCCTGGCGCAGGAGGGTGCGGACAGCAGCGGCGGCGATGATCGTGTGGCACATGTCGGCTTCTACCTGATCGGCAAGGGATTACCCCGGCTCGAAGCGGCGCTGAAGGCACGCCTTTCGCTATCTGAGAATCTGCAGAAATGGATTCGCCGTTTTCCTTTGCTCCTCTATCTGGGTACAATCACGGCGATGACGGCACTCTTCGCCGGAGGGTTACTGGCAAAGGCGGATGTGTTTGCGTTGCCTGGATGGGTAATTGCCCTGATCGGGCTCCTCTCGGTTCTAAGCGTAAGCCAGCTTGCCGTTGCACTGGTAAACTGGCTGGTGACCCTGCTGGCGACACCTCAACCGCTGCCGCGCATGGACTTCTCCAAGGGGATACCGCCGGAATTCCGCACACTGGCCGTGGTTCCGACGATGCTCATCAACGCGCAGAATATAGAAGAGCTGATCGAGGCGATCGAAGTGCGGTTCCTGGCAAATCGGGACACTAACCTGTACTTCGGCCTCTTGACCGATTTTCGGGACGCCGAGGAGGAAACGCTCCCCGAGGACAAACCGCTGTTGCGGCTTGCCCGACAAAAGATCGAAGCGCTGAATGCCAAGTACGGTCATTCCCGAGGCGACGCCTTCTTCCTTTTCCATCGCCCGCGTCGATGGAATCCTCAGGAGCGGACGTGGATGGGTTATGAGCGCAAAAGGGGGAAACTTGCGGACCTCAATGCCCTCCTGCGCGGCGCGGCAGCCCCCTCACCCTCGACCCCTCCCGCCGGGGTAGAGGCTTGTCGTATTTCCCCTCCCCCGGGGGGAGGAGATGAAGAATGCCACATTCCCCCTCCATTGAGGGGAGGGGATGAAGGGGAGGGTGTTCGTAATGTCGCGGGCGATCGTTTTTCCCTTGTCGTTGGCGACACAACAGCCTTATCGAATGTGAAATATGTGATCACCCTGGACACGGATACCGAGCTGCCGCGCGATGCGGCGTGGCAGTTTGTGGGCGCCATGGCGCACCCGCTGAATCGTCCGCGGTACGACGAAGACAAGCAGCGTGTCAGCGAGGGATACGGCATTCTCCAGCCACGGGTGGCCGTAAGCCTGCCCGGCATGAACCGTTCGCGTTATGCGGCAATGTGGGGAAGCGAGCCCGGCATCGATCCCTATACGCGTGCTGTTTCCGATGTTTACCAGGACCTGTTCGGCGAAGGCTCGTTCATCGGCAAGGGCATTTACGAGGTTGGCGCCTTCGAGCGAACGCTCAAAGGACGTTTTCCCGAGAACCGGATCCTCAGCCACGATCTGCTGGAAGGGTGTTACACACGGACGGGGCTGTTGAGCGATGTGATGCTCTATGAGGAATATCCGCATCGCTACAATGCGGACGTGAACCGCCGGCATCGCTGGATTCGCGGTGATTGGCAAATCCTGCAATGGTTGCGCTCGGGTGTCCCCAGCCCCGATGCGCGTATCGAAAAAAATCCGCTCTCATGGCTGTCCCAATGGAAGATATTCGACAACCTGCGGCGCTCTCTCGTACCCGCGGCGTTGACCCTGCTTTTACTCCTGGGTTGGACGGGATTGTCAGCCGCCTGGTTCTGGACCCTCTCGGCGCTCGGGATCATCCTGATTCCTTCGCTGCTTGCCTCTTTGCTGGAACTGTTTCAGAAGCCAAGCGATGTGCTTCCGGGCCAGCACCTCGCTGCCAGCCTGTACTCCGCCGGCCGGCGCTTTGCCCAGGCGGCATTTACGCTCGTCTGCCTTCCCTACGAGGCGTTTTTCAGTCTCGATGCGATTGTGCGCACAGGCTGGCGGATGCTGGTCACTCGCAAGCGGCTTCTCGAATGGAGCATATCGGATGATCGATATGGAAGTGGCCGCTCCGATCTTCGTTCTTTTTGCCGATCCATGTGGATCCCTCCGGTTCTTGCCGGCGCCACGGTTATCGATCTGGCGCTTTCGAATCCGGTGACATTAGCGGTGGCCGGACCCATCCTATGCCTCTGGTTTGTCTCTCCTTTTGTCGCCTGGTGGATCAGCCGGCCGCTTGCCCGCCGCGAAGCGCGGATGACGGCTGATCAGATCACCTTTCTCCGGAAGATTTCCCGAAAGACCTGGTCGTTTTTTGAAACCTTTGTCGGCGCGGAAGACCACTTCCTGCCCCCTGACAATTTTCAGGAACATCCCGCTGCCGTCATCGCGCATCGCACATCGCCGACCAACATGGGCCTGGCCCTTCTCGCAAACCTGTCCGCCTACGACTTCGGCTACATCCCGGCCGGACAACTCATCGAGCGGACGGCAAATGCACTCCAGACGATGGAAGCATTGGAACGATACCGAGGCCACTTTTATAACTGGTATGATACGCAGTCCCTGCAACCGCTCAAACCTGCCTATGTCTCGACCGTGGACAGTGGAAACCTTGCCGGCCATCTGTTGACGCTGCGCCAGGGACTGCTCGCACTGCCCGATGACCGGATCCTAGGATCGCGCGTGTTTGAAGGAATCAGAGACACCGTCCGTGTCCTCGAGGAGACAGACGGCGCCCCCCCCGACTCCCTCGTACAATTGAAGGAAATACTGGAGTCCGCAATCGATTCCCCGCCCACCACACTGTCGGCGGTGCGGCTGCGCCTCGATCGATTGGCAACATCCGCCGCAGAAGTGGTTGCCGGTCGCGATGTTCTCGATGCGGACCCCGAGAGCCGGGCGCAGTGGTGGGCGCAGGCGCTCGCCCGGCAGTGCCGGACCGCCCTCGATGAGCTGACGTTTCTCACTGCCTGGAAACCATTGCCGGCATCGCCGGAGAGGCTCCGCGTGATGCCGGATATCGAAGAAATCCCGACGCTGCGGCAATTGGCCAACATCGAGGGAGGGGTGGAGTCAAGCCGGCACGCCGGTGCGAGGATCGCGGCTATCGAAGGGCTGGCACGGCAAATCGACGGTCTCGTCCATATGGAATACGACTTTCTGTTCGATGAGGGGTGCAATCTCCTGGCCATCGGGTACAACGTAGCTCAACGTCGGCGGGACCCGAGCTACTACGATCTGCTCGCCTCGGAGGCAAGGTTTTGCAGTTTCATAGCGATTGCGCAGGGACAGTTGCCGCAGGAGAGCTGGTTTGCCCTGGGACGACTGCTGACCACCGCCGGTGGAGAGCAGATCCTCCTTTCGTGGAGCGGTTCGATGTTCGAATACCTCATGCCGCTCCTGGTGATGCCGACGTACGAACACACGCTGCTCGACCAGACCTGCAAGGCGGCGGTGGCCAGGCAGATCGATTACGGTAGGCGGCGCGGGGTGCCCTGGGGCAGCTCGGAATCCGGCTACAATGCCATCGATGTTCATCTCAACTACCAGTATCGCGCCTTTGGCGTACCCGGCCTGGGTCTCAAACGCGGGCTGGCCGAGGATCTGGTCATTGCGCCCTATGCCTCGGCGCTGGCGCTGATGGTGGCGCCCGAAGAGGCATGCTCGAATCTCGAACGACTCGCGGCCGAAGGCTTTGCAGGAAACTATGGCTTCTATGAGGCAATCGACTACACTCCAACACGTCTGCCGCGCGGACAATCAAGCGCCGTGGTCCGCTCCTTCATGGCGCATCATCAGGGCATGAGCTTCCTGTCTCTGGCCTATGTACTCCTGGACCGTCCGATGCAGAAGCGGTTCGAGTCGGAACCCATGTTCCAGGCAACCATGCTGCTGCTCCAGGAGCGAATCCCCAAGGCGACGGCATTCTACGCGCACACCGCCGAGCTCTCCGACCGCCATTCAGAATCGATGGCCACGGAGTCGCCGGTGCGCGTGTTCGGCAGTCCGAACACGCCGAAACCGGAAGTGCAACTGTTGTCAAACGGCAGATACCACGTGATGGTCACAAACGCGGGCGGCGGGTACAGCCGCTGGAAAGACACGGCCGTCACCCGCTGGCGCGAAGACAGTACCTGCGACAATTGGGGCACCTTCTGTTACCTCCGCGACGTGACGAGCGGGGAATTCTGGTCAACGGCCTATCAGCCGGCGCTCAAACAAGCGGATACGTACGAAACGATCTTTTCGGAGTCGAAAGCGGAGTTCCGTTGCCGCGACCACGACCTCGACACGCATACGGAAATCGCCGTTTCGCCCGAGGATGACATCGAGTTGCGCCGCGTTACCATCGTCAACCGTTCCGGGAAACGCAGAGCCATAGACGTCACGAGTTATGCGGAGGTCGTCCTCGCCTCGCCGGCGGCGGATGCGCTGCATCCGGCGTTCAGCAATCTCTTTGTTCAGACCGAGATCCTCCCCCGGCAACGAGCGATCCTCTGCACGCGCCGGCCCCGCTCCAAGAACGAGCACGCTCCCTGGATGTTTCATCTGATGGCCGTCCACGGCGCGAACATCGGAGATATCTCTTACGAGACCGACCGCGCGCGGTTCATCGGCCGCGGAAATACGGTTGCCGACCCGCAGGCGATGGGTGATGCATCGGCGCTCTCCGGCAGTGAGGGCTCCGTGCTCGATCCGATCGTCTCGATCCGTTATCGCATCACGCTCGATGCGGAAGAAACGGCAACGGTCAATATTGTCTCCGGCATCGGCGAGACTCGCGACGCAGCCTTAAGCCTGGTCGAGAAATACCAGGACCGGCGTCTCGCGGACCGGGTCTTCTATCTGGCGTGGACGCACAGCGATATCTTATTGCGGCAGATCAATGCCACGGAGGCCGACGCGCAGCTCTACGGACGGCTCGCCGGCTCGATGATTTATGCCAATGCTTCGCTCCGCGCCGACGCGAGCGTCATCATCAGGAATCATCGCGGGCAATCCGCGCTCTGGGGCTACGCTATTTCCGGCGATTTGCCGATCGTACTTCTGCGGATTGAAGATCCGGCCAATATTGACCTGGTGCGTCAACTCATACAGGCCCACGCGTACTGGCGCTTAAAAGGACTGGCGGTGGACCTGGTGATCTGGAACGAAGATCACGCCGGTTACCGGCAGCAGCTCCAGGAACAAATCATGGGGCTCATTGCCGCAGGCGAAGGCGCCCACGTGACGGACCAACCGGGCGGCATTTTCGTAAGGCCTGTGGACCAGATATCGAGCGTGGCGCAAATCCTGCTCCAAACCGTCGCCCGGGCCGTCGTCACCGACAGCCGGGGGATGCTGGCGGACCAGATCAACCGGAGGAAGCTGGCGGAATCAACCGTGCCGCTCTTTACACCGACCCGGACTGACCGCGCCGCCCCCCCGGCAGTTGCCGCCTTGCCCCGCCACGATCTGCTGTTTTTCAATGGACTGGGCGGATTCACCCCCGATGGACGCGAGTATATCATCACAACCACGAACGATCAGGTGACGCCGGCGCCGTGGGTGAATGTCCTGGCAAATCCCCACTTCGGAACCGTCATCTCGGAGAGCGGCTCTTCCTACACCTGGGCCGAGAATGCCCACGAGTTCCGCCTCACCCCCTGGCATAACGATCCCGTGAGCGATACGAGCGGGGAATCATTCTACCTCCGCGATGAAGAAAGCGGCCACTTCTGGTCCCCCACGCCGCTGCCCAGCCGCGGGGCGACGCCTTACGCCTCCCGGCACGGATTCGGCTACACCGTCTTCGAGCACAACGAGCGCGGCATCCGCTCCGAGGTATGGGTTTACGTGGCCATGGATGCATCGATCAAGTTTACGGTATTGAAGGTACGAAACGAATCGGGCAGATCGCGTCGGCTCTCTGCTACCGGATATGCGGAATGGGTTCTGGGGGATCTGCGGCCCAAAACGACCATGCATGTGATCACCGAAGTCGACGCCAACAGCGGGGCGCTCTTCGCACGGAACCCTTACAATACGGAATTCCCCGACCGGACCGCCTTTTTTGATGTGGACGAAGCGACCCGGACGGTGAGCGGCGACCGGAGCGAATTCCTGGGGAGGAACGGCACGCTTCGGAGTCCGGCGGCGATGACCCGGTTGCGGCTCTCCGGCAGGGTAGGGCCCGCCCTGGATCCCTGCGCCGCGATCCAGGTTTCCTTCGAACTGGCCGCCGGGCAGGAACGCGAAATCGTCTTTCGGCTCGGCGTAGGACGGGACGCCGAGGACGCCGGCAATCTGGTGCGTCGCTTCCGGGGATCTGCCGCTGCGCGGGGCGCACTCGAAGGGGTCTGGCAATACTGGCAGCACACGCTCGGCGCAGTGAACGTGGAAACACCCGACCAGTCCCTCAACATCCTGACCAACGGCTGGCTCTTGTACCAGACGCTGGCATGCCGCCTGTGGGCGCGGAGCGGCTACTACCAGTCCGGGGGCGCCTTCGGTTTTCGCGATCAGTTGCAGGACGTGATGGCGCTCATCCACACCGAGCCGCGCCTCGTACGCGAGCACCTCCTTCTTGCCGCTGCGCGTCAATTCCCCGAGGGCGATGTACAGCACTGGTGGCATCCTCCTTCCGGCCGCGGCGTGCGCACCCACTGTTCCGACGATTATCTCTGGCTGCCCTTGGCGACATGCCGCTATGTCGAGAGCACCGGGGATTACGGTGTATTGGATGAGCCCATCCACTTTATCCAGGGCCGCCCGATAAACGCGAATGAGGATTCCTATTACGATCTGCCCGGTCGGTCTCAAGAAACGGCCAGTTTGTATGAACACTGTGCAAGAGCCATCCGGGGAGGTCTCAACTATGGCGAGCACGGATTGCCGCTCATGGGCTCCGGCGACTGGAACGACGGCATGAACATGGTCGGCGCCGAGGGAAAAGGCGAAAGCGTCTGGCTGGGGTTTTTCCTGTACGATGTGCTCAGGCAATTCATCGAGGTGGCCCGCAGGCGCGGCGATCACACCTTCGCCGAACAGTGCGAGGCAGAGGCGGCGCAGGTGCAGCGGAACATCGAGCAGCACGGCTGGGATGGCGGGTGGTACCGCCGCGCTTACTTCGACGACGGCTCGCCGCTGGGGTCGGCGGAAAACACCGAATGCAAGATGGATGCGATCGCGCAAAGCTGGTCTGTTCTCTCAGGTGCAGGCGATATCGAACGGGTGCGCACGGCCATGGAGGCGGCGGATCAACGCCTTATCCACCGGGACCAGTCGCTGATCCAGCTCCTGGACCCGCCCTTCGACAAGTCTGATTTGAATCCCGGTTACATCAAGGGATACGTCCCCGGCGTACGGGAGAATGGCGGGCAATATACCCACGGGGCGATCTGGATGGCAATGGCCTTCGCTGAATTGGGCGACAGCCGGCGCGCCTGGGAGCTGATGGCCATGATCAACCCGGTGAACCACGCGCGGTCTCCCGAGTCGATTGCGACCTACAAAGTGGAACCCTACGCTATCGCGGCCGACGTCTATGCGGTTTCGCCGCACACCGGCCGCGGCGGATGGACGTGGTACACCGGTTCGGCCGGCTGGATGTACCGGCTGATCCTGGAATCACTCCTGGGGCTCACACTCAAGGCAGACAGACTAAGTTGTGCACCGCTCCTCCCGGCGGAATGGGAGGGTTTTACCGTGCACTACCGGTATCGGGAAACGGTCTACCACATCGCCGTTCGGCGCGGGCAGGCAGGCGATGGCGCTACGAAGGTGAGCGTCGACGGCATCCCGCAACAGGATGAAGCGATTACCCTCGTCGATGATCACAAAGAACACTGGGTCGAGGTGAAAAGACCCGGCGACGGAAATTGAGTGACAAAAAAAACGAGCGCCGCCTATGCCGTCTTGTCTGTCAACTGGAGTCCATCATTTAAGATCCGGTCTATAAGGGTGGCAATCACCACAAAGACCCTGTGATTCTTATTTTGTTAACATCCAGTAGAATAGACTCAATACGCGCATCGCAGCATCTCGTCAGTTTGATTCTATGATCGGCATATTCCCCATAAAACCTGAATGGGAATAAACCGGGGCGCAGATCAACACCCCTTAAACAAAGTCCTACAGCTTGCGAACATTCTCGGCAGCCGGACCTTTGGCGCCCTGGGTTACATCAAAGCTGACCAGATCACCCTCGGCCAGTGATTTGAAACCCTCTGCCTGGATTGCGGAGTGATGCACAAAAAGATCCTTGCCGCCCTCCTGCTCGATAAAACCGAATCCCTTTGTATCGTTAAACCATTTCACTTTTCCTTCTGACATCTTTCATCCTCCTATGTTGGTTTGTCCTATTTCTGGATCAGCACTTCGAGCCCTTCGACGCATGCGTTGGCGACACCGTTATTGGCCTCTTTTTGCCCGGGCATTTTGTTCCACCCACCCTTTTCAATGAATTCGGAGCGTTTATAGCTGTCTATCGCCGCAAATTCTTTTAGCTTCTCCTGATTGTTCGGCTCCTTGATGTATTGGGCGACGCAGATCGCCGCCTGACTCGCCAAGACCGCCGTATCGCTGACCTTCTGGTTGGTGCCGGCGGTTACCCAGCCACCCCATCCAAACCCGATAATCATCGCGACAATGGCCCCGCAAACGAGACCCCCAACTCCGAATTTGATCTTCTCTTCCATCTCTGCTTTCATCGATCGTACCTTCCCTTCTCAATGGCGGTGGTTTCCGTAACTGCTCTGCATCTCCCCCTCTTTCGATCATCAAGAGTCCATAGGTTATTGTTGCTCGGTGATCTTTATCACCCTCTTCCAGCCGGATTTTCCCGTGCAGACATTTCTGCATGACTGGTTATATTGGAGTTTGAAAACGATCTTTCCCTGATATTCTCCTTCTTTATGGATCCTGTATCCGAGGATTGTCCCGCCGTAAAAAGAGGGGTCCATACGTTTTTTATGAAAATATATCTCGCCCCCGACCAGTTTCTTGGCCTGCTCCTCGTCCAGTTGCCACGAACCGCTTTCCCACACACTGTCTTGCAGCTTCACAAAATGATTCAAAGGTTCTATCAGGTGTATATTCATGTTTTCATCCTCTTTCTCGGCAAACCTCACAAAAACTTTGGGCTCCTGTTTTCCTGTCATCCGAAAATAAAAAACCCTGTCACATCATAATAGACAGGGCTTGGAAGTCTTTTCCCTTCCCTATATGGGAAGGACAATTATTTAATTTTCTTAGTCAATCACTATGCTGGCTATACAATACCCTCATTTCCGGCAAAGTCAAGGACTATTATCAGGACCTGTCAAGACCGGCTAGCGAATTGTCTTGACACGAAGGCGTCAAAGTTCGTAATAAATCGTATGGCGCCGACGAAAGCGATACCATTACCCAGAAAAGGAATGCCCAAAGAAGAAGTCCTGTCACTCCTTCGCTCCTTCAAGGCGGGTGATACGGACTGGCATCAGGAGTGAATGCATTGAAGGCCGTCGTCTATCGCCGCGCACAGGGGTTGATCGCCGAGGAAATCCCCGCTTTGCACCTTGAAGATGAGATGCTTCTGATACGGGTGGTGAATACCGGTTTCTGCGGATCGGATCACTCGCTGATCGAAAGCGGGTTCCTGGCCGACGGGACAATCCTTGGCCACGAGGCAAGTGGGACCATCGCCGGTTGGGGCAATCAGGTGAGAGGATTTACGGAAGGGGCGAGGGTCATCATCAGACCCACCTTTTGCGGGAAATGCCGGGATTGCAGGACCGGCAGACCCTATCTCTGTCAAGAACGGAGACGCACGATCGGAATCGGGGATCTGCCGGGGGCGTTTGCCGAATACATAAAGGTCTATCCACAAATGGCCATTCCGATACCGGAGGGGGTGGATTCTCGAAACGCCGCCCTGGCCGAAACATTCGCCGCCGCCCTGCACGGGATCAACACCGCGCGAAACGAAGGCGGATCGGTCCTCGTCATGGGCGGAGGGCCTATCGGGCTGGCGGCGGTGAGATTGTTGAAACTCCTCGGCTTCGCCCCGATCGTCCTTTCCGAACCCATACCGGGAAAGAGGGACCTGGGGAAGCGCTTCGGGGCGGACCATGCGATAGATCCCCGCAGCGAGGATCTCGGGCAAAAAACCCGGGAATGGACCCATGGGATCGGTTTCGAGACGATCCTGGAGTGTTCCGGCATGGCCGAGAACGTTCCTGCGGCTTTTGAACTTATCTCCAGCGGCGGTTCCCTCTGCATGATCAGCATCGTCTTTGGGAGCATCACCCTGAGCCAGCCGATGCTGATGAATTTCAAGGAATTCCGTTTTACCGGCGCTTACTCCAATACGCAC
>MICN01000024.1 GCA_001829875.1 Syntrophus sp. GWC2_56_31
CAAAGAGGGGTAGGTTTCTTCCGACAGCGGCGATTCATATGAGTCCTCCTGTACAGCCTCGGGGGAGGCGTGGAAGATTTGTGCATAGGGGATTAAGTTCTTTCGGGTCTCGAGATATTCGCTCCAATAGCGTTCGGTCGTAAACATCCCTTCGGTTTTCCCGAGCTGTACGGCGCTGTTGAGCTGGTTCAGCTTGTTTTCACGGATGATGTTTTTTATGGATGAGGTTCCGCGGACAATCGACAGAGTGGGGACGAGGTATCCGATTTTTTCCACATAGACAAGCTGCTGAACGATGAGCCAGCTCAGGGTCGATGCCAGTTGGTAGCGGACCTCGTTCTGTGACTCCGGGGGCACGGCATTGCAGAGCCGGTAGATGGCCTCTTCCGGGGTCGATGCGTGCATCGTGGCGATCACCAGGTGCCCCGACTCCGCGGCATTGAGGGTAAGCTGCATCGTCTCCGGTTCCCGCAGCTCGCCCACGAAGATGACATCCGGATTCTCCCGCAGCACATCGAGAAGCCCCTGGGCGAAGGAAGGCACATGCGCACCGAGCTCACGCTGCTGGATGAAGGCCTTGTCCGATTTAAACCGGTACTCGATCGGATTTTCGAGCGTGATCACATGCGCCTGGCGGGTACGGTTGATGTCATTGATGATGGCGGCAATGGTCGTTGTCTTGCCGACACCCGTGGAACCGCAGGTTAAAACCAGCCCCGACTTGAGTTTCGCGATCTCCTTCAGGGAGGGATGGAGATTGAGTTCGTCGATCGTCGGTATATGCCCCGGAAGGACGCGGATGGCCAGACTTATCCCCCGGGTCGTTGTGAAAAAGTTGATCCTGAGGCGGGCGCCGCCGATGGACATGGCATGATCGACGGATTTTCGCTGCCGCAGAATTTCGAGTTGCCTGGCGGGCAGGAGCGACCTGACCAGGTCATCGATCTCCGAGGGAGTCCATCTCGTGGCGCCGTGAAACTGGATCGAACCGTGTTTTCTCGATACCATTGGGTGGCCGCCGGTGATGTAGATGTCAGACAGGGACTCCTTGAGGGCGTTGCTGATGATCGTTTCAAATCGCTTCATAACGACTCCTATCTTTAAATCTATGGCAGGATTTACACCAGCTTCCGAGAAAAAACAACAAGTACTCGCACAAGTACGGCTTGCAAGTCTATCCGCAATCGGCTATCGTCCGATCAAGGACGTATCACCCGGAAGAACCGGAGGAGGCGCATAATGGATGAGCACAAAAGGTTGCAGAAATACCAGATGACCGATCGAAGGCGGAAAATTTTGGCAAAAGGGTCGTGACCGGGGTGAGTATGAACGAATGGGAATTCACGGCGGCAGCGGCGGGCTGGATCAATGAGTTGATCGGAAAGGATAATCAGTTGCCCTTTCTGACTGCCCGATGTGAACGGCAAAGCGGTGAAACCCGCAAGCGCAACGACTTGATCTTGTTGGATCGCAACAGCTCCATCGTCCTGACGGGTGAGGTCAAGCTTCCCTACAACAAGGACGGGGGGAGTCCCCTCAACGCCGCCGTCGTCCGCGACGCCCGCGCCAAGGCCCGACGCGCCGGGTCCCGTTTTTTCTTCACCTGGAACGTCAATGAATTCGTCCTCTGGGAGACCGAACTCACCGACGCCTCCTGGCAGGGGCAGAAGTACCGCTCTTGGGAGGTGACGCAGGTTCACCGGGAAGGCCATCTGGACCTGCCCATGACTGTCCATGCCATTCGGGTTTGGCTGGATGATTTTCTGCACGAATTCGCCCGGATCGTCCATGGTGATGCGGTGATCGGTCACAAATCCCCCGATGAAAAGTTCATCGAGACCCTCGAATCGTCGCTGCGCCTGCCGATTCAACTGACCCTGGAGGCCGTCGCGGAGCGATACCAGAAACCCCGTTCCCGCTCCGAGATCGATCGCTGGATGCGAGAGGAACAGGGGTGGGTCATCTACGGCGACCCGGAGGGCGTCCGCGACAACCTCGAACGGGCCGCCAAGTTTGCCTGCTATAACCTGGTCAATAAGCTGGTCTTCCACGAGGCGCTGCTGAAGCGCTACGGCGACCGGATGGAGAAGCTCTCCGTTCCGGAGCATATCGACGCGGGGGAGCCCCTCCGCCTCCACATGGAGAAGTATTTCGCCGAGGCCAAAACGGTCACCCAGGATTACGAGACGGTCTTTGGGGAGGATCACGCCGCCCTCGGGAACCGCATCCCGTTTTGTTCCGACACCGCCGTCGTCCACTGGCGGGCACTGATCGAACAGATCCACGAGGTCGATTTCTCCAGGCTCGACTACGAGGTCATCGGCGCCATCTTCGAGCGGTTGATCTCGCCCGACGAGCGACACAAGTACGGCCAGTTCTATACCCGGGTCGAGATCGTCGATCTCATCAACAGCTTCTGCATCACGACCGGCCAGGAAACAGTCATGGATCCGGCCTGCGGCGGCGGGACCTTTCTCGTCCGCGCCTACGCGAGAAAAAGGGAGCTGGACCCGGCCCGGCCCCACGGCGCGCTCCTTTCCGATCTCTTCGGGATCGACGTCTCCCACTTCGCCACGCACCTGACGACGATCAACCTGGCGACCCGCAATCTCATCGATGAGGAAAATTATCCCCAAATCGCCCGGAGCGACTTCTTCGATGTCCGGGCGCGGTCGGCCTTTCTCAGGCTTCCGAAGCGGGTGACGGTGAAAGGCCTTGGGAAAATCCAGCACCGCAGCGTGGAGATCCCGCCCCTCGACGCGGTGGTCGGCAATCCCCCCTACATTCGCCAGGAGGAGATCCCCCGGGACGCGAAGAAAGAAAAGGGAATATACAAAAAGGGAACGAAAGAGTATTATCACAAACTCGTCCAGGAGGAGGGTGGGGTTCTCCTTTCTGGCCGGAGCGACATCCACTGCTACTTCTGGCCCCATGCGGCAAGCTTCCTCAAGGAGGTCGGCCGGCTCTGCCTGCTCACCTCCAGCCAGTGGCTCGACGTTGAGTACGGTTTCCGTCTCCAGGCATGGATCCTCGGCCAATTCGAGATCTTGGCCGTCTTCGAGAGCATCGACGAGCCCTGGTTCGTCGGCGCCCGTGTCGCCACGACCGTGACGATCCTCCGGAAGCAGCCGGAGAGGGCGAAACGAATGGCCAACACCGTTCGTTTCGTCCAGCTCCGCCGCCCCATCGGCGAGATCCTCGCCCACGACGGCACAACGTTCGATGCGATCCGCGCCGCCGACGACTTCCGCGACGAGATCCTGTCGCTTGCGGAAAACAGCGTCAGCGATCGTTATCGCGCCCGTCTCGTCCGGCAGGAAGAGCTCTGGCGGGAGGGGGTCCGCCTCGGCGCTGTCATGGGCAAATCAGGAGAGGCCGACGAGGAGGAAAATTCAGAGGCAACCGGCGGCGAATACTATGGCGGAAAATGGGGGGTCTGGCTCCGCGCGCCGGACCTCTGGTTCGACCTGCTGGACGAATTCGGCGACCGCTTCGCCCCCCTGGGGGAGATCGCTGAGGTGCGGTTCGGTGTCAAGAGCGGCAAGGACAGCTTCTTTTTTCCGATTGACCACACGACCGAGGCCCTGAAGACCGAGGAGGATCCGGGACGGTTCCGGTATGCCTACGGCGTCCCGCGTGAGGTCGTGGAGTCCGGCGACGTCCGCCTGGTCCGCTGCGGCGAGGAGCGGGGCGAGATCCGCCCCATCGAGACGAAGTTCCTGGAGCCCGAGGTCCACAGCCTGATGGAGGTGGATGAATTTACAGTAGGCCCAGATAGTTGTTCAAAATCTGTTCTGTTGGTTGATAAATCAAAGCTGGATCTAGAAGGGTCATTCGCTCTAAAATATATATTGCATGGCGAGACGAAGGGTTACCATCAACAACCGACGTGCGCAGGAAGAGAAACGGAGGATCGAAGTTGGTATGATCTAACCCATTACGATCGAGCTGATCTTGTTCTTCCAAAAATACAGCAGTATAAGCTGATTACTTTTCTTAACCCCCATCAACTCCACATTAATAGTTCTCTCCTGGGTTTATACAACGTCCCTGAAAAGTTGATATATCCCCTATGCGGAGTTCTGAATAGCTCGATTTCAATCCTGTCTCGCCTGGTCTATGCCCGCATTCTCGGAAATGAAGGGAATATCCAGTTGGACGTATATTCGGCGAAAATGATGCCTGTCCCCAACATCATTTTGTGTAACGATGATGTTCTTTCACATATCAGTGAAGCCTTTCAGAAGATGTTAAAGCGCAAGGCCCTCCAGTTCCTCTCCGTGCGCCGGATGCGGGAGATGGCCTGGCGCCAGGCGGGAAAGGAGGCGGAGCTGGAGAAGCTCTCCGATCTCTGCGAGCTCGACATGGCCGACCGCCGGGAATTGGACGACGCCGTCCTCGCGATGCTGGGGGTCGCTTCGGCGAAGCGCCGTAAAGAGATGATCGACGCCCTCTACCGCTATCTCCGGGAGTTTTTCGAGAGAACCCGGCAGAAGGAGGAGAAGGCGATCCTCAACAAGAACAAGGCGCGGAGACGGGGGAAGACCGATCCGGCTGAGCTTGCGGCCCAGATTTACCAGGAATTGGCGGAGGACCACGGGGAGTTCCTCCGGCGGTACGATCCGGATTTCCTCGACAAGATGAGGCCTTTCGACACCTACGAAATCCCGGTGGAAGGCGTTCCCGTCCCCTATCGAGACATGTTTGTTCCTCACAGTGTCCGCTTCATCAAGGGGAAAAAAACGCAGATAGCCCTCCTCCGGACGCAGAGCCCGGTCCAGGACGATCTTATCGTCCTCATCTGCCGTTCCGGCCTTCGCGGCTTGGTCCGGATTCCCCACGAAGAAGACGAATGCCGCCGTGTACTCGGGGCTTATGAGAGTTTCATCGGCAAGCGGGAGACTCTCCTTCAACGCCTGATCGAAGAGCGGTCGGCGGATGAAGACCTGCAGCGGATGATTTATGATGCCCTGCTGCCCCTCGTATTGAGCGGCCGGAGAGAAGAGAAGAAGCAAGACCCATGAAAAATCGGATTACTGCTTCCGCAGGAATGACAATGCGCCGATTTTTTAGGCCCATCTGGTTTTTCCGTACTTCGTGAAAGCGGTAATGTGGGTACTTTTACTTGACACAATACTCACTCGTCCTTATAGTTAGCCGACGCAAAAACGGGTTATTGTTAAAAAACAAACAATGGCATATCTATATCTAAGAGAGAATCTATATGCAGCTCAAGAACATTGAGTACAAAGAATACGAAGGTAACAAAAGAGAATGGAACGTTGAGCCGGCATTATTCGGCCAGATTAATCTGCTAGTGGGCAAAAACGCCAGCGGGAAGTCTCGTCTCTTGCGAGTTATGGCTGGACTGGCGCGCTTATTGGCCGGAAAGCAGCCGTCTCTATTTGGGTCAGGTGCCTACAAAGCGACTCTGGTGACACCAAATGGCAAGAGTTTCTTTTATGATCTATCCTTGCAGGATCATTTGGTCAGTAGCGAGCATCTGATCTGCGGCAATGATCAATATTTGATACGCGAAGGTTCTGGCCCCGGCAAAATAAGAACCGAGCCAAAAGGCGAGCTGGCCGACTTTCAGATAAAGCCTAACCAGTTGGCGATATTTTCGAAAAGAGATTCTTTGCAGTATCCATTCCTGGAAGAAATCGCAACTTGGGCAGAAGGCACTGAACATTACGAATTTGCGACTCTCTTTGGGCCATTTGCGATCGGAAGTCCCGGAATGATCATATCTTTAAATCAGATCCAAGATCCTGAGAAAGTCCTCAGCCGTGATTTCGGAAATCGAGAATTGCTTCAATTGCTGATGGTGGCGGCAATAAATAAATTTGGCGATGACTTTAAAAAATCGATTATTGCCGACATGAATCAGGTCGGATACGATCTGGAAGATCTAGGTACGGGGGTGCTAACAGATTTCCCGACAAGCCCTCCACCCATCGGGTTATGGGTTAAAGAGCAGGATCTACTATGCAATACGGAGCAGCAACAGATGTCCTTAGGAATGTTCCGAGCACTTTGTGCTGTCATCCGCATGAATTTGGCACAGTTCGCTAATGCTCCTTCCACTGTCTTCCTGGATGATGTTGGAGAAGGCTTGGATTTCGAAAGGTCCGTTGGTTTGATTAAGACCTTAATTGAAAAAGCCGAGAAGGGAGGCTTCCAATTGTTTATGACCACGAATGATCGATTTGTGATGAACGAAGTCCCGCTGAAACATTGGAGCGTGATAATCCGCACAGGATCTTTGGTAAAAGTGAAAAACTACGAAAATTCCCGTGATGAATTTGAGAAATTCGAAAAATTAGGGCTTAATAACTTCGATTATTTCGTTGCGAACTCAAGTCGAACATGAGTGCCTTAGCAATATTTGTGGAGGGGCAAACTGAGCTTGTATTCGTAGAACGTCTTTTGTTTGAGATGTTTGGTTATCAACATTTAAGAATAGAGCGTCAGCAGCAGCATGGAGGACTCTACCATGAGATTGGCATCCGGGGCGCTCCACCAGAAAACGCATACCATAATGTTCTAATAGTCAACTGTGCATGCGATGGAAAGGTTCTTCCTGCTATTGAAGAACGCGCAAACAACCTTCGAAATGCAGGATATGGACGGATACTAGGTCTACGCGATATTTATCCAAGATCTAGTGATGAATTGGAGGAGATATACGAGCTAACGGCAAACCGATTGGCGTCAATGCCCCTACCATGTAAGCTAATCATCGTAGTAAGAGAGATAGAGGCGTGGTTCCTCGCGGACACCGAACATTTCAGTTACTACAATCCATTGCTTACCTTAGCATTTATCCAAAAACAAATTGGTATCGACGTTGAACAGCAAGACGTTGAACAGATACCCCATCCAGCCGAATTGCTAAGGAACATTTACAATCTTGTGGGGGGTACATACGACAAGAAGCTAAAAGAGGCCCACCGAGTGGTCGCCATCCTGAATTACGAGTATTTGTATTTAGATGCGCCTGCCAGTGTCCCAGCCTTGAAGAAGTTCGTGGAGGAACTCGACGTTGCTATATGAAATATCCTATCATGATGAATTTATGAATATCGGTCAAATGAACACGAGACAGTAAGGATTCTGACAACCCTCTGTCGAGCAGATGATTTACCACAATTTTGATTTCTCATTAATCTTTTGAGGTCAATATTGATGATCAATTGAAACCTGAGAATATACACAAAATCCAGGTTAGCACTGGGGATGAAATGTCGAGAGGGAGATACAGCAATAGCATGATGGCATCACATAGTGCAGATGAGTTCATACTTTACTGGCTTTTAAACTCACCAAACGGTGCTCATTTGGTCTCGAGGATAATTGTGAGTCCAACTCATATTAAAAGAATAATCAACGCCCTAAAGGAAAACCTTGATAACTATGAGAAACAATTCGGGTGCGTCAGGAATATCAATTCAGGTGATCAAAAATTTCACTAATTGTTACATCTTACATGGTTTTGCCCAACATAACACATGGCTTAAGGCTGTCACAAAGTCGCAGTGTGGCTTAGTTGCATATTCAACGTTTCTATTCATAATTTTCCATAGTTTAGAATTCCCAGAGCCGTTTGTTTGTGAAAGTGAGGTTGGTTGCGATCGGGCTTCAAGCTCATCCTTTTTCACGAAAGTACGCATCAACCGGATGAACCTGATTTACGATGCCCTGTTACCTCTTGTATTGAGCGGCTGGATAGGAGAGAAGAAATGTGTTTTTCCGAAGACTGAAACGTAAAGATGGGTGCAAAAATATGGATGAACATCAGAGGGAACTTCTGAAGAGCCTGCCGAAGATCGATGAGATGATGCTTCTGCTTGAGAAAAGAGAAAGCATCGCCGGGTTTCCGCGGGAATTGGTGAAAGAGGCGTGTCGGTCTGTCGTGGAGTCGCTCCGCGACCGGATCCTGGCGAATAAGGAAAAAGACAAGGGGTTGCGCCTGCCGACGAAGCAGGAATCGGCGCAGCAGGCGGAGCAGATCCTCGAAGGCTTCGGCCGGTACCGTCTAAAGCGGGTGATCAACGCCACCGGGGTCATTCTCCATACCAATCTCGGACGGGCGCCGCTCTGC
>MICN01000025.1 GCA_001829875.1 Syntrophus sp. GWC2_56_31
GGAGGCCTATCTCAATCTCATCGTCTTTCGGGGCGAGCTCCAGGGGGTTACTGCCGCCGCGCGGGGCCTCTTCGGGAAGATGCCCTCCGGGCTGACGGACGCGGAATCGCTCATCCTGGCTTCCCTGATCCGTGCGCCCAATGCCCCGGCCGCTGCCGTCGCCCATCGGGCCGGTGTGCTCGCCCTGTCCATGCATTTGGAGGCCGCAGCGACGGAAGCAAAGACGCTTGCCGCCGATCGTTTGACGGGGCTCTACGCGATCAAACCCAGCGCCTCCCTGGCGCCCCATGTGGCGAGAAAGCTTCTGACGGAGGGGAAGAGGGAGGTTGTATCGACCCTCGACGGGGCTTTGCAGGGATTTGCCGCCGAGGTCCTGGAAGGCCGGTTGAGGGGATTGCGGCATCAGAACGTCGAAGACGGGGCGGCCCTCGTTGTCGATAATCAGACGGGGGAGATCCTTGCCTATGTAGCCAACACGGGGTCCTCGTCCAGCGCCGCCTATGTGGACGGCATCATCGCCAAACGGCAGGCCGGCTCGGCCCTCAAGCCTTTTTTGTATGAAGCGGTTCTGGAGAAGAAAATCATCACCGCCGCCACGCTCCTGGACGACAGCCCCCTGTTCATTCCCACGGTCGGCGGGCTTTACGCGCCGCAGAACTACGATAACATCTTCCGCGGTCCCGTGAGCGTCCGCGAGAGCCTTGCCTCGTCCCTCAACATCCCCGCCGTGCGGACCTTGATGCTGATCGGTCCCGACGCGCTGGTCGAACGGCTCAGACGGCTCGGTTTCGGGGGTTTGGAAGAGGGCGATCATTACGGCCTGTCCCTGGCCCTGGGGTCGGTCGATGTCAGCCTGCTGGAGCTCGTCAACGCCTACCGGACCTTGGCCAACGAGGGGCTGTGGAGCGAGCTTACGCTGGGATTCGACGAGAAGCGCGGACACAAAGTGCGCGTCATGGATGCAAAGGCCGTTTTTATCGTCTCCCAGATCCTTTCGGACCGGGAGTCGCGGGGCATGACCTTTGGATTCGAGAATCCCCTGGCCACCAAATACTGGAGCGCCGTCAAGACGGGAACGAGCAAGGACATGCGCGACAACTGGTGCGTCGGCTATTCGAGCCGGTACACCGTGGGCGTATGGGTGGGCAACTTTTCGGGCGGTTCGATGCGAAACGTCACCGGCATTGCAGGCGCCGCCCCGGTGTGGCTGGAGATCATGAACTACTTGCAAGGCAGCCGGCCAAGCCCGACACCGCAGCCGCCGGACGGCGTCGTCGCAAAAAGGATTGCCTTTCAACCCTTCCAGGGCAAGGCCATCGAGGAATGGTTTATCGCGGGGACCGAACCTGCCGGGGAGATCGTTTCCCTGGCGGCAGCCGGCACGAAGGTCCGGCCGAAGATCGTCTATCCCTTGAACGAAACCATCATCGCCATCGACCCGGATATCCCGGATGCGAACCAACGGGTCATCTTTGAAGCCGTTGAAAGCGGCCTCGCCTATGCCTGGCGCTTGGACGGAAAAAGCCTATCGGGGACAGGACATTTGATGCGCTGGAAACCCGAAAGGGGGCGGCATCGTCTCTCCCTCATCGGAGATGATCATGCGATACTGGACTCCATCGAGTTTGAAGTAAGGGGTCAAGCGGCCCACGCCGGCGGTTCCCCTGCAGTCGCTTTCAAATAGCTCCGCCGGTGCAGATTGTCTGATAAAAGATAAAATCATTCGGTGAGGTGCGATGAGGTTCTTTCTTTTGAAAATACGCAAAACTGATCGAAGAGAAAAATGAAATTTGCCAGTTATTGACAACACCTACGAGTCAAGCGTACAAGCCTTGCTGAAATGATGAAAATAACTATTTGAAATCATGTAACGTCACGGATCAGGCGGGAGCTATTGCAAGTCGCCTGAAGTCGGTTTGTTCAGCAACGTCTTGATTCTGAAGTGTCTCAAATCCAGCGGGCTCTTCCATTGTGGCAACCGCTCCGCTGGCCCTTCGATCCGTACAAGCGGAGGCGTGCGATCCGCCAGGGCGTTGATCTTCGCCCATAATGTGATGTCTCCCCAAAATTGCGGTGATGTATCAGATGCAACCACGGTTGAAAAGATCTCGCTTGGGGCCTCGCAGCCGCCACGAATGGCCCCCAAGGCAAGGCTCTCCAGGCATCCCAGTCCGGTTACTGGGTCCGGCTGTTCCTGAAGCCACCGCGTCACGGCAGCAGGAATCCAGGGCAGAGGGGCGTCGGTGGTCTCTGACAACTGGAGCAACAATCCTATACTCTGAGTGGCGAACGCTTTGTCCACGAGGGTGGCAAACTGGAACTGAGAATCCGTAACCGGGCGGTAATTGCCATAGAGGGAAGCCAGTTGAAGCGGTTGCAGTTGGCCGAGTCCGTTGAATGGCACGATTCCCGGGAACGCATCAACACAAAGAAGATCAGCTTTCCGGGTGCCCTTGTAAAGCAAGCACACAAGAATGTGGGCAAGCATCGACTGGTCAAAAAGGGACGCATCAAACCACAGGACGATACGTTCATAGATGGCTGCTTCCGCCAATTTACGATACTGACTATGCAATGTTTCCAGAATATGTTTCTTGTGCAGTCCGCCCGCGGTGGCCTGTTCAAGAAAGATCGCACGTGCGTTAAGGGTGTTCTCATTTGGCCAACCGGGATCACGAGGTCCATCGTAAAGTATGTCGTGCCATACGAATACTTCCCCGGGAAGACCAGATTTCCTCAGACTATCCCCTGCAATGTCGCCGCTTGTGATGTGAAGCGTGTTGCCCATCTCTAATCTCTCCGCCGGATAATTTAGATACAAACTTCTCTTTTTCCGATGACCTATGAGTCAAGAATGCAGAACTAACCGGCGGAGAGCTTTTGTGACGCTGCCTTGCCGTGCGGGCAGACCCAGAGGCACATGCCGCATTCTTTCACTCCGTACTGATCATGACACTTCTTACGGTAGTCTTTGCATTTCTTTGTGTCGAACCGCACATCACGGTGCTCATCCTCGCGGAAGTTCCTGCCGGTGAACGCCTGCGCAGGGCATACGTCCACACACTCCTTACAGTCGCCGCAGCGCGTGTCCATCGGTGGCCCGGTCTGCGCAAGTGGTGCGTCAGTAAGCACCGTCGCCCACCGGCAGCGTGGACCGTTTTCCGGTGTAACCAGCAGGCAGCTTTTGCCAATCCACCCGAGTCCCGCCATATGCGCCGCCATTTTGTTCGAAAACACTCCTATACTGCGTGCCGTGTTGATTGTCTGTGAGGCAGGTACCGGGTAGACCCGGTACCCCTGTGTCTGCAGCAGGTCTGCCACCTTCGAGGTGATGAGGTCGAGTCTCTGGTTGATGACAGTGTAGCAGTGGTGGTCGTAATTCTGAGCGTGCACATTGTCTTCGAGGCGCCGCGGAAGCTGATCGACGATCGGATGGAAGAGCTTCAAACCGATGGAAACAGCTCGGGGGAATGAAGCTACAAGTTCGCCGCCCTGCTCGCGGATAGCCTCGCGGGCCGGTAGGACATCGGCGACACCAAAGAAATCGGCGCCTTCACTGGTTGCGCATTTACGTGTGAGCGTGTTCACGTTCATGAAAGTCTCCTGTGTTTGATCTTTTTGATAAGAGCTTGTCTTTATGTGAGTTGAGGTTACGTAAGGGAGTCTTTTATGTCAAGGAGAATCTGGCACACACTTCAGATGTTGTTTACCGTCTGAAACCATCACCTTTTTCATCTTTGACTAATCTGTGACTTACAGGAAGGCTTTAGTAAGCTACGCGATGATAAAATTCGCGGCAATGCCTTCGCATGTTTCAACCCGAACTCGAGAAATTTCCTCTTTCTGTTTTCGCAGCAATGTTTTCAAATTGACTGATCTGAACTGACCCATTAGGAAAGGTGGCGATGATTTCCAGGTCACCTCCCAGGGCCTTGATAAAATTTCTTAATGTGCTGATATACATGTCTGTCCGCTTTTCAAGCTTTGATACCTCTGCCTGCCTGCTTGACTGACAATGTTTGTGCCAGTTGTTCCTGGCTTAAATTCCTGGCATGTCGCAATTCCTGCAAAGGCATCGCATCAAGTAAGGTTCTTGTTTTCCCAGCCGCTTTTTTTATAGCAGCGGATTTCATTTTCTCTCTCAATATAGAGTATGGTTTGCTCATAATGCACCCCCTTGTTCAACGCCCCGATGAAGGTGTCGATAAGAACATCACAATCCTTCCGGGTCAAACGGTAATCTCCTTCAGCACTTCTGGACGCAGATCAGCGATTCTGATCAACGTCTTTGCCGCGCGGGACGGTTCGCGCCGCCCCTGTTCCCACTGTTCCAGCGTTCGTTTCAATACGCCCATCAATGCGGCAAACTGGCTTTGGGAAAGGCCCGTCTTTATGCGTGCCTTGGCAACTTCTGTTTTCGGCTCGACGACATACTTTTTCCCGCCTCCGGCCTTGATTTCGTCTATGCCGTCCAATACTTCCCGCCAGATGTCCCGTTTTGCCTCGTGGCGTTCGAGCTCCCCGTCTGACAACTTATGCCCTTTCATATCAAAACCTCTCTTTCATCGCCCTGACAATGCGCGCTGGGATGTTGTCATGCACCGACTTTGCATAAAGGGTCAACATCCATAGTTCATCTCGCTTTTTCATGACATAATAAATAATGCGAATCCCGCCCCGTTTGCCCATGCCCCGGCGTTGCCATCGAAGTTTGAAAATGGGGACAGCTCCCTATTTCCCCGCGTCGTCGCTATAGAAGTTGGGGACGGCCCGCTCAAAGACATAGGCGTTCTGCCGGTCATCCGTTGTCGTCGGATCCGGCGGCGCTACGCCCAGCAGTGAGCACAATTCGATCAGGAAGGATTGGTAGTTATGGCTTGGGATATTCAGATCCTTGCATATTTTGAGGCAGAGACCCTCATCGATTTCCCTATGCCTGGGGACGGTCGAAGCCTTTTTCTCTCTGCGGTTGACGTAAACAGTGTGGTTGCTGCCTTCCCGCAGGAATTCGCATCCATGCAACCGCAGGTGTTTGATGAATTCTTCCCTCTTCATGCCGTCAGCACTGCAAAGGGTTCTTTAATCATTACTTTGTCATGGGTTTCCTCTTCGGAGAGGTTCCGATTGGCCTCGATGATCATCTCAACCGCTTCAAAGAGATTGGATCGTGCCTCTTCCAGGGTCTGACCCTGCGTATTTGCTCCGGGCAATTCTTCAACATAGCCGATGTAGCCCAAGGGGACCTTTTCAAAAACCGCTGTCAACTGTAATCGCATACTCTCTCCGTTCTGTTTTTTAAATTGCTTCTCATCGGGGAACGCCCCAGGACATCCATAATCATGACGCCGGATAAGGGGGCTGCTAAAAGTTTCTTCTTCACCACCTATCCGAAAGCGATCAGTTCATCGGCAAGATAATCGGCGGCAAACTCCTGGGCTGAATATATATCCTCTCAATCTTTTCATACGTCTTCATAGATCCCTCCATAATCCCTGCATACTGCCCATAGTCCCCTTTGCAGTAAGATATTTCTAGATCACTATACACTTTTTTCTCTCCATCGTCTAAAAAATCATCTTGCCGCCGGATACTCAGCGCATCTTCACAAGGGGGGGGAGCTTTCCGGCGAGTCCCGCGTGGCCGTCCTTGACGATCAGTACACCGCTGATGCCCTCTATAGCGACGACTTGATTGAGCGCAGGCTCCACATCGCCGACGGACTTGACGAGATTGCCGGCCATGGTCGCGGCGGCGTCCGCGAGGGCGGCGTCTTTGGCGACCACGGTGGCCAGATCGCAATGGCCCAGGCTCAGCGAGTGCCCCATCTTCCCCGAAGACGAGCAGATGGACAGAGGGGTGTCGGACGCCTGCAGGGAAAAGGCCAGTCGGCCGATCTGCTCTGACTTGCCCGGATAGAGACCGATGATCACGGGCTCGACGGTCTGCAGATAGATGTCGCCCCCGTTGTCCACGATCGCCTCTTCGGCCCCGGCCCGAAGAGCGGCCTCGACCGCAAGCTGGGCCATGGCGCCGGCGACGGCGGCCATCGGTCCGACACCCACGGTGTCGGCGGCGCGGGCCATCCGCCGGGCGACTTCGGGTGCATCGGCGAAGAGCTCGACGGGTTCGAGTGAATGCTGGAAGTGGGGATGCCGCCGGATGTACTCCTCCAGAATCGCCCTCTGCCGCACGATTTCCTGCGTCACCGCATCAAACGCGTCGCAGCAGATATGGAGGCTCGCTTCTTTATGGACAAATGTCTTGTATACCCGTTTGCCGTTCATAGATTTTTGCAGGCTGTTCAAAAACGTCCAGATGCAAGGCCCCCGCAATCCTGAGCCGTGAGGCGTACTTGTTGGTACGTTGAACGGCGAAGGATAAGGGAAACGCAGCAGATGGGCGTTTTGTAAAACCTGCGGTTTTTTCCGGTAATGTACAAAAACAAATTATACATTCTTGCGCCTCCCTGGCGGGAGTGCGCCCCCGGTCAACAGCCGGTTAGAATGCCGATGTGCATGCGCCATAGGGGCAAATGCGGATGCACGCCAGGCACTCGATGCACTCGGATTCGTTGTAGGCGATCTTTCGTGTAACGCTATCTTCGATTTTCAGCGCCCTGGGGGGGCAGTAGGGGACGCAGTAGCCGCAATGGGAGCAGCGCTCCTCGTCGCGGATGACCCCTTTCCCGGAGTAGTTGACCGTGACGTTGAAGGTCTTTACAAAATCGATTCCGCCCTGGATCGCCGCTTCCGTGCCCGTGACGTCCAGCACAAGGTATCCTTCCTCCTCCGGCGTCACCTTCGCGCGAAAGATATTGACGATCAGATGATGGTCTTTGACCAGGTGGTAGATGATCGGCTTGTCGCATTCGCATTTGGGAAAGTAGAACATCAGTTTTTTTGTCACGGTGTCTTTGTTCATCGGGGCGACTCCCTTTTCACAAGCGGTTTCATTTTCGTATCTTTCTTCAGAGGGGAGATCGGGGCGGCAACCCGAAAATCACCCCGGCGGATCTCGTCCGCCAACAGATGGGCAACTTCCAAGGCCTTGTAGTAGGAGGAGAGCGAGCCGACCTCCACCGTCCGGCCTTCGACCTCGATCCGGCCGGTGCGCAGTTGTTCGTAATTCACGTGACCGATGACGTTGCCGGTATTCTGCGGATATTCGGAACCGTAGTCGACCACCGGGGCCAGGATATCCCGGTCGCGCACGCAGGTGCGTCTCAGGACCTCTTCGTTGAGGATCGGGATGGGGATTCCTATCCCCAGCGCCAGCGAGACGCCATAGCCCGGGAAGCTCACGCCCCGCACGAACTCCTTGCGCATCGCTTTCATGTCGCCGGTCAGGGCCAGCGTGCCCGCTCCGCCCATCGGCATGCCTTCCGGCGTTCTTCCGACGCCGCCGGCGTGCTGCGTCCCCTCGGCGTACACGTGTCCCTGCGCACCGGCCAACCAGACGCGCGTGCCGACGCCGATGGTTTCGTAGTAGGGGTCGTTGAGCAGGGGCGACAACTGGCCCGCGGAGCAGTAGTTCGCGTTTTTCTGATGCGGTTCGAGCCTGCCCATGTAGGTGTAAATCGTATGGTCCGACCGGTTGACCGCCACATTGTAGTTCTGGTAGCAGTTGCGCGGATTGACCATGATCGCCTGGTTCAGATCCTGTATCGTGAAATAGGTCCTGATCTCCTTGAGCGGGTAACAGTCCGTGCCGTAGGAGAGGGCGAAGAGCTGGAGCGTTTTCCCCGCCACGAGATCCTCGATCACGTGGCCGCCGCCGTACCGGAATTCGCCGGGCGGATACATGTTGGCCGGATCTCCGTGCCGAAGCTGCGTGCATCCCAGATAGACGTCCACGGCCGCCAGGCCCGTGTAGACAAGAACATCGGCGACCCACGCCTCCGACATGCGGATCCTCGGTTTTGAATGCCCGAAGTTTAAGAAGCAGCCCGACGAACACATCGGGCCGAACGTCGCGGTCGTGACGACGTCCACCTCTTCGGCCGCAGCCTGGAGCCCCTTCTTGTCCACGTAATCCATGATCTCATCGGCCGTCAGCACGACGGCTTTCCCGGATTCGATACGGTCGTTGATCGCTTCGTAGGTCTTCATAGTGTCATTTCCCGCCGAGAATCGATTTTTTATTTCGTGCGCATTCCGTACACATCTTCATTTTTTTGTCAAGCAGTAGCCAAATACCCTTCCGTCATGAAGCGGCCAGATTCTTGTGCATGTTTCTTATAATCTCTTCGGCCTCCTTCATGATCCGCTCGATCAGATCCCGAACCTTGGGCAGGTCGTTCACCCGCTGCGCGCATTCGCCGCCCGCCATCATCGCGTTTTCCCTATCGCCCATGCAGACGGCTTTGATGCCGGCCCTTTCATATTCGATCAATTCCGGCGGAACGGTGCTCCAGTCATCGGGGACGCCCGTAAACACCCCGGGAGACTTCACGATCGTATTCTGCAGATGGATCGTCGTCGAACGGGTCTTCAGCCACCGGGCAGGCCCCACGATGCCGCGGGCCACCAGGGTTCCCCGATCCTCCGTTTTGACGACCTGTTCTTTCCACAGGGGATGGAAGTCGCTCTCCTGGGTCGCCAGAAGTCGCGTTCCCATCTGCACACCGGCGGCCCCCATGGCAATGGCCGCCGCCAGGGTCTTGCCGTCGCAAAATCCGCCCGCCCCCACCACGGGGAAACTCGGATCCGCTATCGCGTCGATCACGGCGGGCAACAAGACCATCGAATGGACCGGTTCCCAGGCGATGTGAAAGCCGCCCTCGTGACCGGAAGCGACGATGCAATCCACTCCCGCTTTCTTGCATCGCAGCGCGCCTTTCACCGAGGGGACGACGTGCAGCCAGGTAAATCCGGCGGACTTGATCTTGTCGCGCCAGGGGACGGGGTCGCCGGCCGAGGTGAAGAGAGCCTTGAAATGCTTCTTCATCGCGGGGTTCTCCTCGCGGACCCGGATCGCCGTGTCGATCAGTATCTGCGCTTTATCGAGGATTTCCGCCGATACCATCACATTGATGCCGAAGATGCCGCCTTGGTCTTTCGTCAACCGATACGTCCGTTTCAAGATTTTCTCGAGGACGGTGGCCATATCGTCATCCATCGACGCCTCGCCGCTCTCCACAAATGCTTTGTATATCCAGGGTTGCCCTTCCTTGTCAATGAGTCCGCTGGTGGAAAGCAGGCCGAGCGCCCCCGCATTGGTCGCGGCGACGCAAAGGTTGTTGTTGCTGAACGGCCCCATGCCTGCCTGGATGATGGGATGTTTGATTTCGAGTAACTCCGTAAGTCTGGTTTTCAGCATCGTTGCCTCCTCAAATCAGTTGAATGTCTTTCCCTCGGCGGCCAATTTGGCCAAAAGCGGCGCCGGCTTCCAGAACTCGCCGTGGCGTCCGCCGGCGTATTTCCGCATCGCCGCAATCACATTGGACAGGCCGACAATGTCGGCGTAGAACATCGGGCCGCCGCGGTGCAGCGGGAAACCGTACCCGGTGATGTAGATGATATCGATGTCCGACGCCCGCTGTGCGATCCCCTCCGCGAGGATATAGGCTGCCTCGTTTACCAGCGCATAGACCAGCCGATCTAGAATCTCCTGATCGCTGATCGTGCGCCGCTCGACGCCGATCTCCTTCGAATGGTTGACGATCATCGCGTTCACCGCTTCAGAGGGATAAGCCTTGCGGTCGCCCGGGTTGTAGTCGTACCAGCCGGCGCCGGTCTTCTGGCCGAAGCGCCCCATCTCGCAGAGCAGATCGGCGGTCCTGGAGTAGATGACATTTGGATTTTCGGCGCGGCGCCGCTTGCGGACGTACCACCCGATGTCGTTGCCGGCGAGGTCGCTCATCCGAAACGGTCCCATAGCGAATCCAAACTCCTCCATCGCCCGGTCCACCTGCTCCGGGAGAGCGCCCTCTTCGAGGAGAAACCCGGCCTGCCGCCCGTACTGCTCGATCATGCGGTTTCCGATGAAGCCGTCGCAGACGCCGGAAACCACCCCGATCTTCTTGATTTTCTTGGCGAGCGCCATGGCGGTAGCCAGAACGTCTTTGGACGTCTTTTCACCGCGGACGATTTCCAGGAGCCTCATAATGTTGGCCGGGCTGAAGAAATGCGTGCCGATCACATCCTGGGGCCGCCGGGTAAAGCGTGCGATCTTGTTCACGTCGAGGGTGGAGGTGTTGGTGGCGAGGATGGCGCCCGGCTTCATCACCTCGTCGAGCTTCCTGAATACCTTTTCCTTGACACCCATCTCCTCGAACACCGCTTCGATGACGATATCGGCGTTTTTGATCTCGTCGTAGGACAACGTCCCCCGGATCAATGCGGTCACCCGATCAAATTTCTCCTGGGTAAGGCGCCCCTTTTTCAGGGAATTTTCGTAATTCCTGCGCACCGTGGCCAACCCTTTTTCCAGCATCTCCTGATTGACCTCCAGGACGACGACCGGGATCCCGGCGCTGGCGAAATTCATGGCGATACCGCCCCCCATGGTACCGGCCCCGATGACCGCCGCGGATGTGAGCGGGCGCTTCGGCGTGTCCTCCGGCACGTCGGGAATCTTGGCCGCCGCCCGCTCGCCGAAGAAATAGTGGCGCAGTGCCTTGCTCTCGGTCGTCTGCACGAGCGCGATGAA